>JBEKZY010000186.1:0-9545 GCA_049509395.1 Thermoguttaceae bacterium | reverse complement strand
AGTGGCTGGTGCGCCGCGACCGCAATCATCCCTGCGTGATCTTGTGGTCGCTCTTCAACGAAGAACCGTGGCAGGACAGAGAGGAAGGCTTTGAGGTAACGCGCCACATGAACGCGCTCGTAAAGCGACTCGACCCCACACGGCCGACCACTGCGGCCCAGAACCTGGGGCAGTTGAGCGGGGATAAAGTCAATCCAAAGAACGCCGCGCAGGTAGTCGACGTCATCGGCGTCAATTATCAGGTCGACAAGTACGACGGGATCCGCGCCGCGTATCCGAACAAGCCGATCATCAGCACGGAAGACACCTCCCAGGTGATGACGCGAGGGGCGTACGTCACCGACTGGTCCAAGTGCATTCTGGCCGCCTACGACGACAAGATTCAAGGCTGGGCTTCGAACAATCGCAGTGCGTGGGAAGCGATCGCCAAGCAGCCGACCTTCGCTGGCGGCTTTATCTGGACGGGCTTCGATTATCGCGGCGAGCCAAATCCTCTCGGATGGCCGGCGGCTAGTTCGTCCTTCGGCTGCGTGGATTTGTGCGGTTTCCCTAAGACCGCATTTTACATTCGCCGGGCCTTTTGGGTGCATGACAAACCTGTGCTCGCTCTTGTACCCCACTGGAATTGGGCGGGCAAAGAAGGTCAACCGGTCAAGGTGATGGCGCTTACCAACGCAGACACCGTTGCTCTCTCTCTCAATGGCAAACTCATCGAGGAAAAGCCGGTCAATCCATTCAACATGGTCGAGTGGCAAGTGCCCTATGCGCCTGGTCGGCTTGAAGCCGTCGCGAAGAACAACGGCAAGGAGGTCGCAAGATACTCCGTGGAGACCACTGGCGAGCCGGTGGCGCTGCGCCTCACGCCTGATCGTGTTGCGCTGGCCGGTGACGGCAACGACGCCCTGCCGGTGACCGTCGAAGCCCTCGACAAGGACGGGCGTCCCGTGCCGACGGCGAACATGTCGGTCGAGTTCGAGCTGAGCGGACCGGGCACGATCATCGGCGTTGGCAACGGCGATCCGACCTGCCATGAGCCGGATAAAGGCAACAATCGTAGCCTGTTCAACGGCCTTGCTCAAGTCATCCTCCAAAGCCGGCGGGGCGGCTCGGGCAATCTCGTTCTACGAGCCAAGACCGAAGGCCTGGAATCCTCGGAGATCACCCTCAACGTCAAGACGGCTCCACTGCTTCCCTTGGTGCCGGTGGTGGCAAAGTAATAGCCGATCAGAAGGCATTGCTCGCCCGTAACGGCGACAGAAGCATCCTGGCCGAAGCATCGGTTAACCTTCGAATTCCGCATCAAAGCCACCGTTGTCTCATTCAGAATTCTCTTCAGGCAGATAAAGTCCGAATTTGCCATATCGTCAATCAAGACTCCATCTTCTCGTCAAAGTGGAGGTATATGGTTAGCACGTTTTCATTGTAATCGATACCACAATGTCCAGATATACTCTAGATATTCTACAAGATCGGACGGTTTAGTTAAGTGAAGGTAGTTGTGGGCAACTCCATAGTACATGTCCCATGCAATCAATCCTAGAATAACGAGCCTGGTTGTGTCTTAAGAATGTGTTACTAGGCGGTTTTTATTCGCTTTTCTAGACATTTATCACAGAGCGGACCAGTAGCAAGGGCGATCTTTTTTATATGATATCCACTCAATTTGTCATATGTTTTTGTTTGTTGGAAGTAGGCTTTTAATACATCTATAGATTTATCAGCTTGGTCATCAAGCAAATATACACCGCATTTTTTTACAATTTCTCATAGAACATATTTCCTCTCGGAAAATTGCCGCTTCCGATGACAGGCTCGATAAGCGGCCTGTGCTATATGTCAGCTAACACCTCATCAGCAGTTAAGCCGCATTTTATAAGCATATTTTTTGCATACTCCAGCGGCATAGTTCCCTTATTATCAAAAATCACAACAATGGCTTGGGGAACCAGCACGGTCCGGGGAAGCGTAAGGGATTTGGTCCCCGGATTGTTTCGCAACCTTTCCTTTTCTTTTTTCTCCCGGTCTTTGTCTGCAATTTCAGCACATTCCTTCCCCCATTGATCCGCCACTTTGCGCGATACTTCCCGGGCGACAATGGACTCCATTTTTTCCTTCCACGATTTAGGCTCTGTCATAGTTCATCTCCTCGTTAAAAAAAGGCGTTTGATACCGTTTTGGCCGTTTTTTCGATGAGCGATCTTTATTCCGTGGTGATCGACCATCAAAACAAAAACCCCCAGGTCCAGATGGTGGGCATGAGGGCAATAATTTGACAGGCATGGCCGGAAGGGGCAGCTATCCAGCCTAAAGAAGCCCATCGACTTTCAACCTATCCTGATCCAGCAGCATTGCAATATGGAACGGGTGTTCACTCTCAATAGTCTGGCTGGATGATCTGCAACTGATTATCGTTGTTGAACTTGCCTAAAAGGGTCGTATTTCGGAATGTCCTTGAAAACGGTCAGCGGAGCGGAAAACGCTGGCTGTTGAATACCGTACATTTCATTCGTATCGCAGGGCTTCGATTGGGTCCAATCGTGAGGCCTTCCAAGCGGGATAAAAGCCAAACACCACGCCGACCCCGACCGAAACGGCCACGGCGGCGGCAATAGTGATCAGCGACGCCCGTGTGGGCCAATGGGCTATCCATCGCACCAAAAGCGATGCGCCGCGGCCCAGCAGGATACCGATCGCGCCGCCGACAAGGCACAACACCACGGCCTCGACCAGGAATTGACGAAGGATATGATAGCTCCGAGCACCAACGGCCATGCGTAGGCCGATTTCCCGAGTGCGCTCGGTAACGGAAACCAGCATGATGTTCATGATGCCAACGCCGCCTACGACCAATGAAATCATTGCCACGACCAAAAGCAAGCTGCTCATCAACTGTGTAGTTGACGACATCATCTTCATAATTTCCGCCATGTCGCGGATGCTGAAGTCTTCTTCGTCATCTTTGCGGATGCGATGGCGCTCACGCAATAGCTTGGTAATCTGTTCCATCGCTAACTTGACCTTGGTTTCGGACACGGCCCTGACGATGATTTGGTCGACATTAGTAAAGCGAACAAGCTGCGGCGTGTCGGCCTCCTGGGTGGTCGTGCGCGAAAAGTACAGCGAAGTCGCGTCGGGATAGAGGCTATTTAGGGTGTTGACTTTGTCGCTGGTGGCGGAAGAGCTGCCGCTGGCGCTGCTGCTCTGGTTTGTGTCCGTCAACGTAGAACCGCTGACTCGGTACTTGACCGTAGTCCACGGCGCCAGCACGATGTTGTCCTGGTCCATGCCAACCATGTTCGCGCCCTTGCGGCTCAACACGCCGACTATACGGAATGGAACATTGTTGATGCGGGTTTCCTTGCCGATCGGAGACGTTCCTGGAAACAGGTTTTGTTGGATGGTGTTTCCGATGACGCAGACCTTGTTGCCGTTGCGAACATCGCGGTCGCTGAACATTTCGCCTTTCGACATTTTTTTCCAATCACGGACCTCCAAATACGACGGCGTAACGCCGAGGATGTTCTCGGGCACGCAATTGCGGTTTCCATAAACGATTTGTGATCGGGCACGAACGATTGTGGCGACGCTTCTCACCGCGGGGCACTGTCGGGCGATTTCATCGGCGTCCTGCGGAGTCAGCGTCACGGCGCTGCCGGTCCCCTTGTTTACGCCGCCGGTATTTGTGGTTCCGGCAAAGATCATAATGGTATTGGCCCCCATGCTGGCTATGCTCTTTTGAAGTGTGGCTTTCGAGCCTTGACCGATCTCCGTCATGGCGATTACAGCCGCCACGGCAATGATGACCCCCAAGGCCGAAAGCCCGGCACGCATCTTGTTGCGCCTTAGCGCGCTAAATGCGGTACGCCACGTCGCCGGCAGCGGTTTAAGTGCGATTCGTCGCCGTGTCTCCGCCGGGGTGTCGCACTCGAATTCATAAGAAGAATTCTGCGTCGAAGGAATCTCTTTTGCCGCAGGCCGAGGTTCGCTGCGATTCGCGGCCGTAGCGGACACGGCTGACATTGTGTCATGGGGCGACCCTTCCATGCAGATGCCGTCGCGGCTGCTATCGTTGGCGCCGCTGCCGTGCAACGAAGCGGCATGAGAAATCAATGCCGTATCCCTTATATGTAGAGGCGGTGCGGCAGAAATTACATCCGTGCCCGAATTACGGGCATCGTCACTATCGATGGTCCCGTCAACGATGTGGATAGTCCGGTTGGCATAAGCAGCCACTTGGGGATCATGCGTCACCAAAACGATGGTGATTCCGTTGGCGTTGAGTTGCTGGAACATTTTCAGGATTTCGACGCTCGCGTGCGAATCGAGGTTACCTGTGGGTTCGTCGGCAAGTACGAGCGCAGGGCTGTTAATCAAAGCGCGGCTGATGGCTACCCGTTGTTGCTGCCCCCCGGACATTTGCGACGGCACGTGATTAACTCGGTCAGTCAGTCCAACGCTATTCAACAGGCTTTGAGCCAAACCTCGGGATTCGCGGCCTGAATGCCTTTGGAGTGAATAATCCAACGGCATGACGACGTTTTGGAGCGCCGAAGTCCGCGCCAGCAGGTTAAAACTCTGAAAAACGAACCCGATTTTTTCTGTCCGCACCAGTGCTCGCTCGTTCGGCGTAAGTTTGCTCATTTCCCGGCCATCGAGCCAATACTTGCCGGAAGTGGCATGATCCAGGCAGCCGAGGATGTTCATCAGGGTGCTTTTCCCGGACCCCGACGCGCCCATCAGGGCCACCATCTCGCCTTTGCGAATGGAAAGCGATATGCCTCGCAGTACCGGGACTTCGACTTCGCCTAGGTAATACGTTTTGCAGATGTTCTCAAGCCGTATTAGATCCACGGAAGCGCCTTTTGGAAATTACATTGGTCCGGGCGGCGGTTTGCTGCCCTTGGGCGGTTTTGGCAGAAATGGATTGCTCGTCTTGTCGCCATCTGCTGCTGTTTCTTTGACATCCACTTCTTCATCGCCTTCTTCCCCGGCGATAACTTTCATTCCCTCCTTTACATCGCTGCCGCTGATTTCGGTCATCGTTCCGTCACTGACGCCAATCGTGACCTCCAATGGCCGAACGAAGCCGCTCCTGGACAAAAACCAAAGATAACCGCGGTGTTGAGCGCTCGCTAACTCGGGCACGATCGATGCTTTGTTTACCGTAGGATCGATTTGTTCTGTCGAAGGCATCCATCGCAGCGCCGCATTTGGCGCCAACAAAACGTCCGACCTTTGATCCACCTCAAATTGTAGGTTCGCCGTTAGATAGGGAAGCAGCTTGCCGCTGGAATTGTCGGTAGTCACAATCACGGTGTACGTGACAACGTTTTGCGTCATCTGGGCGTTCAGGCGGATTTGAGTCACTTTGCCGCGGAACGTCTGATCGGGATGCGCATCGACTGTGAACCGGACGGGCATGTCGAGCTGGATGCGTCCGATATCGGCCTCATTCACCGACGCCCACGCCTGCATCTTGCTCAAGTCCTTGGCGATAAGGAACAGGCTGGGGGCGTTGAGACTGGCAACCACAGTTTGTCCGATGTTGACGCGGCGGTCGAGGATGACGCCACGAATTGGCGACGTAATGGTCGTATAACCAAGGTTGGTTTTCACTATCCTGAGCGCGGCTTTGTCTCGTGCTACCGCAGCTTCGCCCACGGCCACATTTGCCTTCGCCATTTCGTGATTAGCCACCGCCTGATCATAATCGCTATCCGCGATACCCTTTATAGGCCGGTTTGTCCCAGGAATATCCATGATTGTCCGCAAGGCTTCAGCCCTTTTGCGATCTTGTTCCGTCTGGAGGAGTTTTGCCTTAAATTGCAGTAAACCCGCTAATGATCCTTGATAGGCAGCCTCGGCCTGTTCAACCGCCCCTTCATAAGGAGTAGGATCTATTTTCGCCAATACGGTTCCCTTCTCGACAACAGAGCCGTAGTCGATTGCTTTGTCCGGGTTGCGGGGATCAGAACCGAATTCCAAAATCAATCCCATAACTTGCGCGCCAACGTTGACAACCTCCTCCGGTTCAATGGTTCCGGTGGCGTTGATCGTAGAGAGTAAATCGCCGCGTTTGATCTCAGTTGTGTGGAAGCTTGTGATGGAACGGGTGCCTGCGTGCGTGGCGTAGTATGCTGCGCCGCTTCCCGCAATTACAAGCAAAATTGAAGTCCAATAAACAGCTTTCATGGAAGGCGTTCGAGAGTAAGTGTGTACCCACTCATATACTAAACGAAAAAAATCATTTGATTCTAAAGTAGTCTTTTGATGCAAAGTAACGGCTGATCGCCTTTTCTGTCATGCCGATGCCGCGCAAACAAAATAATGCCGCTTGCTCAACTAGTTCCTTGCGCGTTATTCCATGATCGATAACTGTAACTGAAGGAAGCATATGAACCATAATCCCGGTTATAAGCTCATGGACAAACCAGCCTCCCAAATCGGCTTTTGCCGGGCAATCGACCAGGTCGCCCGCAGCTTTTGCCGCCTTGATGCACTCTCTAACCTTTTGAACCCAATGGGACGGACCTCCTTGCACGGCAAGACGCGCGAACTCTCCTTCGTCCATCAGACTTCGCAAAAGCAGTTGAATAAAGGTACGATGTTCCTCTTCTGGCCGCCCTCCGACGACGTGGGAAATCAAATCATGCACCAAAAACACGAGTGCCGACGTGGACGGCTCGAGCGATAGGAGTTTTTCGTTTATCTCCGATCCCTCTTTTTTGAAACAAGATACCTGTATTGCCGAATACAATGCTTCTTTACTGGGAAAATGTCTGAACAAAAGGGCTTCGGAGACTCCCGCCGCTTCGGCCAATTCCCGGGTGGTCGTCCTATAAAAACCTTTCTCAACGAAGACCCTTTGAGCGGCCTTGACGATAGATGCGCGACGGTCCTCGCTTGGCATTTTTGTGGCGGTCTTCATGGAGCGTTCCTTTCGATTAGTGTAAGTGTATACTCACTTACATTAAAAGTCAACACCCATTTTATGAACCCGGAAGCCTTAGCATCGGTAAATTGTGTGATTCCCCGTGAAAAACTGAACATAAAAAGTTTAGTGGCACCTAGGATCCCAAGAACCACATAGGCCTGCTAAACTACCGACATGTTCTATCGTTTCGTTGAAAACCACAGCAGAGGTGGATGGATTAGAATTGGCAGAATCTCCGACGCACGGCTTTGAAGGTGTGCCGGCAGTGGATTCTAACCCCCCCCCAACCGTTCAGAGAACAATGCCTGTGAATAAGAGTGGCACGGCCCATCACGCGTCGGGGATCTCCGATTCTGCCCGGACAATTTTGGTTTCGGCCCGCCCCTAATGGTAGTCTGCAACACTAGCCAACGCGTTGGATCCTGGAAAACCTTCGAATTTCGCAACATGCCAGCCATTTTCCCAATCTAATTTCTCTTTAGACTGAAAAAATCCTAAATTGCCATGTTGTTAATCAAAACGCTATTTACCCGTCGCAGTGGAGGTAAATGGATAGCACGTTTTCATTGCAATCGAAATCACAACGTCCAGATATACTCTAGATATTCTACAGGATCGGACGGTTTAGTTAAGCGAAGGTAGTTGTGGGCAACTCCATAGTACATGTCCCATGCAGCCAATCCTAGAGTAGCGAGCCTTTCTCGTTTCTTGCCCTCACAAGCCAGTTGTTTGTTTACCCTATATTTCAAGCTTTTTGCTTAGAGCTCACTACCCCCGACTACCGGTAACTTCCCGAATACCTCCTCTCATGGTTTGTTCATTCATATTCCACCTGTTGTAAAAACTGTTGTAAAGTCGAGTGTAAATCACTCAAGCGTCAACCAACCGAGAAGCAACCGCATAGCGTTTTTCTCGGAGATTGTTGAGTAAGTGTTAATTAAGTGCATACTGTAAACCCGTATATTGGGGACTGTCGATCCGGTGGTTGCGGGTTCGATTCCCGTCGCCCTCGCTTACAGAAAGCTTTATGGCATAAGGGGTTGCGTTGACGGCAGCCCCTTTTTATTGAATGATCGGTTTGTTTATATCTTAAAATACCTTTCAGCGGGAAATTTTCAAATTAGGTAATGCCTGTTGAAGGTCTTGAATTCCGGCCTCGGTCACGTTGGTGTTCTTGAGACTCAGCCTGTAAAGATTCACCAACCCTTTGAGATGTTCCAATCCGGCGTCGGAGTTGAGGGTATGGATAAGGGTCAAGGATTCGAGATAGGGCAAGTCCTTAAGGCAATCCAAATCGTCATCGGTAATTACAAAGCCGCCGAGTGTCAAGGACCGCAGCCGGGGGATTTCCTTGAGGCGCCGCAGGCCGGCATTGGTGACCATGGTATTCGAGATATCCAACTTTTGGACGTGAGACAACGATGTGAGATAATTCGAGCAACCGTTGGTGATTTGCGTACCACGGAGACCTAGAGTATGCAGCTGCTTCAAACTTTTTAGGTGTGTCAGGCCGGCATCGGTTATAAGTGTTTGATCCAGAGCAAGGACTTGGAGTTTTGCCATTTTTTCAAGATAAGCCAGTCCGGCGTCGGTGACGCGGGTATTTCTGAGCGATAATTCCTGAAGTTTGGGTAAATCTTTGAGGTGTTCCAGGCCGGCGTCGGTTATTTTGGTTTGATCCAGGTTGAGGAAATTCAGTTGGGTTAATCCTTCCAGGTTGGCCAGGCCGGCGTCGCTTACATTGGTTCCGCTGAGTTCCAAGGTATCGAGATTTGGCAGAGCTTCGAGGCAGGCGATATCGGCGTCTCTGGCCTCGGGAGGGAACGTCGCTTTTATAACATTATCGAAAAAATCGTTTCCCGGTATTTTTCGCAAGCGGGGCAGTGCGTCCGGCGGCACCACTCCTTGGTCGTCGTAAGCGACCTGCCCGCCTAATTTTTGGATTATCGCCGCGGCTTCGCTCTGCCGCCGGGCTTGTTTCAGTTTTACGAAGAATAAATTCGATCCGGCGGCTACGATTAGAACGCACAACAGCAGAATTCCAAGGCGGTAATAATACCGGCGGAGCTTGGATTCCGGGGATTTGGGCTTTAGCACGGCGGAATATAATTCCTCTTCCACCGGGCTGAGCGGTATGCTCGGAAGAGATTTGGACATCCGCTCTTTATAAAATTTATTTATGCAGAACACAATCAAAAAATAAATCACCAAGGCTATGGCGAGAATAAAAAGTAACGTCAGGGCGCAAAACGCTCCCCGATAAAAGAAAGAAGCCGAGGGGATGTTGGAAAGACCCTTTGTTTTAAGGGATATAAAGGCGTTTTTCCAGAAAGGGTAAGAGATATAGAGCCACGGAAACAGAGCCAGCGACAAGATGATAAATATCGTTCGATATGAAGGCCGGTATCGCATTTTTTGCCTCTTGTTACAGTATATGTTAATATTACGTTTATCAGCAACCCGACCAGTATTCACGGCGAATTAAATAGGGGGTTTTGGGAGCGGCTGGATATAGGGAGCGGGGTCCTATTATGCCATTTGGTTTAAGACATTGCGGCAATCGGGACCATACTTTATGATAAGGCAGGAATGGCGGATAATGCGAGTTTTT
>JBEKZY010000185.1:0-9586 GCA_049509395.1 Thermoguttaceae bacterium | reverse complement strand
CAGGAGTTGCGCTTTCATGTCTACGGAACAAGATTTCAAATCACAAGAGAACGGTTTTACCAACCACAAGCCGGAAGAAGGGCCTATTCCGCCCGTCTCCGGCAACGCGAAAAACTACAACGACTATCATCTCGACGATGAAGACGATCCGCTTTCGCTGGCCGAGGAAATCGCCGCCGATATGGTCGCCAGCCGGGACGACATCCACGCCAAGTACGAGCAGATCAAGCAGTCGGGCGATACGCACATCGCCGAGTTGCAGAAGATGTCGATGGCCGAACTGATAGAAGAAGCCCGCAAGGAAAATCTCACCGATTACGCGGGCATCAAAAAGCAGGACCTGATTTTCCGGATCCTCAAGGAGCGGGTGAAACTCAACGGGTTGATGTACGGCGAAGGGACGCTGGAGATTTTGCCCGACGGTTTCGGCTTCCTCCGCAGTCCGGATTACCATTACCTGTCCTGCCCGGACGACATTTACGTTTCACCCAGCCAGATCCGGCGATTCGGGCTAAAGACCGGGGCCTGGGTATCGGGTCAAATCCGCCCGCCCAAGGAAAACGAGCGCTATTTCGCCTTGCTGCGCGTTGAGGCCATAAACTGGGAAGATCCGAATATCCTGTCGTCGAAGGTCTTTTTCGACGACCTTACCCCGCTGCACCCCGACGAGCGGATCCGCATGGAGACCACGCCCGACGAGATCGAGATGCGGGTAGTGGACATGATCGTGCCCATCGGGTTCGGGCAGCGGGGATTGATCGTCAGTCCGCCCCGGGCAGGCAAGACGATTCTCATGCAAAAGATGGCCAAGGCGGCCTTGAAAAATTATTCCGACCTTTATGTTTTCATGCTCTTGATCGACGAGCGCCCGGAAGAAGTGACCGACATGGAGCGCCAGGTAAAAGGCCCGAACTGCGAGGTGATAAGCTCCACTTTCGACGAGAATTCGGCCCGCCACATCCAGGTGGCCGAAATGGTTTTGGAAAAGGCCAAGCGAATGGTGGAATACGGGCGCAACGTGCTGATTTTTCTGGACTCGATCACCCGCTACGCCAGGGCCTGGAACGCCGAGTGCCCGAATTCGGGCAAGCTGCTTTCCGGCGGCGTGGACGCCAACGCCCTGCAACGGCCCAAGCGGTTTTTCGGCTCGGCCCGAAAAGTCGAGGAAGGCGGATCGCTGACGATCATTGCCACCGCCCTTATCGAAACCGGCAGCCGCATGGATGAAGTGATTTTCGAGGAATTCAAGGGCACCGGCAATTTGGAAATTTCGCTGGATCGCAAGCTTGTGGACCGGCGAGTCTGGCCGGCCATCGACATCAACCGCTCCGGCACACGCCGCGAAGAGATGCTCTTGGACCCCGAGGAACATCGGCGGATTTGCATACTCCGCCGCGTTTTAAACGACATGAATCCCCCCGATGCCATGGAACTCCTGGTCGGTCGCCTGCAAAAGACCAAGAGCAACGGCGAGTTTTTGATGAGCATGAATATGAAATCGTAGGGGTTAGAGATTATTGCTGCTTTTCGAGGGTTCTGGCGGTTTTGGACCGTTTTGATAAAATAGGTTTCGCCAAAATGGCCTGAAACGGAGGTCCCATGAAAAATACCCTCTATTATGGTGACAATTTGGAAGTGCTTCGTCGCTATATTCCCGACGAATCGGTGGACCTTATTTATTTGGATCCGCCATTCAACAGCGATCAAAACTACAATGTTCTATTCTCCGATCAAAACGGCAGTCAGTCCGCCGCTCAGATTCAGGCATTTGAGGATACATGGCACTGGGATCAGACGGCCGTGGCGGCATATCTGGAAGTGGTGGAAGCCGGTGGCAAAGTATCGCTGGCGATGCAAGCTTTTCGGCAAGCGCTCGGCGATAACGACATGCTCGCCTATCTTTCCATGATGGCCCCGCGTCTGATTGAACTTAAACGGGTCTTGAAATCCACCGGAAGCGTTTATCTTCATTGCGATCCCACGGCCAGTCATTACTTGAAATTTCTTATGGATGCCGTTTTTGGACCGGTATGTTTTGGAAACGAAATAATTTGGCAAAGAACAAATGCTAAAGGATTGGCATTTACACGGTTTGCCAGAAATCACGATATTATCCTCCGCTACACTCATTCGGATAAATGGACTTGGAACCCATCATATACGGCCCATAATCCTGATTATATAAAACAGTTCTATAAATATACGGATGCTGACGGTCGACGTTATCGATTGGCGGATTTAACTAATCTTAATAAAAATAGGCCGAATCTTACCTATGAATTTCTCGGCATTACTAGAGTTTGGCGATGGACTAAAGAGCGCATGGAAGATGCTTATCGGAAAGGCGTTGTTGTGCAAACAAAACCGGGCGGGGTTCCGGCGCTAAAACGTTATCTCGATGAACAAGAGGGCACGCCCGTAGGTGATGTTTGGACGGATATACGTCCCGTTCAATCGCAAGCCGCCGAACGATTGGGTTATCCCACTCAAAAACCGGAAGCTCTTCTTGAACGCATAATAAATGCGAGCAGTAACAAAGGCGACGTTGTTTTAGATCCTTTTTGTGGCTGCGGAACAGCTATTTCCGTCGCTCAAAAACTTGACCGGAAGTGGATAGGCATCGATATTACCCGTCTGGCCGTCACATTGATGAAACATCGGCTTAGAGACGCCTTTGGTTTAGGGATCGGAAAAGCATATGATATTATTGGCGAACCGGTAGATCTGTCCGGGGCAAAAACTCTGGTATCGGATGATCCTTATCAATTTCAATGGTGGGCCTTGGGCCTGGTCGGCGCGAGGCCCGTGGAACAGAAAAAAGGCGCGGATAAAGGAATTGACGGCCGCATCTTTTTCCATGACGACGCCGAATCGCGGCAAATCAAACAAGTTGTTATTTCCGTAAAAGCCGGCGGCGTGCAGGTCTCTCATATACGCGACCTGAGAGGCGTGGTGGAACGGGAAAAGGCGGCAATAGGGCTTTTGATTTGCCTGAATGATCCCATGCGACCCATGCGATCCGAGGCAGCCGGGGCCGGATTCTACGAATCGCCTTGGCAAACGAAACATCCAATAATACAGATTCTCACTATCGAGGAATTACTAACGGGTAAAACAATAGATATTCCCCCATCGCGTGACATACGAACGTTCAAAAAAGCGCCCAAGGCGAAAAAAAAGCCTTCGGGCGGAATGCAAAACATGTTTATATTCTAAACTCAGCGTTTTATTATGGTCAAGGTTTTTCAAGGAACGGCGGGGAGCGCCAGCGGCCGGTTCGCGATTGTGGTTTCGCGATTCAACGAATCGATCACCGCTCGGCTGCTGGAAGGCGCGGTCGGCACGTTAACGGCGCACGGGGTGGGTGATGAACGCATTGACGTGGCCTGGGTGCCCGGGGCGTTCGAAATTCCCACCGTGGCCGGAGAACTGGCAGCCAGCGGACGCTACGTCGCCGTGATTTGCCTGGGGGCCGTGATCCGCGGCGAAACCACCCACGATCAACACATCAACCGGGCGGTGAGCAATACTTTGGCCGAGATCGGCGTGCATTACGGCCTGCCCGTCCTGTTCGGCGTGCTTACATGCGACACCCTGCAACAGGCCATCGCCCGCTCCGGCGGCGACGAGGCCACCACGGGCAAGGATCAGGCCGAAAAACGCATCGGCAATAAGGGCGTGGATTGCGCCAAAGCCGCCTTGGAAATGGTCGATTTAATGGCCCAACTGAGGAAAGAATTTAAATAGCTTAGGGGCTGGGCAGTTTACTGCCCAGTTTTCTGATCATGGAGTGGTTAAAGAGGGGTGGGCAGTTTACTGCCCACTGTTTTGAAAATCATCGCCAAACCGCAGGCGGTTTCATTTAATATTCAGCATACATCATTTATCATTCAAAATTTTCATTCATCCTTCATCCTTGAAAAAATGTCTCGTCGCAGTCGAGCACGGCAGGTAGCGTTTCAGGTCCTGTATCAGGACGATCTGAATCCGCGATCAAATCCCGCAACCAGCGACGAAATGATTAAGAAGCGATTGCGGTCGGAGGAGTTGATTGAATTTTCACGCAGCCTTGTATCCGGCGTGCGCAGTCATTGCAAGGAACTGGATAAACTGATCGAACAAGCGGCGGAAAATTGGAGTCTCAAAAGGATGGCCGCCACCGACCGAAACATTTTGCGCTTGGGGGCCTTTGAAATGCTGCACACCGATACCCCGGACCGCGTTGCCATCGACGAGGCAGTGGAATTGGCCAAGCGTTTTGGCTCCGCCCAATCGGCGCAATTCGTCAATGGGATACTCGACCGGCTAATGCATAAAAAAGATGAAGGATTAATTAATCCATAAAACCGCTTGCGGTTTCACACTAACCACAAACCACTATCCACTAACCACTCTGCCATGGGTTTCTTCGACAAATTCAAGCAAGGTCTTGCAAAGACCGCACAACTGTTGCATACCGATATCCGCGACATATTCAAAGGCGGCGGACGGCTGGTCGACGAGTCGTTTATCCAGGAGTTTTTCGAGAAACTCGTCAAGACTGACATGGGCGTCGAAGCCGCGCAGGAGTTGGTCGACGAAGTAGTCGCCAATTTCAAAGCGCGGGTAGTCGAGGAAAATGATGTTCTGGAACTGATCAAACAAAAGCTAAAAGTGCTGCTTGCCCAGCCCGCTGAACCGATTCGTTTCGCCGCCGCCGGCCCAACGGTAATCATGGTGGCCGGCGTGAACGGATGCGGAAAAACGACCTCGATTGCCAAACTGGGGCAAATGTTCCTTTCCGACGGAAAGAAAGTGATTTTAGGAGCCGCCGACACGTTTCGCGCCGCCGCGGTGGCGCAGTTGACCGTTTGGGCCGACCGCTTGCGCTGCGAGATCGTCACCGGCGCTCCGGGCAGCGATCCGGCCAGCGTGGCACATCGCACGGTGGCCAGGGCGATCGAATCCGGCGCCGATGTTTGCATTGTGGATACGGCCGGGCGTTTGCAGACCCAGCAAGGACTGATGCAGCAATTGACGAAAATCCATCGTGTTCTGGGCAAGCAAATTCCGGATGCCCCGCACGAAGTCCTATTGGTGCTCGACGCCACCACCGGACAGAACGGCATCAGCCAGGCGCGGCACTTCACCGATGCGGTCAATTGCACCGGGCTTGTTTTGGCCAAGCTCGACGGCACGGCCAAAGGCGGCGTGGTAGTGGCCATCCGCAAACAGGTGGGTCTGCCCGTGAAGTACGTGGGCGTGGGCGAAAAGGCCGAGGATTTGGCCTTGTTCCAGGCGGATCCTTTTGTAGACGCCCTTTTTGAAGATATGAAGGAATGATTAGGGGCAAGGAGTGCAGAGAACTGGAGACTAAAACAAAAAGGATTTTTTACTTTTCGGCGATCATTCAACAGCAGATCATACAATAGCAGAGGCGAGAATAATCCGGTTTTAATGCAGATTTTCCCCACCTTGCCGGATTGGATTAAGCGGTAACTCTTTACAATAGCAACGACGATAAACGATATTAATGTATCTAATACACGGTTTAGCATTTCTTTTGGTGTAAAAAAACGTCTTTAATGCCGTTTTTCTCTCGGAAGGGTTTTCGCAGGCGGCAAAGTTCCCCGCCTATGCTGCCCGATTTTTCCAGTTGCTCCTGTTTTGCGTCTTTTCCCGTGATTCGCGAATGTAGAACCTTCCGATAGCACCATAATGTTGGTGAGGTACGTTGCCAGACTTACCACGCAGATTGCGGTTCGGTAGGTTTTTTTATTCACACCGCAGAAGCATTGCGGCTGCAAAACCCCCGTTTTCTCCAAAAGGAGTACCAAACCATGAGGCTTATGAAATTGCTGATGACCTGTGGCATACTGGGATACATGCTCACAGCGACGACCTTTGCCCAGAGCCCTCTCGCGGCTGAATTGCATCAACCCTACAACGATAGTTACGCGTATTTTGCGCCCAGCGACAATGGACCGTCTGCTCCTGACGCGGCGGCTGATAAAGAAAAGAAAACGGAAGCCGCTCCGGAAGAAGAGAAAAAAGAAGAAGAGGCCGCTCCTGAGGAGGAAAAGGCGCCCGAACCTCACCGCCTCATCGGCCAACTGGGCTGCACCAAGATCAATGTCACCGGCTGGCTGGACATGGGACTGACCGGCAACCCCGAAAATCCCCCGTCGCGCTACAACGGCACGCTTGCCCCCAACGATCGAAATGAGTTCCAGTTCAACCAACTATACATGGTGATGGAAAAGGCGCTGAAAACCGACGATTGCTGTTGGGATATCGGCGGCCGCGTTGATTTGATGTACGGCACGGACTATATCTACTGCGAATCGCTGGGTTTTGAAACCAATCCGGACGGTTCGCCCAAGTGGAACGCCGGCATCGATTACGGCCTGGCAATGCCTCAAATATACGTTGACATTGGTTATGGAAAGATGGACCTCAAGGTGGGCCGTTTTTATACGATCATCGGCTACGAGTCGATGATGGCTATCAGCAACTTCTTTTACTCCATGAATTATGCAGTGCGTTACGCCGAACCGACTACGCACACGGGCGGTTTGTTGACTTATAAACATTCGGATGAGATAAGTCTTTTCATTGGCGGCGTGAACGGCCAAGACGAAACCGACGGTCTTACCGATTCGTTTGCCGCCCTGACCGGGTTTGCTTACACCCCGAAAGACAAGAAATACGCGCTGAATTTCGCCATCATGACCGGCGGCCTCGAACCGAGAACCGCCGATACAACGACTGTTCCTTATGAACCTCATACATACTTCAGCACATATCTAACTTATAACTTCAACAAAAAGTGGCAGTCCGTCTCGCAATGGGACGCCGGTTGGCAGCAGGACTATAATTTGCTGGGCAACCAGGCCGAGTTCTGGAGTTTCACCCAATACCTGTTCTGCACCATCAACGACTGCTGGAAGGCCGGCTTGCGTTACGACATGTTCGTCGATGACCAGGGTACCCGTCTTGGCGGCCTGCGATTCGGCGGTTTGCCCGGCGGGAACCCGCTGCCGCTGCCCTCGGGCGATGCCGGAACAGTGCAGGCCATCACTGCCGGACTGAACTGGACGCCTAACCCCAACTTCCGGCTCCGCCCGGAACTACGATGGGATTGGTACGGCGGATCAGGACCGCATCTATTTGATGATATGACGAAGAACGGCCAATTCGCTATAGCCTGCGACGGGATTATTCAGTTCTAAAGCCCCTCCAACTTTTTTAAGACCAGAAAAATACGGAAATAATCGATAAAAAGGACCTCCAGGATATTCCATTCCGGGGGTTCTTTGTTTTTTTGCCCCCCTTGAGAATCCAACGGCGGGCGATAAGATAAATATGTCCCTAAACAAAACCCCCGGTGTGTTCACGGGGGGCTAAATGTGAACGACCGCCGTATTCACCGGGGAATAAATTCCATGAAACTGATAATCGCCGTCATCCAACCCCATCGCTTGGAAGCGGTCAAAGCCGCCTTGGCCGACGTGGAAGTATTCCGCCTGACCGTAATGGACGTGCAGGGTTTCGGCAGGCAGCGCGGTCATACCGAGGCCTATCGCGGCCACGAATTTTCCGTCAATCTCTTGCGCAAAGTGCAATTGATGATCGCCGTGAACGAGGAATTTCTGGAACCTACGATCGACGCGCTCATCAAAGGCGGACGGACCGGCGCCAGCGGCGAGATCGGCGACGGCAAAATCTTCGTCCTGCCCCTGGAAGATTGCATCCGCATCCGCACCGGCGAACGCGGCGGAGAAGCAATTTAGGAGGGCTCGGAGTTCAGGGTTCAGCATTCGCGCAAACCACAAGCTTTTTCACTCATCATTCCGCATTCCTCATTCCGTCCTGCGCCGCGGCATGTATTTGCACAGCAAAATGCCGCCGAAGTACAAAAACGTCAGGGGAATGCCCAGAAAAAATTGGCTGAACGGATCGGGCGGCGTCAGCAGCGTGGCTAAAATCCAAATGATCAAAACCGCGATTTTCCAATGCTTGCTGAACATTCCCGCCGAGACGATTCCCGCACGCTCCAGAAAATACATCACCAGGGGCAACTGAAATCCAATGCCGAATCCAACCGGCAAAATCAAGGCGAATCCGATCCACTCGCTGATCCGCGGATCCAGTTCGATTCCCAGCCAATTGTTTACGCTGAAAAGGAAATTTAAAACGGGTTCGAACACAAAGGAAAAGGCCACGCAAGCGCCGAAGAAAAACAAGCCTATGCTGACGGGCAGATAGAAGTGTACGTATTTTTTTTCGTGCGGGTAAAGTCCGGCGGCCACAAAGATCCAAATCTGGTAAAATATCCAGGGGCTGGCCAGTAGAAAGCCCACCAAGATCGCGGCTTTGACGTATATTCCAAAACCTTCCCATACACTGAATACCTTTAGATGGACCCTGGGATCGTCGGCCGATTTACGCCACAGAAAAACATGGACCAAACCGCTGGCTTGCCCCGGGCCGGTTTTTTGAGGGAGTTGGAAGTTTTTGAGATGTTGCGGGTAATCGGCATCTAGTTGAGCCAGCAATTCCCGGGGATCGATGTACACGTCGTCGGCGATCATGCCCCGCGATTTGGCGGCTTCCAGGATATCTTTTTCATTTTTCGCGTTATCGATGTTTTGCGCGGTTAGGGCCGCGATTTTTCCCTCCGTCCGGTTCTGGTAATAATTCGACAAGGCATTGGTCAAGGGCAACTGGATCAAGTTGACCACCTGCCCGCCTAAAAACATGCCGATAATAATCCCCGCGATCAAGCCCAGGATGGCTTTCCATAGACGAATCCGCAACTCTTCGAGGTGTTCCCCGAAAGTCATGGTGCTGTCGGCAAAAAGGTCTTCGTCGTATTGTTTGCGCGCCATACAAGAAATGCGGATGGAGATCGGACTGCGGCCTGTTCTTTTGGAAACGTTTATAGTAACATCACCGGCATAGATATACAATGATAATCATTAAACATCCCACAATCACGGTATTTCACGCGCATGAGCATGCTATATCCACTGCGTTTTCACCCGCTGTATAAACAATATATGTGGGGAGGCCGGAAATTCGAGACCTCTCTGGGCAGGGCCCTGAGCCCGGGTGAGAACTACGCCGAGAGTTGGGAAATTTGCGACCACGGCGCGGATCAAAGCGTCGCGGCATGGGGCCCGTTGGCAGGCGCAACCTTGGGCGAGTTGGTCGCTCGGCACGGGCAGGAACTCCTGGGCCGAAATCATGCACTGCCGCGATTCCCGCTGATCGCCAAGTTTCTCGACGCCCGGCAGACCCTTTCCGTGCAAGTTCATCCCAACGACGCCCAAGCCGCACGGCTAAATCCCCCCGATTCCGGCAAGACCGAGGCCTGGATCATCTTGGAAGCGGAAGCGGAAGGCCTGATTTATGCCGGGCTGAAACCGGGCGTCGATCGTACCACCCTGCAAAGCGCCATCCGTGAGGGCCGGTGCGCGGACTGTTTGCACTCGTTCCATCCCCAAGCGGGCGATTGTGTCTTTCTGCCGGCAGGCACGGTTCACTCTATGGGTGCCGGGCTTTTGGCCGCCGAAATACAGCAATCGAGCGACACCACCTTCCG
>JBEKZY010000184.1:0-9677 GCA_049509395.1 Thermoguttaceae bacterium | reverse complement strand
AAGATTTGAGCAACTTGAAAGAGGACGTCCCCTTCCGCGAGCAGTTGGAAATGGACAGCATGGATTTTCTGGACATCGTAATGGAGCTGCGCAAGCGATATCGCATTCAAATTCCCGAGGAAGATTACGGCCAGTTGGCCAGCATGGCCAGCACGGTGAAGTATCTCGAGCCGCGGATGAAAGACGTGGTGAAAAAAGGATGAAGGATGAGGGATGAATAAGGAATGTCGAATATCAAAGGACGAATGACGAAAGAATGACTAAATTCAAATGACGAGTGACGAATTATAGTTTTCATCATTGGACATTCGTGCTTTGTCATTTTCCCAATCCCCAATCCCCAGTTCCCAATCCCCTACCCATGTACGACACGATTATTATTGGCGCCGGCATGTCGGGTTTGGCGGCGGGAATCCGCCTGGCCCATTTTGATCAGCGGGTGTGCATTCTTGAACGGCACAGTGCAATCGGCGGGCTGAACTCGTTCTATCGGCACAGCGGCCGTGATTTGGACGTGGGACTGCATGCGGTGACGAACTATGCGCCCAAGGGATCACGCAGCGGTCCGCTGGTCCGCTTGCTCAGGCAGCTTCGGCTGGCCTGGGAAGAATTGGCACTTGCCCCGCAGGTGGGCTCGGCGATCGAGTTTCCGGGCCTGAGCATGCGGTTCAACAACGATTTCGAATTGTTCGAGTCGGAGGTGCACCGGCATTTTCCCCGGGAAAAAGACAACTTCCGCCGCTTGATGGCCCAGTTGTGCGACTACGATCAGTTGGGGCAACCGCATACCGGCCGCTCGGCCCGGGCGGTGGTGAGCGAAATTATTCACGATCCGCTGTTAGTGGAAATGCTGTTTTGCCCGGTGTTGTATTACGGCGGCGCAAAAGAACACGACATGGATTTCGGCCAGTTCAGCATTTTGTTTAGATCGATTTTTTTCGAGGGATTGGCGCGGCCCCTGGCCGGCATCCGCTTGATCCTGAAAAAGCTGGTGCAAAAGTTCAAAACCCTGGGCGGCGAATTGCGCCTGCGGGCGGGCGTGAGCCGGATCAGCGTCAAGGACGACTGCGTGGCCAAAGTCGTGCTCGAAGACGGCGCCGAACTGGAAGGAAAAAAGGTCCTCTCATCGGCCGGCTGGCTGGAAACCATGCGACTCTGCGACGCCGCCGCGTCCGAACCGGGCGATCGGAACCGCTTGTCGCTGGTCGAGTCGATTTCGATCCTCGACGCCCCGCCGCGCGATTTGGGCTACGACAAAACAATCGTCTTTTTCAACGATTCCGAGAAAATCCACTACGAAAGGCCGCGGGATCTGGCCGACGTGCGCTCCGGGGTAGTGTGCTCGCCCAACAATTTTGATTACCCTGAGCCCATGCAGGAAAACGTGGTGCGCATCACTTCGCTGGCCAACTACCAGCGCTGGGCCGAACTGGACGAAGAGCAGTATCAACTGGCCAAGCTCCGCTGGTACGACCGGCTCACGGCGTCGGCGGTCCGCTTCGTGCCCGATTTCCGCGGCGCGGTGATCGACACCGACATGTTCACGCCCATTACCATCCAGCGTTTCACCGGCCACGAAGGCGGCGCAATGTACGGCTCGGCGCAAAAACGATACGACGGCGCCACGCACCTGAAAAATCTTTACATCTGCGGCAACGACCAGGGCATGGTGGGCATCGTGGGCACGATTTTAAGCGGCATCAGCATAGCAAATCGGTATTTGCTGAAGACTTGATTATGATAACATTACATGCTATAATGTAATCATGGTGAGAACTCAAATTCAACTGACCGAAGAACAATACCGGCGGCTGAAAAAAAGCTCGGCGGAGCGTGACATGCCTATTGCGGAACAAATCCGCGAAGCAGTTGATATTTATTTGCAGCGACAAGAACAGTCGCCCCAAAGGAGTTTTGCCCAGATTGCGGGAAAATTCATGCCCAAAACTCACGTTGGGGCCAAAACACAAAGTCATGACGATTGGTTTGCCGATTCGATTGCCCAGCGCAAGGCCGGTCGATCATGAACACCGTTTTCGTGGACACCTCCGGTTTTTACGCATTGCTCGACTCCACCGACCCGGCGCACAAAAAAATCACTGCCGCGTTTATGCAAGCCGAGAAGGAGAACTGGCGTCTTATTACAACGAATTATGTCGTTCATGAAAGCTGGGCAATAATTCAGCACCGCCTTGGCTGGAAGGCCCTGGAGGCCTTTCTGGATGTCATCTTACCGGCATGCGAGATTCAGTACGTCACGGAACCTCTTTTCACTCTCGGCGCGGTTCGTTGTCGTCAAGCACGTCAACGAAAACTCAGTCTTTCGGATTGCATCTCGCTAGAATTCATCCGTCAAAAGCGGATAATATTCGTAATCGCCGAAGATGAGCATTTTCGGAGAGAGGGATTAAAATATCCAGTAGAATAATCCATTCCACTCTCACAATCTCCAAGATATTTGTCTTATTAAGAAGAATCATTAATATGGAGAATTAGCGAATCTTTTGGGCATTTGTCACTGATACATTTAAATTATTTGAAAAAGCAAATGAGCAAATCATTAAGGCGCAAGCAGCGCGAGGATACCAGCGGGGGCCACTATTAGTCAACCATGCTTTAAAATGGCGCCGATACCAAAATATGGAAAATACCCGCGATTTTTACGACGTTATCGTTATTGGGTCCGGATTGGCGGGAATGACGGCCGCGAATACGCTTGCCCGCTCGGGACATTCGGTGCTCTTGCTGGAACAGCACTCGAAGCTGGGCGGGTTGGCGACCTGGTTTCGCCGGCCGGGCGGGCAAATATTCGACGTTTCGCTGCACGGTTTTCCGGTGGGCATGATCAAAAGCTGCCGCCGCTATTGGAACGCCCAAATCGCCGATTCCATTGTGCAACTCAAGCACATCCGATTCGACAACCCGATGTTCTCGCTGGTCACTACGTTCGACCGCGCGGATTTTACCCGGGTCCTGACCGAGCGGTTTCAAGTGCCGGCGGAGACGGTCGATAGTTTCTTCGACGCCGCCAGGAATATGAATTTCTTCGACGACCAGACGACCACTACCGGACAGTTTTTGGAGAAATATTTCCCCGGCCGGACGGATGTCGTGCGCCTGTTGATGGAACCGATAACTTACGCCAACGGCTCCACGCTGGAAGATCCGGCCCTGACGTACGGGATTGTGTTCTCCAATTTCATGTCCAAGGGCGTTTACACCTTCCAAGGCGGCACCGACCGGCTGATCGGCCTGATGCGCGACGACCTGCTTAAACAGGGCGTCGATATTCGCACCTCTTGCAAGGCGGAAAAAATTCACGCGCCCGGCCGAAGAGTGGAAGGCGTGTCGGCCGGCGGCCGGATGATTAAGTGCCGCTCGGTTGTATCCAACGCCAATTTGACGGGCACGATTTTCAATCTCGCCGGTTGCGGGAATTTCGACGCCGATTTTATCGAACAGGCCCGGGCCGTAAGGCTTAACAATTCCAGCACGCAGGTCTACATCGCGCTTAGGCCGGGCGAAATGATCGATCATGAGGCCTGCGGCGATCTGTTGTTTTCGTCCACCGCGGCGGAGTTTCGCACCGATTTGCTGCTAAGCCGGAACATCACCAGCCGGACATATTCGTTTTATTATCCCAAGACCCGGCCGGGAACCGATCGCTGCTACGTGGTGGCCAGCACCAACGCGAATTACCGCGATTGGGCCGATTTGAACCCTGAAGACTATCTGGCGGGCAAACGCGATTTGATCGAGAGCACGCTCGACGCGCTTGGCAAGTTTGTGCCCGATTTGCGATACAAGGTCGAACATGTCGAGGCCGCCACGCCGCTAACCTTCGAGCGTTACACTTTGCACCTTGCCGGGGCCAGTTTTGGCACGAAATTTGAGGGCCTGGCCGTGAGCCGGGCATTGCCAGAACATATCGCCGGGTTGTATCATGCCGGAAGCGTGGGAATTATCATGTCCGGTTGGCTGGGGGCCGTGAATTACGGCGTGATTGTGGCCAACGACGTGGATGCATATTTGATGAAAAAGTAGGGTGCGTGCTCGCACGCGTCCGTTTTTTTGAGCGATGTATCGCGTGCGTGCAAACACGCACCCTACAAAGTGATGAAAAAATGAGCCGAGAACAAATCCTTGCCGCCATCCCGCACCGGCCGCCATTTTTATTGGTCGATGAGATCGTCGAGTGGACCGACTCGCGGATCGTCTGCAACAAGGTATTTTCCGGCAAGGAGGAATTTTTCACCGGGCATTACCCGGGTTATCCTTTGGTGCCGGGCGTGCTGTTGTGCGAGGCGGCCATGCAGGCCGGGGCGATCCTGCTCTCCAGGCATTTTAAAAGCGAAGACAATAAAATTCCCGTGGTCGCAAAGATGAACGACGTTCGCTTTAAACACATAGTCCGGCCGGGCGAGCCGATTCGCATGGAAGTGGAGTTGGTCGAGCGGATGTCCGACATATTTTTCCTCAAGGCGAAAGTGACCGTGGAAGGCAAGCTCGCCGTGCGATTTGAATTCGCCTGCACCGCGACCGATAAAATGTAAAAAAGGATGAGGGATAAATAACCTGTTCTCTCCATTAATCCGCCCGATGAAGGCCAGGCGGAAAAAATGTTATTTGCATGCAAACCTCTCAAACTCATTAACATCTGGCAAGATGGATTAATGGCATTTTGTATCATGAGATGGCAAAACGGAATCTATCCATTAAAGTTGTGAAAAGATTTGTGGCTGCAGTTGAGGAATTTTGGCAAACGAACGTAATTTGGGACGCAGGCGCGGAGGCTTGAGCGCAACTTGTCGACAAGCTACAATGGAGGACTACAAGAGCCGTACGCGGCTGCGCTGATGGCCTTTGCCTGCCGAGTCTCTGAGCGACTTCAGTACACTGGATATCACTCTGGCGGAAACACGACGAACGACCAACGGGTTACCACGATTCATGTTGCGTCGACGCCACGCCTGCGTGATATCCCGCAACTGAGTCTGGCAAGACCGAGCGGAGGATCAGGATGAGAGAGTACGAAATTGTCGATACTAATGCCGACAACATCGGCGGTTGTGGCTTCTGCGGCTACAAGAGCGGCAAGAACGAAGGACATCGTCGCAAGTTGGATTGGCTCAAGAAGCGCTACGCGGAAGGCTTGAGGTACAAGGTGCTCCGCTCACGCGAATTCGGTGATGTCGGGATGATCGAGTATGCCCCTGGCAGTCATGCGTGGAGACCCGTCGAGGCGGAGGGTTACCTTGTCATCCATTGCTTGATGGTCAATGGCAAGCACAAGGGGAAAGGACTCGGCGCTCTCCTGCTGGATAGTTGTCTGAGGGACGCGAAGAAGAGCAAGTGCCGAGGGGTCGCAGTTGTCACAAGTTCAGATAGCTTCATGGCCGAAAGCGGTTTGTTCATCAAGGCGGGTTTTGTCTCGGTAGAGAGCAGCCCTCCGTACGAGCTACTCGTCAAGAAATTCAAGGCAACAGCCCCTGATCCTCGTTTCATCGTCGAAAGAGAGCGAGTATTGAAGAGGTACAAAAAGGGCCTCACGATCCTGGCTGCCGATCAGTGCCCTATGGTTCCAAAGTGTGTGAAGGATATTGCGGAGGCGTCTAGAGCCCTGGGGCTGAAGACGAAAGTGGTTCGCGTCAGGAGCGCCAGGGAATCAAGGGAGCTTCCGACGCCCTATGGCATGTTCAGCATTGTCTACGATGGAAAGCTGATTGCCGAGCGTCCGATCAGCGGCACGAGGTTCAGGAACATCATGCTCAAGCGGGGGACACGAAGGGGTATGCCGATTGGCGTCCGGTCAGCGGAACGAGATTCAAGAACATCATGAGTAAGCTGACATAAGGACTACATGGACATCGAGATGCTCGGACAACTTCTGCCAGAACAAGCCAATGCACCCGATTCTGCTACCACCTACGGCTTCGCAGGACCGGTGACCGGCACGTTACCTCCTCTGCTGTCACATCAACTCATACCTAATCTCGGACAGGCCATCAAAGGACCGTATTTTGAGACAAAATTAACGCGCACGCTGACATAGCGGATTTTGTAGGGACTGTTCCATAAATTCCGGGATCCGTTTTTGGGGATTGCCGGTCCTAGACCTGGAAATCCTCATCCCGATACCCTACACTCGTTACTCAGTGGCGGTATAATAATATTTTCTCAAAAACATATTTTCCGGCCTATGTCCTTTCTCCAACTCGAAAACAAATCGATCCTGATTTTTGGCGTGGCCAATCGCAAAAGCGTGGCTTGGCACATAAGCCGCGTTCTGGTCGAGGCCGGGGCGCGGTGCGTTTACGTGGTGCAGAGCGAGGAAATCAAGGCCGGAGTATCGAGGTTGCTCGGTGAACCTAAAGGGGACAGTCCCATTTTCGTTGACACAAAAATCGGGACAGTCCCCGGCGGTGAAAATGGCGAGATTTACGTCTGCGACGTGGAGCACGAGGAGCAAATCGCCCGGCTAAAGGATGAATTGGCCCTGCGCAGCGAAAAATTCCACGGGCTGGTGCACTGCATCGCATTTGCCGATTACGCCGAAGGTCCAAAACCCTTCCATGAGACTCCGAAAAAGGCCTTTTTGCAGGCCGTCGATATTTCCTGCTATTCGTTCATCGCCTTGTCGAATGCCTTGAAGGACCTGCTGGATGCGGACGCCTCGGTGGTGACGATCTCGATATCGACCACGCGAATGGCCAGCGAAAACTACGGATACATGGCCCCGATCAAGGCGGCCTTGGATTCGTCGCTGGGGTTTTTGGCCAAGTCGTTCAGCCGATTTTCCAGGATTCGCTTTAACGCCGTGGCCCCGGGACTCTTGAAAACTTCCGCATCGGCGGGCATTCCCGGGTATGTGGACGCCTATCTTTACGCCGAGCAGATCATCCCCCGCAAAAAGGCCGTGCAAACCGAAGAGGTTGCCAACGTGGCGGCTTTTCTCCTAAGTCCCCGATCCAGCGGCATCAACGCCCAGCGGATAGTGGTCGATGCCGGCATGGCGATCAACTATTTTGATAAGGATATAATTGAACGCAGCATGCGTCCTTGAATAAACAGTCTTAATTTGTTTTGCCGGGGCCGAAGAAAATGCCGTCCACGTCCCTCGCGCCGTGCAAGACTCGCATTATCTCAATGCCATTGGAAAAGGGACGGTAATAAATGACATAATTGCCGACGGAAAAACTCCTGATTTGCGGCGCTAATTCCGACCGATCTTGCCCCATCAATGGATTTTTTAAAAGCATTTCAAACTTCGCTCCAATAGTGCGAAGCAACTTTGATGCAGCGGCTGGATTATCATGGGCGATGTAATCCCAAATATCATACAAATCACCTTCAGCCCTGGATGAGCGTAAGATATGAGACATTTACTTGGTCTCTTTTCGGGCGGTGTGCCGCGCTTCGGCTCCGGCGATTATTTCTTCGATATCCAACGGCTTACCTTCGCCGCGGTCTAATTCCTCAATGGAAGGTATAAGTTCAGCGCGCAGTTCTTCCAGCCGTTTTTCTCGTTCCTGTAATAGACGCAGAGCGGCAACGATTACATCTTCTTCGGATGCAAAGGCACCAGAAGCCACGGCTTGGTGCACAAAGGCATCGAGATCAGAGGGCATGGTAAAAACCATAAAGCGACTCCTTATTATGCATATTATTATTATGCTTTAAGGTCCTTTTGTCAATTTGAAACGACTTTTTCATCTTTGCCACTGCAAGCCTAGAATTATCACGTTAATTCCTGAGCCGATGCCCATCAGGGCTGCTTTATCGCCCTTTTGCAGGCGGCCGTTTTCGATGCCGATGGCTGCGGTCATGGGCGCGGCAACCGAGCCGGTGTTGCCCAGATATTCCAGCGTGGTGTAGTCGATTTGCGGGTCGAGGCCCAGGGATTCGAACATCAGTTTTTGATGGGCCTTGCCGACCTGGTGGCAAAACGTTTTGTTGATATCTTCGCGTTTCCAGCCCAACTCGGCCAGGAAATCGTCGAAGGCCAGTTTTCCTACCGCGATTCCTTCGCGCATGAGCGTTTCGGAGTCGGTTTGCATGAGGGGCTGCATCCCCGCGTCGGCCGATTCATCGCGCCCGCTTTGGCACAAGCGGCATTGATCGGTGTTGGCCCGCACCGCGCCGCCCAATAAGCGGTTGCCGGTTCGGCTGAGATCGCGATGGCAAAGGACCACGGCCGCACTGCCGGAGCCGATTGTAAGCGAGGCGACGGAGAGTTTGATGTCGTTGCGTGAAAGCGAGGTGTTGGCATTGAGCTGGCGGATGGTGTTTTCGACCAGTGCCCGGCCGCTTTCGGTGCCGACCACGACGGCCGCGCGGATCTGCCCGAGTTCGATCATGTTGGCCGCTTGGGCCATGCCGTTGAGCAAACCCAGGCAGGCATTGGAAACGTCGTAGACCATGCACTTTTCGGGCAGGCCCAGGCGGTGATGGACACCGCAGGCGGTGGCGGGCTCGAGGAAATCGCGGCACACCGAGCCGTGGATAAGCGCGCCTATGTGTTGCCGGTCGATGCCGGCTGCATTAAGGGCTTTTTCGGCCGATTCGACGCTTTTTTCGCTGGGCAGCATGCCGCGCGGCCAAAATCGCCGCTCACGGATGCCAGTCATCAGTTCCAAACGGCCCTGGGGCAGCTTTAATCGCGAGTAGAGCGGTTCTAATCGGGCCTCGATTTCCTCGGAGGTCACAATTTCTTCGGGCAAGGTGTAGGAAATGGCTTCCAGGCAGACGTTTTGATATAACATTGGATCATTACGGCATAGTATAAATTAAGGCACACAAGCAAACTGCAAATTGTAAATTGCAAAATGCAAAATGCAAATTGCTTGAAATCGCAAGAGTTTTTTCTTCGAGCCGATTGTGGAATACCACAATGCAAGCAGTGCTGTCAATACAACCCCTAGTAGGGAAAGGGGCAGATACCACAAAATAGCTGGGGGTGGTTGAATTGATTTTAACGATTACATAAACTTTGCTGCGACTTGCACTTCAATCGACGGTGACATGTCGAAGCTATGAGGAGTACGAGGCCACTGGATAAGGAAATCGCCCCGGTAACGTGCCCAGGGCCGGGCACTACGGACCGGTGGGTAAAGTGGTGGACCGGGCGCCAAGGATAGGCGTTTTGGCCTGCTTCCTAAGCATTAAGCTTAGATTTCCCTGCGTTTGACGGAACGCGGAGAAAAACTCTTCCCACTTCTGTATACGCGGCCAAGCCGAATTGCCACGATTCTTTTTCAGCCCCTTTTCTCCGGCTTCCGCACTAATTGGGCACAGGAAGTGTCCAGGAAGGAGTGTGCAATGGCTATTAAACCGTTGATTAGCCTGAATGGCGACTATCGTTCCTCGCGGAAAGACGCTCCTGCATTTTCTTATCTTGCCGCCGGCTATTACAACTGCCTGATTAAGGCCGGGGCAATACCTGTAATCATTCCACCCTTGGCCGATGAAGACGATATAAATCGCGTTTTGGATCATGTAGACGGCATGGTTCTATGCGGCGGGGCCGATTTGGATCCGCGACACGACGGATTCATGACCCATCCGGCGATGCGGCTTTTGGATTCACGGCGGGAAAATTTTGACCGCTTGCTAATGCAACTGGTTGCCGAGCGAAAAATGCCGGTAATGGGCATCGGCTGCGGCCTGCAATTATTGAA
>JBEKZY010000183.1:0-9683 GCA_049509395.1 Thermoguttaceae bacterium | reverse complement strand
TTTTTGGCGGATAGTCTCATGCGATATTGATCCACATTATGAACCTGGAAAATTGCAGTGGCGCGGAACGCCCACCATGAAGGCAAATCAGTTGGTATAGAATAGCGGTATCAGCCAATCAATGATTCTGTTGAAATCGCACGGCTCGTCGGTTGGAGCAAGCGTCGGCTCCCTTGAACTACTCATCTCGCCGGCATCTTCAACAGGAATAGACTCAATGGTTTTCAGACTGGGTATTGGAATATTGGGATCAATGGCCCATTCGATATTAGCCGCTTCCCCCCACTGATGTATGCGCCGAACGGGCACGATGAAATTGAACCCTTGCAACTTCTGCACGCCCTGGGTCAGCATTCCGACGTATTCGCCCGTATCTTCCAGGAAAACGCCTCCGCCTGAAGATCCCGGAAAGGCGGTAACGGTCACCTGGTCAAAAACCTTGACGTTGGCACCCTTGCCCGGCAGCGTGCGGCCAATTTGCGAGACAACGCCGTTGGTGAAACTGTTGGCTCCGAATTGTCCTAGCAAACTGCCTACATGCACTAACCTTGTGCCGATGGCCGGAATGTACTTTTTGTCGCTCTGGAATTTTGCAGTGATTGTGCAGGGATATGCGTTTTTCCGCCGGACCATGAGCAGAGCCAAATCCTCGCCATAGTCGGCGTCGCTCACTTTGACCACCTTGGCGTCGTATTTCACTTCGCCTATTCGCCGGCCGTCTTGCTGGATTTCCTGGATGATTTCCGCATCCTTATATTCGATCAATATTCTCGTTGAACCATTGACAATCACCGATCGAGTGGTGCGCAACCCATCAACTACATGCGCGGCGGTCCAAACAAAGCTCACGCAATCGTCCCCGATCTTTCGCGTGACCAACGTCCCGGACCCTTGGGATGAGCCTGCTCTGATAGTCACGCTGACGGCTTGCAGGTCGTCAGGGACGCTCGCAAATGCTGCGGTAGCGAGGAAACAAACAAGCAACGACAAGAGATACTTCATGGTGCAAACTCCTGAACTAAACGGTTTCTAGTATGTGCGGTTCACCTTGTTCATCAGACTCCCAATTCACATCTTCCATGACCTCGCCCATCGTCATCAACTCCAAACGACGATTCTCTCGGATTACATCAAGGACCTTTGCGTCCGATGGCAGATGTATTAGGTCAACAATGACTGCCCCCTTGTTCAAATCCATGCCAAGGCGATGGATGCGATCTTCCGACTGGGTTCTATCTTCAGGTTTGAAAGTGTTTGACCAATAGACCGCCATGCGGCTTTCAGTAAGGGTCAAAGACATTCCGCCCGAGGCGGGATGCGCTACAAAGGCCACGCGGGGATGATCTTCGAGATTGGACCAGTAATCCAATGGCTCCTCGGTAAGCACTGTTTCGCCGTTTTGCTTCGTTATCAGCCACCCCCTGCCGTCGCAACGCACCACATCCCAACCATGCTTGCGACACAACCCAACAACTCGATCCACGCTTCCGGTAAAGCCGGCGAATATCACAATGCGGCCGGTCTCCTCGCACTCCTCCAGCAGTTCGCCGAGGGCCTTGTCCTTTGGACAGGGAACTTCCTTGGTTACGCGAACCTTTCTTGGCACCTCGCCCGTTCCGCCGCATCGCGGACAAGGAACAGTTCGCTTTTTCAGGCGGGCGACTAATTCCTTATCGATCATGTCAACCGCTTGAAAGGTCCGTTCCTCATCGGATGGATCGAACCATTCTTCCACTACGCCCTTGGTTTCCGGGCAATGAGGGCAGCAGATTGCGCCATCTGTGATGTCGCGGTATTGAAAGCCGTCGCTCAATTCTCGTAGCCAAGTCAAACCGGTAACAGTGTTTGGAGCAGACGTAACAAGGGCCTGGGCCACGCGCAGCGTGCTGGCATTGGGCTTGCAGAATACCTTGCGATAGCGTTTCTCGGGCAGATCAAGGCAATCCTTCTTGTGCTTGATTATGACCAAACCTTTCAGGCGCTCATGGAGATAGGCGACCTCGTTAAATGAAGGTTCGTACCTGTGATAATCTCCGGTTGGATCGACTTCATCGCTATCGCGGTGCAAACCATCGTCTTCAAACAGCCCGCAGTGACGGCACTTTCGCTCGTCATCCTTCCAGCCGATGCGTTTCTTGAATACCCCGGCGTCATATTGATGCTCCACTAGAAATGCCAGCCGGTCTTCAAGGGCCTTTGGAGAGCCTTCCTTCAGGAAGCCGGGCCATGCTATCTCGCACTGGCTCCACCAATCCAAGGGCGATTTTGGCGACGGCGTGCCCGACATCTCGATGACGTAACCCTTAAAGCCGTACTTTTCCCGCACAATGTCGGCAAGCCGCTGCATGGCGCTGCTGCGCTGTGAACTCGCCCCTTTCAGCCGGCTTGATTCATCGGCCACCACGCCTTGCGGTACTGGTGCGCCCTGCTCCCAATCGTCCATGACGCGGACCAGGGCCTCGTAATTCAGCATTTCGATGTTAAGTGCTGGATCGAGATTCCAGCGGCGAAACTCGCGTTTGATGTTCGGCAGAGACGTTTTTGGTCCGATCCACCACCACTCCTTAATGCCGGAGCGTTCCATCACTTCCTGGACAGCCAGTGTCTTGCCGACTCCCATCTCCGCCGCCATGATGCCATAGTGATAAGTCAGGAAGTGGTCGGCCAGTTCCTTTTGATGTGGCATGAGCGGCCGGATGTAATCATGCTTTTTGATCTCCTGGTCGAACCACGCATAAACATCCTCGCCCATGAGATAGCCAAGTTGAAACCGATTCCTCTGGCAGTCAGCAACGGACCAGATTTTGCGGGGCGGATCATCGAAACCATGCCACTTTGATCCGCGCATGGCCTTGACTTCATCACGCAAGGCAAAAGGGCTTTTGAGGAACTCGATTCGGCCATTTGTGTATCGCAGGGTGGCGTCGGACCGCACCAGCGAGCCGCCGGCGGAGCGATGAATCAAGTTGACTTCACGGATGTCGTCCATTATGAGTTCTGTAATCGTGCGGCGGCGATGTCGCAGTAATGCCCGTCAAGCTCCACGCAGATGCAGCGGCGGCCAAGCTGCCCGGCGGCCAGGGCCGTGGAACCGCTGCCCGCGAATGGGTCGAGAATCACGCCGCCAGCGGGCGTGGAAAGTAGCGTCAACAGATACTTCATCAATTCGATAGGCTTCACGCACGGATGGTTGTTGCCTGCTCCGCGCTCTTTTTGAGTGGTCTTGGCGCAATAGAAGAATCTGCTTGCTCCACCACAGTCGCCATAGGTGGTTTGCAGATCGCCGGCCTTGCCGATGTTCCCGTGATAACCGGTGCCTGGCTTTGAGCGGACGCAGTTCGTACCGCTTTTTAGCAAGCCTGATTGAACGTCCAATTCAATAGCCGTCTCTTCGTCCAATAACAGGTTGGCAGGCCAGCGCCCCAAACGCTCGGATGGACGCTCGGCCATATAAGTCTCAGCAGAACCTCGATAGCCAAATCTGCCCAACTGATTTGCCTCGGCCACCGTGTCCACGCCCAGCGCTCGGCTTTGCAGTGGCACGGTTCCGTTTTTGCGCGCTGACGCACGTCGCTCTGCGGCAGGCGAACCGGTTGAACTTGGAATCCGGCAGGTGTCGATATTCAAGCCTGCTACTCCGTATTTTTCCGCATTGGCTGCAAAAGTGCCGCAGAGCGGTTTCATGGCCAGAATGATTGGCTCCCATGCGGGCTTAAGAGCCGTCCCCCAACCCTGCCATTGCTTTGCAGCGTCAGTGGCAGGAGCGGTAATGTCCAGGTTGTTGCGGCTTGACGCAAAAACGTCGACTGTCCGTTCATCTTTTGCGTTTTGCAGGTTCCAAGGCTTATTCATGCCGGGAGGTTGGTATTTGCCGACTACTTCCCGTTCTGCGCCGGCCGCCTTGTCGATGGCCTTAGAGATGTCCATTGATTTGGGAAAGCCCTGCCCGTAAAGCCACATCAAGCAATCGCGGATTTCCCAACCGGCGTCTTCAATGGCACAGGTCAAACGATGAAAAGTCCGTGGGCCGCCAAAGGCCAGCATCATCGAGCCGGGCTTGCATACTCGGGCTATTGTCCGCCAATACTCGGGACCGGGAATTTCCTTGTCCCAATCCTTGCCCATGAACGAAAGCGAATAGGGTGGATCGGTGCATACGCAGTCAACCGACGCCTCCGGCAACTCCGGCAGTACGCGAAGCAGGTCGCCCTGGTAAATCGTAATTTGGTCTTTCTCGAAGAAAGGAGAGATCATCGCTGGCGTTTGTCTTCCAGATAGAACGTCTGGTCCCGCAACGGCCGGCTTTCAAAATCTTTCCAGATTCCACCCAAACCGGCTGACTCGAAGAGAGACATCACGCGATTGAAGAACACCCGCATGTTTGGTGTGTTGTTCTTTGAACAACCGGACTTTACGGCATCGCGCCACTGAGCCAACGTGCCGGTTATTACTGCCAACTGGACGCCGTGCATAAGCGTATCTGTTGCCACAAACGGCATTGTGGTGGATGCTTGGAGGATATCGAGCATGTCCCGATCGTCGGCAGCAGCGAGAATGCTGACCGAAACGTGCGTCAGCAAGTTTGGCGCTAGCCCGACAGAAGCATTCCGATCCCTTAGCGCTGCTAGACAAGCCAAAAAACGCTCGGCGTCTGATCGTTCCAATGGACTTGCATCAACTGTTGCCGCTGGGTTGCGTCCCAGGGCTTGTTGGCAAAGTCCGAGGAAGGTGGCGAAATCCACGTTCGGCGTCTGGATGAGAACGGCGCTCGGAATCATGCGAATCCTGGAATGACAAATGGATATGACCCCGCACGGGCGAGAGAGAAGAGCGCCCGTGCGGGGCATAGAGAGAAGGAAGCGTCTTGTTATCGCGCCCGGCCCTTATGGCCTACTGGTTCTTCGACCTTTTCCACGCCACCCGATTTGGCACTGAGGAACCTGTTGATCTCGCGGACGATTGCTGTAGTGGGCGGGATTTTGGCGAAGGGAGCAGAGCACTTTACGACCATAGGGCAGTGCCACATTCCCTTCTTGTTTTCCGCTAGGCGGACTTTGAGAGTTACCGGTATCGGGCCATGCGGAACAAGGTCCTGCACGTCGGCTCCTGCGGCAGCCTTGCGTTCGATGTCCGCCTGACTCAACGGCAGGTATGGAAATATCTTTTTGGCCTCCGGCCGGCTTGATTTGGTGCCAAAATATATCTCCAGGAACTGACCCGTGGAGCGTTCCACTACCAGAAAGCTGATTCCATGCTGGCAGCCAGAATTCGGCTCCATTGATTTCGCGGCGATCCGCTTGAACGCAGGCGATTGCTCATCGTAGGAAATGACGATCGCCGACTTATCGCTGGAATCAAGTGCCTTTGGTCGACGAGCTAAAGGCAGCACGTCTATGGAATCGCCCAGGTCGATGATCTCGTCGCCGGCATCTGGGATGCCCCAATGGCCAGGAAGGATTTTGCCGGTTTTTGTGTATTTGTCATTGGTACACAGCTTGACGTAACTGAGGAAATCGCCACCCTTGGAAAGCTCCGTATAGGCTTCGTCGCTGCCGATCTGTGTGGAAGGAAGTTGAGTCAGATCAAGATTCACTAATGCGTTCTGAGACATGAAAAGCACCTTTTAAGAGGAGAGACATACGAAGGAGCAAACTTGAAAAACGCGGTTTAACGTCTATATCATGCAGGGCCTCGCATTCTTTTCTGAAATTATTGACGGCGTGCTCGCCTATCGATGGTGCAACTATGTGCCACATATAAGAAAGTGACAAACCGGCATGTCCATCCCAAAAAATGGAAATATTTTTCTGAAATGACGCGGCAAAAAACATTTTTCAGATTTTTGGGATGCGCAAGGCATGTCGTCACTTTCTTATAAATGGTCGTCCATTGTTCCTTGTCCTAAAGGCAACTCATGCCGTCGGTCACTCAGTCTTTACAGATGTTCCTACAGGCCCAAGTGCCGCGTCATAACGGCCCGGACCTGCTGGAGCGCGTACTGCGATTCCTCCCCGCTTTGGAAATACAAGTAAACGTGTCTGCCGCCAATGGCGAACCGGTCGACGGTAAGCGTGGCACATTCACGGACGGTGTGAACCAGTGGTTCAATATCCGAATTCCGCATAATGCTGACAGCGAACCGCAGTGGCACGATTATGAGTTGCGCTGGCCGCTCGACCTGTATGCCGAGGGAATCGGTTCAACCGGCTGGGATTGGCAGTCGAGGCAGTCGCGCTGGGTCGGATTCGATGTGGACAGCATCACTGGACACGCGACAGGGGTGGGCCTAAGCGACGCCGAGTTGCAAAGCGTCAAGAAAGCGGCCGAGGCCCTGCCTTACGTGGAGGTCCGCAAGAGTACGAGCGGCAAGGGGCTTCATTTCTACATTTATTTCTCCACGGATGGAATCCCGACCGCCAACCACACAGAGCACGCCGCTCTGGCTCGTTGCATTTTGGGCATGATGAGCAGCACTACGGGTTTTGATTTTGCCAGCCAAATCGACGCCTGCGGCGGGAACATGTGGATTTGGCATCGGAAAATGGACAAAGCGAACAATGGACTGGCCCTTATAAAACCAGCGGAGAGAAGTGTCTCCGTTGATGACTTGCCTGGCAATTGGCGGGACCATATCGAGGTCGTCACACGACGCAGGGCCAAGATTCGCATAAATTCACTGCAGATCGAACATGAAGACCCATTTGAACTGTTGGCAAATAGTCGTCGCCTGGTGCCACTTGATGAATCGCATAAGTCAGTCATCGAGGAACTGGGGCGTTCGGGTTTCTCCACTGTCTGGATACCAGACTATCACCTCCTGCAAACGCACACCAAGGCCCTGCAAAACCTGATCGACGATCCAGGCCAGCGATCCACGTTGAAACTCAAAGGGATATTCAGGACCATTTCCGAAGGGAAAGACCCCGCCACCTGCAATTGTTTCTGTTTTCCCCTCGATAACGGCGCATGGCGCGTGTACCGTTTTTCCCCCGGAACAGCGGAAGCCGAAACCTGGGAGCAAGACGGCAACGGCTGGACCAATTGCTTCTTCAACAAGACGCCCGACTTGAACCTCGCAGCCAGGGCCGGGGGCGGCGTCGAAGCACCGAACAATGGCGGATATGTCTTTCCGACAGCAAACGACGTCGCAAACGTGGTCAAAATGCTTGGCCAGACCATCGACATTCCACAACAGTTCGAGCAACGCGAAACCCGTTTGAAGCCTCAAAAAGACGGCCGAGTTGTCATTGCCGTCAAGAAGAACAATCCCAACGAGGCAGCGCCACAAGGTTGGCTCAATGATCGCACCGGGTTGACAAGGGTCTTGAGTGTCCAAGCCGAGATCAAGGCCCAGGCCACCGATGAAAGCTACTCCGAATATGACAAGATCGCCCGTTTTCTAGTTACGCCCGACAACAAGAGCGTGGGATGGGTCGGACGTTCTCGCAGCGGCAGATGGATAGACGGCAATAAGGACGACATGAAAGGGCTATTGCTGAAACTGGGTAAAACCAAGTCGGAAGCCGATGTCATTATTCCCGATATCTGGTCCAGGCATTGGACGCTGGTCAATCTTCCCTTTCTGCCCGAATATCCAGGCGATCGCCAGTGGAACCGGGAATCGGCGCAATATCGTTTCCAACCCATCGAATTGCAGGCCAACGAGGCTCCCCACCATCCTCACTGGGACATGGTGCTTAAACATTGCTTCGGCGACCTGGATGAGGCGATCCGGGACCATCCCTGGGCGCAACGCGCCAACGTCAAGACAGGCGCTGATTATGGTCTGATGTGGATGGCGTGTCTGCTGCGTGATCCATTTCAACACTTGCCATACCTTTTCTTTTACGGTAATGAAGACTGCGGGAAAAGCATATTCCACGAATCATTCGATTATTTAATCACCAAAGGCAGGGTCTCCGCCAATCTGGCCTTGACGAACCAGAACGGTTTTAACGGGGAATTGGCCGGGGCCATTCTGGCCTACGTGGAAGAATTGGACATCTCCAAAACGCCCGGCGCGCTGGCCAAGATCAAGGAATGGGTGATGAGTCCGACGATACCCATTCGACAGATGCGCAGGGATACCTATTCGTTGCCAAATACCCTGCATTTCATACAAGTTGCCAATTCGCCGGACTTTTGTCCGATCTTTCCCGGCGACACCAGGGTGACCATGATTCACGTCCCACCCTTATCGCCGGATGTTTTGATTCCGCGAAGACAGATGGAAATATTCCTGATCCAGGAGGCCCCGCATTTCATGCGAACCATACTCGACGTGACCTTACCCAACGTGGAAGGCCGCATCGGCGTGCCCATTATTGAAACGCATAACAAGTTCCGCGTCCAGGAGCGGCGGCGTGATCCCTTAGAGCAATTCATCGCGGAAAACTGCCATGCTGTAGTGGGCGAAAAGATTCTTTTTTCTGAATTCTGCGAACGGTTCCTGGAATGGCTTGCGCCGGAAGACAGGGGGCAATGGAGCAAGCAGAAGATTAGCCGGCAATTGCCACAAGATTTCCCAAGTGGCGCACATACTCAAAACAAGAAATACATCGGCAATCTATCCTGGGAGCCGAAACAACCTGAACCGAACACTCGGCCTTGGATCGCCGTTAATGGAAGACTCACCTTGAAGTAACCAGCTATGTATTACGAACGCCCATTATCTGCTTGCGACATCAAGGCCGTTGCCGAGTATCTCATGGATGGAGAAGAGGACCTTTTCATTGCGGTGAGTGAACTCGGTTTTGATCCATACCTATATGGCGAATACGACCTACGTGCCTGGCTTGAAAAAGAAGCAGGCATAGTTCAATGCCAAGACACTGGCGTCTGGCATCGAATCAAGTCTTGACATTGCATCGTTGGAGATCGGCAACCATGAACATCAAAGATTCCGGCACTCGGTCTGATTTCAACACCGGTGCCGTCCGCGACGGCCAGGAGGGAAAAGGACGCATGGACCTCTTGCCGGTGCGGGCCGTAATCGAAGTTTCCAAGATATTTGAGGGTGGCGCTAAGAAGTACAAGCCGCGCAATTGGGAAGCGGGTATTCCTCTGAGCCGTTACATGGACAGTGGCCTGCGGCACGCCATGAAATGGCTCAGGGGCGACCGGGACGAACCGCACCTGGCAATGGCCTGCTGGAATTTTCTGTGTTTGTTGGACACGCAGATGCGGATCGAAGAAGGTCTGCTGCCGCTGGAACTGAACGATTTGCCATATAATCCGCTTTCGATCTCAGATAATCCTTTCGGAATCAAAGCCACTTCTTCAGGCGAGGAGCGCTCCGACGGCCGGCCAACTCTTGGCGGCCGCGCCGGACCTCAAGCCCCTTGAGGCTCCGGCCAACTCCACCGGGAAACCTGGCTGTCTCTTTTCTTTCAGGTTTCCTGGTGGGGCCTCTTATTTCGAGCAGTAAAAAGCACAACCATGACCTGCAACCTCAAGATGAAGACTCGATGCGCCAATCCGGCCAACATCTATTTCACAAAAGAAGTAGCGGACGAGCACTGCCAGAAGTGCCTTCGTTGTTCGAGTGCGGCGCAACTGACTCCCAAGCCCCCAAGCCTGCCGCAGCGCATGATAACCTACGCCGAGGCCATAATACGATGGGTAGCGGCGGGCCGACCGGAACGTTCGGACGAAGAAACGCATCGCATCTTCCATGCGTTTTG
>JBEKZY010000182.1:0-9725 GCA_049509395.1 Thermoguttaceae bacterium | reverse complement strand
AATGGCGCCATTGTGGGTGTCGACGGCGGTGTCACGCCACTAACGGCAAAAACAATGCTCGCCGAGTATTCTCCCGCCGGTGGCTACACACAGACTCTCCAGGTCACTGACGTTTCCGCTGACCCCGCATCCTCCACGTACACCTTGAGCGCCTATTTCAACGCTAACCAGTACGTGTCCGCGGCCCACGCCTTCGTCAATATTACCTTCTACGACTCGTCCTATAATTTCTTGAGCGGACCTCCCTCTTCCGGTCTGATCCTAGACAACAACACAGCCTCGTGGGAGCCGATCTCTATTACCGCAACCGAACCCCTTAGTACCAAATATATCGTATCTCAGGTCTTATACGATGAAAGTACGCTCACGGGTATTGACGGCGCCCTTCATCCCGGCTATGTCGACAGCGCGTCACTGACCCGCGTGCCTGAACCCGGCACGATGTTGTTGCTCGCAAGCGGAATTATGGGCCTGCTCTGCTACGCTTGGCGAAAATGGAAGTAAACCCGATTGTTGGACATCGGATGGCGGACGCGGCGGCAAGCCGCGTTGCCATCCGGCGTCCATGGTTTTTGCACATGAGGGTTGCGAATGTCGCTTCCTCTCGAAACCCGACGTGGGTACGAATTGGGACAACGGAGTGACCAACAGCGAAGTATCCATCGTCCGCATCGCCGCCGTCGATAGTAATGGCCTTGAATACTGCGGGTTTGGCTCCGCCACTGAAGGCGTGCCTGAGCCGGGAAGCCTGTTGCTGGTACTGACAGGGCTCGCGTTTTTTATTCCTTCGTATCCGTTGGGCGCGATCCGCTCGGTCCTGAAGAAACGCGAGTAATGGTAGTATGATGGGGCATCTGAGGAAACGGTTGATATTACGAGACAACTTAAATGATAATAAAGAGGCCAACAGGAGCCGGATTTATCGGCGATCCGGTGCACCGCTTGGTTATGTGTTAATCCTACTTCATTATATTCATCGCCCATTCAGTGCGTGCGAGCCAAACAATCGCCCCTTTTAGAAGTATTGCCAAGGTGGCCAAAACAGCAACTAAATAGAGTCTGTTTTCTTTAATACTGGGTTTATTTTTAAAAGCGGGTAAGAAGGGGTTAGTGCATAATTTGCCATTGGCCAATTGGTCACAAATCAGTTTCTCCCGAAGATCCAGGCACTTTCGGGCATTAGAGAGATCCCTTTTGAGTGAAAGGAAAATAATCCAAAGAAGTGCGACGAACGAGATGTCAATCAACAGGAAGAATGGGTTCCATTTCACAGAAAGTGGTTGATCTTTGCCGATCAGATACGATGAAACAGCGAACGATGCAACCGTTATGAAGGTGCAGATACTGTAGATTCGATCCTTTATAAGGCGAATTTCGGTACGATCTTCTTGCCATACTGTCCAAAGAAAGTCATCTTTCATATTTCATGTATCTCCACACATAACAGGTATTCGACCGCCGAAGTACTGTAAAACTATACCGTGTTTTAGCAGCCAAGAATGGATTAGTCAACTTTGATGTTTTAAACTGGCAAATGTGTTGTGATGGATCGCTGGGTGGCACCGATTCTTGAATCGGTGGGACGCAGTCCCGGGAGGGTTTAAAAAAATCAACCGTCTTCACTTACCTCTTGCATCATTGCCGCCCAGGTTCGAGCACCCAGCCGGGCGAATGCGCATCGGTTGCAATGTATTGTTATGTTTTCTGAAACTGATTAATTGTGAACCTCAATCTACTTAACAAATCATCATACGTTATGATATCGATAACATTCTTATACTTCCGTTTGATGACTTCAAAGTCTTCCTTCTGATTACTGGAAATGTTGTTTCCTCTTCCCATGATAATTATCCCACTAGGATTGGTAATCTTAATCCTAAAATTAGCTGGTAGACTGTCTTTGTATTTGTCAGTAAGTATATCTTCTCCTTTCTTTCCCCATTTGTTAAGGTAAAATATGTATTTCTCAATTTGCATGACCGTCCCGGAAAGTTCTCTTAAAGGGATGTAGTTGTCTCGATACATTCCTTTTGTAATAATGCAGTTGTCGAAAGGTTGCTTTATTTCAAGAATGTCCGTATTACCCGATGAATCAACGAGCAATAAGTCTATCTTCCTATTCTTATTGTTATAGGTGTCCCTAACAGGAGCCCCTTCAAAGGCGCATATGTATTTGGGATATAAAAGTAAGATGATTTGAAGTATTTCAGTTTGCCACTGCTTTTCATTATACTTTTTCTCATTATCCAACATCTCTTTTAATTTATTTAATATCGCCTTGTACTTTTCTAGTTCGCTGCCTCTGTATCGTTTAGTGAGATCGAGACCTTTCTTGCTGACCTTTTTGTTCATGTATGTTCTATATTTTATTTCTTTGTCGATAATTGGATCAAAGTAATTCTTCAGGATAGCGCTCAGACGTGCGGCTATATACAGCTTTAGCTCATATGTATTTGGAAATTTCTCGATTAGACTCCTAAATTCAGTTTCAGGTAAAGCGGAAGAATTATTTCCTCCTATAAATATGTCTCCACTCATCACCTTTTCGATTTGTTTGAAAACAGAAATGTTCTTTTCTGCTATGAAGAATTCTATTAAAGGTGTAATTGTTTTATCAAAGAATACAGAGATGTTGATGCCCAATTTTCTAGCATCTATTTTGAAATAGTCACCCCTTAGATGACCAAGAACGAACTCCAATGGACTTTCGGGATTATCTTTTATTGAGTCTGATTTATATAGATCATCATTAGAAAAATGAAAAGTATGCTTCAGGATAACTGGCTCATCATTATTGAGTTTTTCGATAACCCAAGTATTATCCTGATCTGATTGATATTTCAGTATAAGGCAATCTTTATTTGTTTCAAATTCGATCATTATCGCTTTGTCCTATTTGAAACACAACTTATCCTGTAACCTGATTTACACTTCTGTCAGCATAGGCGGGCGCGCACGGCATCGCAAGTGGGGGCTGAGTGTCCTGCTTGGCGGAATCCTCAATGAAGACAGGCATAGAAACAAGACATCATGAGCCGATGACTTCGTTGGTTGGGCAGCCTCAACCAATGTTTTCCCACGCCTCGGTTTTCCGTATAGCCAAACCTTGATCGTCGACTTTCGCCCCCTGTCATTTGGAATCACCCATCCTCTAATATTGAATCGTTGCGAAGGAGATTGTAGACATGCCGGGCGATCATTAATTCCTCATCGGTTTTCATCACGCGGATCGTAACCGCAGCGCCGTCGCGGCTAATTACCGCGTCGTTGGCTTCGTTAAGCTTGGAATCGAGCAGTATGCCCAGAAATTCCATGCCCTGGCAAATCCGTTTGCGGATGGGGGGCGATTTTGCGCCGATTCCGGCCGTAAAGACCAGCGTGTCGAGGCCGCCTAGAACGGCCGCCATCGCGGCAAGATGTTTTTTCGCCTGATAACAATACATATCCACGGCCTGCGCGGCATTAGGCTCGTCGGACTCTATCTCCAGCAGGTCGCGCATGTCAGAACTGATCCCGGACACGCCGATCAGCCCGGATCGCTGATTTACCAAATAGTCCACGGTAGACGGGCTGCGATCCTTTTCTTGGAGCAGGAACAAGAGCACCCCTGGATCCAGGTCGCCCGAGCGCTTGCCCATCATTAACCCGCCCGCCGGAGTAAGTCCCATTGTCGTATCCAGGCACTTTCCGGATTTTATCGCCGCCATGCTGGCCCCGTTGCCAAGATGCGCAACGATCACGCGCCCGGCGGCGGCTTCCCGGCCCGCAGTTTCTTTCAGTTTTTCCAGGATGTATTCGTAAGAAAGGCCGTGGAAACCGTAACGCAGCACTCCTTCATGCCAAAGACTCCTGGGCATGGGCAATCGTTGTGCCACCTCGGGCATTTGACGATGAAAAGCCGTGTCGAAGCAGGCGACTTGCTTCATGCCCGGATAATATCGATGCACGGCCCGAATGGCTTTCAGTTCGTGAGGCAGATGGTCAGGCGCCAGGCGAACGATCTCCTCAAGCGCAATTAAAACTTCGGCCGTAATCAAGCATGGATGACTATATTTTGTCCCGCCGTGCACCACCCGATGGCCAACGGCGTCCAGGACATGATCGGGAAATCGGCTTTGCAGCCAATCCAGAAGAGTTTTCAAGGCCTCATCGTGGTCCGCCATATCGCGGTATTCTTCAACCAACGTCTCTCCGCCGGCATCGCGAATGCAAAAGCACCCTCCGTGCAAGCCGATTCTTTCAATGTCGCCCGATAGAACAAGAGTTTCAATTTGCCCCATGTGGTACAAGGAGCATTTAATGCTGGAAGAGCCGCTGTTAATGGTCAAAATACGGCTGACGCCTGCGACATCCATGGTTTTCATACAGAGAAAATTCGAAGTTTAGAGCCTATTCCAAAAGTTCTGTAGTTCTGTAGGTTATGCTTCAGCATAACAAAACGACTAATTTGCCACACCGAATGCAATAAATACGATGTAGAATGCAGCAATTAAGATTCCCGGCACTATCACGCCAACTGCAATTGTATAAACGCCACGCCGCCATCGCGTCCTACAGAAATTTATGGCTGCGATGATAATGGCACAGCCATGTGCGGTTATCAAGAGATGGAACAGTACCCAGCCAATAATTTTCAATAGCGTTGTATGCCCCCCGATCGTGACTCCACCGAGGAGTATTGCCGGCACGAATATCAGTCCCCATGCACCACCTATCAGTGGAACTGCGCCATAGACGAACAACGGGATGGCGCAAATTACTCCCCAAGGGAAATGACGGCGAGCCGACTTTTCGGGAACACCGGAAGCCAGAAGCGAACAGCACGAGTCGGTATTGTTCTGGTCAGATCTCATTGCTCTTCAGGTGAAAAAGGAATATTAAGTTTCTGAAGACTTTCAAGATGCAAATCAATCGCCTCGCAGGCATTGGAAAAGGCTTCGGCAAGCGTTGAACCACTTGTAATGATCTCTGGTAAATCAGGGACATTAATAGTATAAGCCAACTCTTGTGGTTGAGAGTTTATCGAGAAAACATGACCTCGATATTCATAATTGATCTTCTTTATCGTACTTTCCCCACATTTCTTTCCGCACCGTGGAAACATCTTCCAGAGAAATATCTTCCCCTCGCCCAGCCCATAATCCTTCTGGATTAAATAACTGTTCTTTGCGATGTATTTTCTCGCTTAAGAAGTCAACGAAATCCAAAACCTCTAATTTTTGTGATGGCGGTAATTGCGCAAGTTTTTGAACGACGTTTTCAATGACAGTCATGGAGTTAGACCTCCTTGCTGTCTATTTTATCGTGAAAACAACAGGAATAGAATAGGCAGATATTACCATCTTACAGATATTCGCTGAACAACTCTTTGCCCGGCCGGGGGATGACGATTTCGGAGACCAACAGGCCGCGGCGGCGGGCTTCGTCGGCGGCGGCTTGGACGCCGGCGCGGACGTCGGCCACTGCGCCGGTCATCAGGCACAGACCTTTGCCGCCCAAGGCCATCGCTATGTGGATGCGGAAGAGAGTGATATTTGCGGCTTTGGCGGCGGCGTCGGCGGCGGCCAAAATGCTCGTGCCGCTAAAAGTCTCGATCACGCCCAACGCGCCCATCTGTTTTGGGTCGAGCACGACCGATTGGCCCAGCGCCGGAAATACCGACTCGTGAACATTGGGCAGAATCAAGTGATCGATAACCGCCTCGCCGGAGATTTTTATGCCCGCCTGAATAGCCGCCTCCACGTCGCTGACCGATCCGCCCAGGACAATTATGTATTTTCCCGAGCAGATCGTCCGCGCGATGAGCAGATTGACCGAGGCGGCCTTTAGCATCTCGTCCTCGACCAGGTAACCGATGCCGATGCTGGATAGTTCGATAACGCCGACTGATGTGGGAGTGGCCATAATAGTTTATCCTTGATTGCAAATTGCAAATTGACAATTGCAAATTTCAAATTGAACAAGCGGTGGGAAGCAAATTTGCAATTTGCATTTTGCAATTGACAATTTGCAATAAATATATATTTATTTTTCGATCCATACAATGCCGTCGGCAATGCCCGTCACTACGCCGTCGATCGATGCGTGAACCGGCGCGCCGAGCGCGGGCTTGCCGTTGACCACAGGCGGCCGGCCGACCATCTGTCCTTTTTTCACCCGATCGCCTACTGAAATTACGCTCTCGCAGGCTGCGCCGATGTGTTGCTTCAATTTGATCCCTACTTTGTCAACGGCCGGAAAACCATCGACCAGCGGCCCCACGTTGCGGAACTCTCTTAGGCCGAGCTTGTTCATCAGCCGGACCATGGGCGCCTTGCGATTGGCCATGTGCAACTCGGGCCTACGGGGATTAAAGGGCGGATTTTCCCAACGCCTTTTCTCCGCCGCCAAGCGCCGCTTGTTTTGTGCGCAAACGTTTTTCGGGTCCAAATCCTCGGGGCAGGAATACAGGCTGCACAAGTTGCACTCGCAGCAAAACTGGGTCCCCACGACGTTGGCTTCGCCCACCAGGTTGAAGCCCAGGCTGCGCATGGCCGCGTGGGGTTCGATGGGGTGGCCCAGCAACCAGCGCGGGCAAAGTTCCGTGCAAAAACTGCACTGATCGCAGGCGCTCCGCCCGATGCGGGCGACCTGAGGCCAGTCTTGCCGCCGGCGGCGAATCACCACGTGATCGTTGGGCAGGACGATCACCCCGCCGGTGGTCTTATCGACCAGGGCCTGGTGATTATCTTCCAGGTAGCCCATCATCACTCCCCCGACCATGTAATTCGGATCGGGAATGGTCGGTCCGCCGGCAGCCGCCACGCACTCGGCCAGGGTCACGCCCACCGGCACGCGAAGCGTAACCGGTTCGGCCACGGCCCCGGCTATGGATAGAAATTTTTCGGTAACGGGCGTTTCAGCGGCCCGGGCAACGTTTAGCGCAGTTTCCACGTTCATCACCACCGCGCCCACGTGCAGGGGAATTCCGCCCGGCGGAATCACCCGGCCAAGCACGTCGAAAACCAGGATGAATTCATCGCCCGCCGGATAAGTATCGCGAAGCGGAGCCACGTCCATGTTTTCCGGCAGCCTGGCTCGCATCAGTTCGATGACGTCGCGGTATTTTTCCTTGACGCCGACTATGCCGCGCCGCGCGCCGACGAGTTTCATGCCGGCGTCCATGCCTTCGATCACCGCATCGGCAAACTCCCGCAGGACTTCTTTATCTTTATGCAGCAGCGGTTCGCACTCGGCGGCGTTCAGCAACAGCGAATCGGCTTTCCCGCTCAGTTTAACGTGCGTGGGGAAACCCGCGCCCCCGGCGCCGACGACTCCGGCATTGGCGATATCTTCAACGGTAATGTTGGCCATCTTAAATTGATTGCATTACAACAGTTGGCAGGGGGACTGTGCGAATTTTTGTCGTGGTGAAGTGGCACGGCCATCTTGGCCGTGTTTCTTCACGGACTGGAAGTCCGTACCACCCTTTGACACCAAATTTCTTACAACCACTAGGCAGCGCTACCTAAACTTTCAATTATAGCTTGAAGTTACGAACGCCGCCCCCCGCTAGAAGATGGTTAGGGTGTGAAAATACCTTCACAAAAGCGCGGTTTTTCCTTTCTGACACCGGGGTGCTCTCACACTGGGCCTGCTGATGAAAAAAGATGAAAAAGGAAGTTTTGTCCCGATTATCAATCAAAAGTCATTTTGCTTTTTCTTCAGCGACCATCAATTGTATCAACGTCTCTTTGTCGGCGTTGATGGTGACGGTCAAAGTGCGGTTGTCTTTTTTATAACCCAATATTGTGATTTGACCCATGGCAACGGTATTCTCATTCTCCTCCCAGCCTTGTTCTTTGCTTGCCTTTTCATAGTACTGTTTGATTGTCTCCGGCGGCTCGTTTGTTTTAAGCATGACCATCATTCCCTCCCGCGTCCTGGAGCTTATATTTATCGTAGCATCGGGATAGACGGGGACGTCTTTGGGGAAATAATCGGGTAACGCGCCGCCTTTATCGCCGGAGGTAACTTGAACTTTTTCGCCCGATTTTCCCGTGAAAGTGACATCCACTTTGTCGCCTTTTTGGGAAACAGTGTATTTTTCTCCATTTGGACCGGTGACAGTACGGGTTTTCGATCGTCCGCAGCCCATGCCCAGCACGGCGACTGCCAGCAATAAAACAAAACTCATTCGGCACATTAGTTCTCTCCTTAGCAAATCAATATATTTAAACGGCCATGGTGAATTTGTTCCCGTAGCGACAAGCGTCGCATCATATCGGGCGGGAATTGCTATAAATGATTATTTTTTCGTCCTAAATGCAACCCCCCTGGTTAGTACGGGTTCGGTTGAGTTGCTTTGCGGATGACGTGCCGGACGTTGAATTGATTACCGGCGACGTGACCAAAGCCATAATACGACTTCATCAAAGTTTGTGCCGACAACAATTCGGACGTTGGGCTGGCGGTTGCACTGCCACGGGGCGACAGTACAACTGTCGCCCCAACTGCTAGCTTGTTGATTAACCGCCGAATTTGCAACGTGTTACGTTAATTCCGCACGGATATCGAACCCAAGCCAAGGCCCATGCGTATTGATTAAATAGTGCCTGTTTTCCTTAGGAACAATTATCGCTGATGCAGGCGAATCGAATCGGCACGTTACACGGTGGGCGAGCCGAACTTAATTCGGCGACCCTGTGTCCTAAATGCGGAAGAAAGGAGCCTTCGATGTCTGGACATGCTATTTTTTTGCAGGAATGCCCGGTATGCGGCCGACCGCTGGAAATCCGCAGGGAATATCAGGGTAGAAAAGTCGCATGCCCGCACTGCGGCGGTTGGTTCACGGCCATCGACGCCTTGCGCAATCCCCTGGATCTCTGGAACCAAAACAACCGCTTGCTTCACAGGGCCGATCAGTTGCTGGATCAATGCATGGCCGGCAGTTCTGCAATGAATTAGCCGTTCGGGCGGGAAATATCCACGCCGTCCGACATTGTGACCGTGCTTCTGGCCTGTTTCGCGCTGATGTGAAAGCCGTAGCGGCCTAATTCCACAAGACAGCAAAGAATCGCTATCAGCAGTGCGGCCACCGCTATTGCCAACATTACGTTGAATGGATCGGCGACGCTCAATTTGTCAATAAAAGCTTTTAATTTAGACTTCGCCGGAGCCGGCGGGCCTTCCCGGCCAACCAATTCTTCTTGCTCGGCTATTTCCTGCTCCGTGGCGGGCGCTGCTTCTTCTTTTTCCTCAAGCTCGAGTTTTTGCTCGGACAAAGGTCGTTCACCCGCTCCATTGGCAAGCGGCTCCAATGAACCGGATAAATCCTCGGAAAGAGTTAGTTTTTCAAAATCAATTTTTTTGTCTTCAGGTGATGACACAATCGCCTCCCGGCTCGCGGCTCATAAGTCTTTAATTCCAGGCCGCTTTCTTGGATAGACAATCTCCTTGGCCTGCAAATTATTCCATCGATATACAATTATAATTGCTTAATAGCCAGACTGCGAGCAATTCAATCGGAATTACAGTCCGAATTTCGCCCCCCCATATTTACTATGAGGGCGATTAAAGAACTCGCGGCCCAGGTCCGGCTGGACGCCTATCCTGATGTGCGTACACGGCCGGATACCGCAAGCGGACATAAGCGGTTGCCCTTGAAAGACGGCCGCGACTTTCACACAATGAAGACATAATTCCAACGAATTTTTTACAAAAGGAATGCAACCGCGATATGTCCC
>JBEKZY010000181.1:0-18015 GCA_049509395.1 Thermoguttaceae bacterium | reverse complement strand
GTCTATTAGCCGTTGAGGATCTTCATCATAAATTTCGGATAGCGCATGCCGTATGCGACGCCCACGGGAAAGGCGGCGTCCAGTTCGGCCAGTTCATGTTTACTGAGCGTCAAGTCGGCGGCGGTCGCGTTTTCCTCAAGGTACCGCCTGCGCTTTGTGCCGGGGATCGGCACTATATCATCGCCTTGAGCCAGTACCCATGCAAGCGCCAATTGTGTCGGCGTGCAGCCGTGCCCGGCGGCAATTTCCTTGAGCTTGCCCAGAAGCGCGGCGTTTTTGGCAAAATTTTCTCCTTCGAAGCGCGGGTGATGATGGCGGAAATCATCCTGCTCAAGGTTCTCCGGATTGGCGATCGATCCGGTAAGAAAACCGCGTCCCAGCGGACTATAAGGCACAAATCCGATGCCCAGGCTGCGGCAGGTTGGGATGACTTCAGCCTCGGGATCGCGCGTCCACAACGAGTATTCGCTTTGTAGCGCGGTGATTGTGTGCACTTTGTGTGCCCGCCGCAAGGTATTTGGCGAGACTTCGCTCAGGCCGAGGAATCGTACCTTGCCGGCTTTTACCAATTCCGCCATCGCGCCGACGGTTTCCTCTATGGGCACTTTTGCATCGAGGCGGTGCAGATAATACAGGTCTACATACTCGAAACCAAGCCGTTTGAGACTGGCGTCAAAGGCCTTGTGCACATACTCCGGCCGGCCGTCCAAGCCGCGGAAAGATGGATTGCTTGCGTCGCGAATAATACCGAACTTGGTGGCCAGGATGATATCCCTCCGCTTGTGCCGGAGTGCGCGCCCGACCAGTTCTTCGTTAATATGCGGTCCGTAAACGTCCGCGGTGTCGAAAAAATTGATCCCCAACTCCAAGGCGCGGTTTATGGTGGCGATTGATTCTTTATCGTCGCGGGCGCCGTAAAACTCGCTCATCCCCATGCATCCCAGACCCAGGGCCGACACTTCCGGCCCCTGAGCGCCTAAGCGACGTTTTTTCATTATGAACTCCTTGTGAACGATAGAAAACGCTATTTCCGCTGATTCGCAATTGGTCAAGGCCCAGGGACTTGCCCGGTGTTTCATTGAGGGGCGTAATCTTCGGCGGATAGCCTAATAAATCTGAATATTGTAGCAAAAGTGGATTGCGTCAAGAGCCCCCACCCCATGGTGTTGGCGGCACATCGGCAGCAGAATTCGAGGATCGCATTGCAATCCCATCAACTCGACACTTAATGACAAACTGATTATAGAAAAAGGTGCATCATTTTTAACTCCATGCAGGAGCCAATATACCTGCTGGCATGCCGCACCTAAAAGTGATATGATATTATTGCTTGCCGGTTTATTCTGCCAAACTCGCTCCTTAATGTCATATTCCACTATTAAGAACCACGGCTTGTTGAAGGAGTACCCATGATCAAACAAATCACCGCGGCGGCGTTGCTGGCCATCTTATGTTCCGGCTCGGCGTTGGCAAGTGAAAACGCCGCGCCAATTGACCGCCACGCGCTAGTCACCCGGCACAACGTCGTGCTCGACAAAGCGAACCCGCAAACCGCCTTGCAAGTGGGCAACGGTGAATTTGCCCTCGGTCTGGATGTAACGGGATTGCAGACCTTCTACGGCAATACCATGTCGCACTGGGGATGGCACACTTTTATCTTGCCGGAGGGAAAACGGATCGAGGACTATAAGTTGACGGAGTTCGATACCTACGGACGGCCCGTCGGCTATGCAACGGGGAGCAAGGGGCAAGAAGAACTTTACCTGTGGCTGCGTGAGAACCCGCATAGGTTCAATCTTGGCCGGCTTGCCATGCGCCTTGTCGCGTCCGACGGCAAAGAGGGCACGCTGGATCAAATCCTGAACATCCATCAAGAGTTGGATCTGTGGCGGGGACTGGTCGTCAGCCGGTTCGAATTCGAGGGTCAACCCGTGCAAGTCGAGACTTGTGCCCATCCGGATTGTGACGCCGTTGCCGTGCATATCGAATCGCCGCTGGTCGCCGCCGGCCGGTTGAGCGTGGAATTGGCCTTTCCTTACGGTAGTCCTTCGTCGTCCGGGGCTAACTGGGATAAACCGGACGCGCATACTACAAGCATGACTCAGAGCGACCATCATGCCGATTTTGAGCGGCAACTCGACAACGACCATTACACTGTGCGCATGACTTGGACAGGCCTGGCGACGATCAAGGAAGAAAAGGCGCACACCTACCTCCTGGCGCCTGGTAAGGATGAGGGCGCACTGGAGTTTGTCTGTGCCTTTTCGCCAAGTAAAATCACCGGGGAGCAATTGACATTTATCGGGACTAAAGCTGCGAGCGAGGCGCATTGGCCGCAGTTCTGGCAGAGCGGCGGAGCGATCGACCTTTCGGCCAGCAAAGATCCGCGTTGGAAGGAATTGGAGCGGCGGATTGTGCTCTCGCAATACCTGCTGGCCGTGCAGGAAGCCGGTTCGCTGCCGCCTGAGGAAAGCGGCTTGTTCAATAACAGCAGCGCCTGGAACGGCAAGTTCCACCTGGAGATGCATTGGTGGCACGGTGCGCATTACGCCCTGTGGGATCGCTGGCCGTTGTTCGAGCGCAGCCTGGGTTGGTACGGGAAGATTCTGCCGTCGGCCCAGGATAAAGCCAAGCAGCAGGGATATAAGGGTGCCCGCTGGCCGAAGATGGTCGGGCCCGAAGGGCGCGATTCGCCTTCGGGCATCGGCCCGCTGCTGATTTGGCAGCAGCCGCATCCGATCTTCTACGCCAACCTGGATTATCGCCTGCACCCGACGCGCGAGACATTGGAGAAATGGCGCGATATTGTCGATGAGACGGCCGATTTCATGGCGTCGTTCGCCGTGCTTGACAAAGTATCGGGAAAATATAATTTGGGACCGCCGATCAAGACCGTACCGGAAAAGATCGACACAAAAACGACCCACAACCCGGCCTTTGAATTGTGTTATTGGCGATACGGTTTGCGCATGGCCCAGGAGTGGCGCAAACGTCTTGGATTGGAGGGCAAACCTGAGTGGGACAAGGTCCTCCAAGACCTGGCGCCCTTGCCGCAGGCCGACGGCCTGTATCTTCAGCAAGAGGGCATGATCGACACTTACACAAAGATGAATTGGGAACATCCATCGCTGATCGGCACGCTGGGTATGTTGCCTGGCGACGGCACGGATCCGCTGGTTATGAAAGCTACGGTGCGAAAAGTGATGCCCGATTGGCAATGGGATCGCTGCTGGGGCTGGGACTTTCCCATGATGGCCATGGCCGCCGCCCGCAACGGCGAGCCTAAGATGGCGGTCGATGCTCTGCTTCACGCGTCGAAGAAAAACGACTTTAATGCAGTCGGCCTGAGCATCGGCGGCCCGTTCCCGTATTTCCCTTCCAATGGCGGCCTGCTTTACGCCGTGGCCATGATGGCCGCCGGTTGGGACGGCGGACCCGCCGATAAAAATGCTCCAGGTTTCCCGGATGACGGAACCTGGGTCGTCAAATGGGAAGGATTGAAGAAAGCACCATGAAATACTCTTTGAAATTCGTTGTAACAACTACCGTGCTATGTTTATCTATCATGGCGGCAACGATTCCGCGCTCAGTAATAGCCCAAGTGCCGGCGACGAATCCTGCCCAGCCGAACGCGACCATGGAATTATCCGGCCAGTGGCGATTCGCTATGGATCGCGACGATGTAGGCGTAAAAGAGCAATGGTTCAATCGCGAATTGACGGACCGCATCAATCTTCCCGGCATCCTGCAATCGCAAGGTTATGGGGACGAGATTGGCATCGATACGCCTTGGGTCGCAGGCTTGCCCAGGGATCTGCGCTGGTATCTGCTGCCGCAATACAAGGCTTATACTCAGCCAGGCAACGTAAAAATCCCGTTTCTTTCGCAGCCGCCCAAACATTACTTGGGCGTAGCCTGGTACCAGCGCGACGTCGATATTCCCCAAGCCTGGCAAGACAAGCGGGTGCAACTGTTTTTGGAGCGGCCCAGATGGGAAACCACCGCCTGGATCGACGACCGAAAAATCGGGTCCTGCAACAGCCTGGTCGCGCCACACGAATATGAGTTGGGCATTCTCCCGCCCGGCAAACACCGAATTAGCATCCGCGACGATAATAGAATGATCCTGCCTTATCGGCCCGACGGCCACAGCGTATCGGACGCTCTGGGCGCAACATGGAACGGCATTGCCGGCCGCATCGAGCTAATCGCCACAAGCCCGGTTTGGATCGACGATGCCCAAGTCTTCCCCAACGTTGCCGACAAAAAGGCCCTGATCAAGGTTCATATCGGCAACATCACCGGCCGGGCGGGTTCAGGCACTTTGACGGCCGGCGCTGCAACGAAGGAAGTCGAGTGGGACGAAAAAGGCGCACAAGTCGAACTTGAGACGGCCTTGCAGGCCGGCGCGCAAACCTGGGACGAGTTTCATCCCACTTTGCAGCACTTGACTCTCAAACTGGCTGACGAAAAGGCTGACGACCAGCGCCAAATCTCCTTCGGACTCCGCGAAATCAAGGCCGAGGGAGTCAAAATCATGCTCAACGGCCGCGAAATCAACTTCCGCGGTACGCATCACGGCGGCGATTTCCCGCTGACCGGATATCCGGCCACCGACGTGGACTCATGGAAGAAAATCATCCAGACCTGCAAGGACTATGGACTGAACCACATTCGCTTTCACTCCTGGTGCCCGCCCGATGCCGCTTTCACCGCGTCCGACGAATTGGGCTTTTATATTCAGCCCGAGTGCGGAATGTGGAATTCATTCACTCCGGGCAATGTAATCTCCAAGATGCTCGAGTTGGAAACAGCCCGGATTGAGAGGGCCTACGGCAATCATCCGTCGTTCGTTCTGCTGTCACCCAGCAACGAGCCGGCCGGACGCTGGCAGGGCGTGCTCGAGCCCTGGACCGTTAACTGGTACAAGCAGGATCCGCGAAGGCTGTATGCCGAGAACACCGGACGGGCGAATCCCCGCGCCGATGGCCCGCAATACGCCATCTTTGCGGTGCGCGGCAACCGCGGCTGGTTCGGCGCCGATTATTCGGCAATGTTGAGCGGCGTGAAAGTGCCTGTCCTGTCTCACGAGGTGGGCCAGTGGTGCGCGTATCCCGATTTTGACGTGATCCAGGAATTCACCGGATACCTGCGTCCGGGGAACTACGAGATTTTCCGCGACTCGGCTGCCCAACATGGTGTATTGGATCGGAATAAAGATTTCGCCTGGGCATCGGGCAAGTTCCAGCTTGCCTGTTACAAGGAAGAGATCGAAGCCAACCTGCGCACGCCCGGCTTGGCCGGGTTCCAGTTGCTCGATTTGCGTGACTACCTTGGCCAAGGCACGGCCCTGATAGGCGTGGTCGATGCCTTCTGGAAACCCAAGAGCTATGTATCTGCCCGGCAGTTCAGCCGGTTTTGCGGTCCGACTGTGCCCCTGGCACGGATGCGCAATCACGTGTTTAGAAACTCGGACACGTTTGACGTAGACGTAGAAATCGCCCACTATGGCCCGTCGCCTTTGAGCGGCGCCGCGCCTTATTGGCGGATTGTCGATTTGACAGGAAAGACAGCCATTGAAGGCACGTTCCCGGCCCGCGACATTCCCATCGGCAAGAATATCAACTTGGGCAAAATTACAGTTGACCTGCACCAGCTTACGGCGCCTAAGCAGTACAAGCTGGTAGTCGGACTTGCCGACACAAGCGTAGAGAATGACTGGAACTTTTGGCTATATCCCGCCGAGGTTGATGCGACCGTCCCGGCCGACGTGCTCGTGACCGGCATATGGGGAGATGCAAAGAACCGGCTGGCCACCGGCGGCAAGGTCTTATTCACGCCCGCCGCAACGGACCTGGACGACACCTGCCCGCCCTTGAACAACGTACCCGTGTTCTGGAACCGCCAGATGAATCCAAAGCATGAGGCCATGCTGGGCCTGTGGTGCGACGTCAAACACCCGGCGCTGGCCGGATATCCCACCGAGGCCTTTTGCGATTGGCAATGGACCGACATCGTGCGCGGAGTGCGGGCGATCAACGTCGAGAAGGTTCCGCCGCAGTTGCAGCCCATAGTCTCGGCCATCGACGACTGGAATCGGAATTACAAGCTGGGCGTGGTGTTCGAGTGCAAGGTTGGACCGGGCCGGTTGCTGGTCTGCGCACCCGACATTCAGAACAACCTGGAAAACCGGTCGGTGGCCCGGCAGTTGCGGCGATCGCTCTTGGATTACATGGCCGGCGAACAATTCCAGCCGCCGGTAACTTTGACGGTCCAGGAGGCCGATGCACTTTGGCTGGGATCAAATGCCCGGAACTCCGAGCTCGCTCCGGTCGCGCCGCCGCAGGATATTAATGAAGGGCCGAATACCCCGTCAGTGGTGCGCTAGCAGATCAGAATATCAGACCGAATTTGAAAGTCTATTTCAAGGAACGTTCCATGTTTAATTTTGACATCGTATTAAAAGAGAAAATTTGTTGTTTGGCAGAAGGTGAGGTAATAGGCAAGACCGGCAAGACAAGGCGGGTAGCGGTTACTGCATTGTCACTGCTGGCCATATTCTCCCAGTCGATGGCTTCGGCCGAAGAAGCGGCCAAGCATGTAGAGATGGCAAAAACATTTGTAACGCAAATGTCAGGGAGCCAATTTGACAAAGCCGTTGAGCCGTTCGACCAAACCATGAGCAAAGCACTTCCGGCGGAAAGCCTGAAACAGATCTGGGACGGTCTGATCAAGGATAATGGCGCATTTCAGCGGATAACCGAAACCAGGACGGAAAAATACCTGCAATATGATATGGTCTTCGTGACTTGCGAGTTTCAGCATGAGATGCTCGATGCCAAGGTCGTTTTCACGTCTGGGAATAAGATTGCGGGACTTTTTTTTCTGCCTTCGGGCAAATACAAACCGCCATCCTATGCCGATTTTTCCAGGTTTGAGGAAAAGGAAATACAAATCGGCAAAGGCATTTGGAGTCTGCCCGGAACCTTGTCCCTCCCCAAAGGCGACGGCCCATTCCCGGCCGTGATCCTTGTGCACGGCTCCGGCCCGCAGGATCGAGATGAAACTATCGGTCCCAACAAACCATTCCGCGATCTGGCGTATGGATTGGCCTCGCGGGGAATTGCCGTGTTGCGTTATGAAAAACGCACCAAGGAACATCAAATAATGATGGCAATGATGGTAAGCAGTATTACTGTCAAGGAAGAGACCATTGACGACGTTGTTTCCGCTGTCGAGGCCTTGGCATCGCAAGATAAGATCGATTCCAAAAGAATCGTGGTTTTGGGTCACAGCCTCGGCGGAATGCTTATCCCTCGGATAGCCCAGGCCCAGGATAAAATCTGCGGATTCATCAGCCTCGCGGGTTCGACTATGCCTTTAGAAGATTTGGTATTAGAGCAAACCCGGTATATCATGTCTCAAGATGGAAAACTTAACGAAGAAGCGCAAAAGAAAATTCAGGATCTTGAGCGTCAGGTTGCCGTCATCAAGTCGCCGGATTTATCGGAGAAGAATCCCGGCGTACTTCTGTTGGGAGGTCCGGCAAAATACTGGCTAGATTTGCGCGGATACGAGCCTGCTAAAGAGGCTATGAAGTTGAGGCAGCCGATATTGATTTTGCAAGGCGGACGGGATTATCAGGTGACGATGGAGAATTTTGCTAATTGGAAAAAGGCATTGGGATCGCGGAAAGACGCAAGTTTTATCGTATACCCAGGACTAAATCATCTATTTATTGAAGGCAAGGGCAAAAGCATGCCTGCGGAATATTCTATTCCGGGCAATGTGGCTAAAATTGTCATCGATGACATTGTGAAATGGATGGGGGGAATAAATCTTAGCGGAACTCAACAGTGTTTTAAGGGCAGGGAGTTGTATGTCCTGGAGGAGGGAAAAGTCATAGGCGCAGTATCTGATGCCGAGTACTGAAAATCGCACATAATTAGTCGTTCCCGTGCATAACGTGTTAACAGGGTTGTTTCATTACTTTTTTAAATTCGAGGTAACTGCCATGGAAATGATTGGATCACAAACAGAACGAAATTTGATGCTTGCTTTTGTCGGCGAGTCGCAGGCCCGCAACCATTATACATTCTTTGCCAGTCAAGCCAGAAACGAGGGTTACATTCAAATCGCCGCAATCTTCGAGGAAACAGCGAATCAGGAAAAAGAACACGCCAAGCGATTCTTCAAGTATCTCCAAGGAGGCGAGGTGCAAATCCAGTGTTCATATCCGGCAGGAATAGTCGGAACTACCGCCGAAAATCTATTGGCGGCTGCCGATGGCGAACACAATGAGTGGTCGGAGTTGTATCCCGGTTTTGCAGCCGTTGCTCGGGAGGAAGGCTTCAATGCAATTGCAGTCATCTTAGAGAAAATTTCCGTGGCCGAAAAGCAGCACGAGCGGCGTTACCGCGGCCTTTTGGAAAACGTGCAAAACAACCGAGTGTTCAAGCGTAACCAGTCGGTGAAGTGGCGATGCATGAATTGCGGTTATGTTCATGAAGGCCTGGAAGCCCCAGCCGCCTGCCCCGCCTGTGCCCATCCCCAGGCATACTTCGAACTGCTGGCCGAGAATTGGTAAAAATATGTTCTTCCCATTCTTATTTTTTTTCAATGAATTCGCTGATTGTAATTGGTGCAGTCTTCTGTAGCCGCCCTTATGGAATAGAGAAACCCGCCTCTTTCGAAGCGGGTTTCCCCTTAAAACTACAGCTCATTTTGCATGTTGAGCCACAATTCGTTGCGTTTCATCTCTGCGGGCAGATCCAATAGATAGAGTATCTCTTAGCAAAAATGACGCTGTAGAATTAATCGAAAAGTATCTATCGAAAAGACGGTACGTCAACCTCAATTATACTGTCCGTCGCAGTTGACTAACCCTTGAAGGCGGCGTATCGGCCTTCATTTTCAAAGCACGCTTTCTCTTTCCACAATTTATTTTATTCGTTGTTGCATGCCGGTCAAGTATTTTGTCAAAAATATTTCTGCTACTGCTGATAGCATGCACTCCCGATAGGAACGCGTGTTTTTGCGGCTTTCGCAAAGGTCGCGTTTAGACATCACACCGCCGTCGACTTTGCCGCTGCCAAGCCGATCAGTTCTTCCCGAACGACTGGGATTTCCTTTGGAGCCTCTATCCCGAGGCGGATCCGGCTTCCCCGAATTTCCAGAATAGTGACCGTGATTCGCTTATCAATGACGATGCTTTCATCGGCTTTGCGACTGAGAACAAGCATGATTAGTCCTCCTGACTCAAGTGGCGTTGACCGGCGTTTCCACGACGGCAATATCGATGCCGGGAAATCGCCTTTCGTATTGGGCAAAGAGTTCCTTCAAAATTTCCCCGATCGGCTGGGCCTCGTTTTTCCGCTCTTCTTCGACAAATGTAGTAATGCGATTTTCCATGATTTTCACCCTTATCTCCAACCATTTTATATAATACTATACGTATGTCAACTACCATTTGCTCAGGCCGAGGATGAATGAAGGTAAGTCTCTGTGTAGAAAGGGGTTGTGTCCCAAAAAGCAACGCAGAAAAGAGAATTGCCCCGTATTTTAGTTTATTGCGGGTACCGTTCCCACGCTGGCGGGGTCTGGTCCAATTTTCGGCCAAAAAGCGGCGCTTTCAGCGTCGGCGTTGGCCGAAAAATCGACTTTTCCCCTTTGACGCCTTGCACAGAGTCGTGTTGACTGGCGCCTTAACGGTCGCGGGAAGTTTGCCGGACATTCCGTGAGTTCCCGTCGCGAAGCATATACGTGGCCGGGAAGAAATTTTCATTCTACGACTTTTCTCAATCGAAGATGAAAATAGGTTTCTGCGGATTAGGCACGGCACGGATGGCAGCCGGCAGCGCAGGCACCTGTCGCAGGGAGGCTTTAATCATGGCGCGTTGTTGGACTGGAATCTTGTTCTCGCTGGCCCTAATATTGGCCCTGGGCCGCGCCGCTGTTGCCGAAGATATGGCTGCCGCCATGGGCGACGCAAAGAGCCCTGGTCCTCAGCCGGCCGCGGCCCCCTGCCCAAGCTGCCAGCCGTGCTGCGAAGGCTGTTGCGAATGCTGCTGCGACCCGGTGTGGACCGTGCAGGCCGATGCACTGTTTCTCAATCGGTCGCGTTTGCCCGGCCAAACCCTGTTGGTCAATGAAACCCTGGCTTCACTATTCAACGCCAACCAGTTCGACCTCCCTGTGCAGATGGGCTGGCAGATCGACGTCACGCGGCGAATGAACTGCGATTGGGACCTGGAAGCTCGCTATTTCAACCTAGGCGGGCAGAGCGCCACACCGCCGACGATCAGTAGCACCACTGGGGCCGGTGTGCTCTACAGCAACAACGCTATGGGCATATTCCCTGTGCCGATAAATAGCAATTTGGCATATACTTCACAGTTGCAAGACGTCGAGATCAATGCCCGTCTCAGCCTGAATGACTTCCTGACCGTGCTGTCGGGCGTCCGCTACCTCAACATGGACGATCGGATCCTGGTCAATCAGCTATCCGCCACCGGCGGCGTTGATGCCGCCCAGCAATTGGCCGGCCTTAATGACTTGATCGGCTTTCAGATCGGCGCAGATGCCATCGTGGTGCGGCGGGGCCGGTTCAGCGTGGACACACTGCTGAAGGCGGGCATCTACGAAGACCGCGCCAAAAATGCCTTCACCTATGATTCGACCTCGTTTGGTTTGCACGTTGCGAGCGGCGCCTCGGCCAACAACCTGGCCTTTTGCGGCGAGATTGGAATAACGCTGACCTACGACCTGACCGAACGGCTGTCGGTCCGTGGCGGTTATCAACTACTGTGGCTGGATGGCGTGGCGCTTGCCTCCCAGCAACCATCGGTCAATATGTATCCGGGGAGCGGGCCCGCGACCGCCGTGGCCACGACAGGCGACCTGTTCTACAACGGGGCCTTCGCGGGCATGGAATACCGCTGGTAAGAGTTCGCGTCTGTATAAAACAGTTCCGCGGGTACACGCGGTGGGCGGCCGCCGCAAAAACTTCCCAGGAAACCGTCCTGGCGGCCAAAACCTATCGCTGACTGTTATTCAGTTCTACGATGCCGAACGAAGGCTTCGACGCACTGAAAGCCATTGCCGACCTGGGCCTGGCCGAATTGCACCTCCATTCTAACCAATTCCCCCAAGCCGCCGCCCTCAAATCCACACCCACAGTCCCCCAGGACTTCTGGCAGGAAATGCGCCGCACTGAAGCCGCCGTCCGCAATCAACAACAAGCCCCCTAGAAAAAAACGAAGCACCTTTCCGGTTGGTTTTTGGCTTCTCACGGATTCTGTCTTGAGCCTCGCAGCGCGTCGCATGATCATCACATCATGCGAGATCACGAAGATTCGAATGGACTATTTTTAGAAGCCCTTCGTGTGTATGATTGAATGAGGGTTTTTATCCGGCTCGTAGTACGGCGATCACTGTTCGGCGCGGCGTCAAGGGATGCCGCCGAGACTGTTCCTGAGGAGACCGTCATGGATTCAGAACATGTTGCGGATGCTCAACCGCCTGCAGACAAGCGATACGAGTTTGTGGCGTTCATCAGCTACAAGCACGAGGACATGCGTTGGGCCAAGTGGCTTCAGAATCGCCTGGAGACCTACCGGCTTCCCAGCGTAATCCGCAAAGAAGCCCCGCACCTGCCAAAGCACATTCGCCCCATCTTTCGCGATCAGACCGACATTGGCGCCGGCCCGCTGATGGAGAACCTCCGCAAGGAATTGGACGATTCCCGCTACCTGATCGTCATCTGTTCGCCATCGGCGGCCCAATCGGAATGGGTCAACAAGGAGATACAGAACTTCATCAATATGGGCCGGGGCGAGAGGATCATTCCGTTTATTGTGGCAGGCCAGCCCGGCGCAGCCGATCCCAGCCAGGAATGCTTCCCTACTGCTTTGCGCGGGGGCGAACAGGCGATGCTGGGCGTTAGCGTAGAAGAACTTGGCAAAGAGAAAGCGGTTGTCAAGGTCATCGCCAAGCTGCTGGGCTTGAAGTTCGACAAGCTCTGGGACCGGCATCGCCGCCGTCAGCGGCAACAACTCCTAATGCGAGGACTGACGGCTGCCGCGTTGTTCCTGACAACCGCAGTTGGCGGATTGGCCTATTGGGATTACCACCGCACCAAGGTCGGTTACTATGCCGATTACGTCGAATGCCGGGGCGTTCCCCAGGGCATCGGCGAACTGAGCCCTGCACAGGTCCAACGTCGTTATTTCTCATGGAAATTCGAGTCTTCCCGGTATCGAGCTGACCGGGTTTGCAGCATCAACGGCAGCGGCCGGCCCACGGACACGGGAGACGCCGAACGCCCGGCCGATCGGTCTTTCCATTACCGCGATGATGGCGCGTTGGAATACGCGATCGAATTCACACCGACCGGAAAGGAACTGCGGAAATCCGTTTATGCGCCGGACTTGTCGATCGTGGAATTCAAGGGCGGGAGCAAGGGTCGGTTGCAAATGCAGGCCCAGTTTCTGCCAGCCGACAGGAGTAGTCTGAAAACCGGGCCCGGTATGCCTGATACGGGCATGCACTCGGAAATCGCGGCCTGGGAGTTGAAGTATGACGACCTGGGGCACGTGGTTCGGCGAACTTATTTGAACCAGAACGGTTACCCGACTTCCGATGTCAATAGTATCTATGTCCAGGAGTTTGCCTACACGCCGGCGGGCAAAGTGGAAGCCATTAGTTACCTGGATATCGGCGGCCAACCTTGCCCTACCAAGCGGGGAGTCGCCGGCAAGCAGTATGAATATGATACCCAAGGAGATCGAATTCGGACGACATGGATCGGCAAGACAGGAACACCGGTCATCAATGAAGACGGCTGTGCCATTAACAAGCAGAAATACGATGCGGACGGAAATCTAGTCGAAGTGACGTACTTCGGAATCGACGGCAATCCGTGCGCGAGTAAAAACGGGTATGCCCAGTGGAAGGTTGCCTACGACGAGCGGGGAAACCGGACGAGCGCGTCCTGCTTCGGCGCCGACGGCAAGCCCTGCCTGAATAAGGAGGGATATGCCCAGTGGAAGGCCCAGTTCGACACGCGGGGATACCAGACAAGCGTGTCCTACCTCGGGACCGACGGCAATCCCTGCCTGAGCAAAGAGGGATATGCCGGATGGAAGCTCACCTACGACGAGCGGGGAAACACGACGAGCACATCCTACTTCGGCGCCGACGGCAAGCCCTGCTTGCACAAGGACGGGAATGCCCAGTGGAAGGCCACATACGATGAGCGGGGAAACCAGACGAGTGTGTCCTACTTCGGCGCCGACGGCAAGCCCTGCTTGAGCAAAGAGAGGTTCGCCGAATTTAGGCGCACTTTCGACGAGCGGGGAAATGAGACAGGCGAGTCCTACTTCGGCACCGACGGCAAGCCTTGCCTGTACAAAGAGGGGAATGCCGGTTGGAAGGCCACTTTCGACGAACGGAACAACCTGACAAGCGAGTCCTTCTTCGGCGCCGACGGCAAACCCTGCCTGCTGAAGAACGGGTATGCCGAAATGAAGTGGACATACGACGCGCATGGAAACAAGACAAGCGAGTCCTACTTCGGCGTCGACGGCAAGCCCTGCCTGATGATTGACGGATATGCCGGAGTGACCTGCACTTTCGATGAACGGGGAAACACGACAAGTCAGTCTTACTCCGGTACCGACAGCAAGCCCTGCTTGCATAAAAATGGATATGCCAAATCGAAAGCCACCTATGATGAGCGGGGAAACGAGACAAGCGTGTCCTGGTTCGGCGTCGACGGCAAACTCTGCCTGCACAGAGACGGGAATGCCGAAGTGAGGCGGACCTACGACGAGCGGGGGAACCAGACAAGCGAGTTCTACTTTGGAACCGATGGCAAGCTGTGCATGGTCACGGTAGGGTATGCGGGATGGGAGGCCACTTTCGATGAGCGGGGAAACCGCACGAGCGAGTCCTTCTTCGGCGCCGACGGCAAGCCCTGCTTGAGCAAGAACGGGCTTGCCCGGTGGAACGCCGCCTACGACGAACGGGGAAACCAGACTAGCTGCTCGTTCTTCGGGACTGATGGCAAGCCCTGCCTGAACGATGAGGAAGTCGCTAGACAGAATAACCAGTTCGACGAGCGTGGAAACCAGATTAGCAGGTTTTTCTTCGGGACCGACGGCAAGCCCTGCATGCACAAGGACGGGTATGCGGGATGGAAGTCCACTTTCGACGAGCGGGGAAACGAGGCAAGCGTGTCCTATTTCGGCACCGACGGCAAGCCCTGCTTGACCAAGGATGAGGTTGCCGGATGGACATCCACCTACGATGAGCGGGGGAACCAGACAAGCGAGTTCTACTTTGGCGCCGACGGCAAGCCCTGTTTGCACAAGGAGGGCAATGCCGGATGGAAGGCCACCTACGACGAGCGGGGAAACCGAACAAGCCGATCCTTCTTGGGGATCGACGGCAGGCCTTGCATGAGCATAAATGGGTACGCAGAAGTGAGGTTCACTTTCGACGAGCGGGGAGACCGCACGGGTGAGTTCTACTTCGCTGCCGACGGGAAGCCCTGTCTGTACCATAACGCTTATGCCGAAGTGAAGGACACTTATGACGAGCGGGGAAACCGGACCAGCGTGTCCCTATTCGGCGCCGACGGCAAGCCCCGCCTGAACTTCAATGGAATCGCCGGATGGACGTCTACTTTTGATGAGCGTGGGAATGAGGATAGCGAGTCCTACTTTGGCGCCGACGGCAAGCCCTGCCTTAACAAGGACGGGATTGCCGGATGGAAGGCCACCTTCGACGAACGAGGAAACGAGACAAGCCGGTCCTATTTCGACGAGCACGGCGGACCCCTGCGGCCAGTCGCAGTTCAAATTAAGGAAGTCATGCCAAATGGAAAAGCCGAGACTTTGGGACTACACGTCGGCGACATCATCGTTAGCTACGACGGGCAACATTATGCAGAGTTCGCGAAGCTCGTAAGCGCGATCAAGGCCCCCGGCGAAAAGCCCCGGGAGCTTGTGGTCCGCAGGGACGGCAAGGAAATTTCCTACCAAGTGACGCCGGGACTGCTGGGTGTCATGCTCCACACATTGTACGGCTCAGTTGCACCCGAGTCCGCCACCTCCGATAAGCCTACGGCCAATTCCACCGCGCCGTCCTCCACCGACGTTCCTCCTGGAAGGAAAGACACTCTGCCTGCCAAGTGAAACGCAGCACAATAGTGAACATTCCACCCCTTCTCCAAGCGGGGAGAACAACCATGCAATGGACGGTCCTGATCCCGATTCAGGTTGGCAACGGCATTTCGCGAAAACTTAACAGCACCCACCACTCGTATTGTTCATGATGTGCAAGCCGTTCAGTTTCGAGTATGATTTTCCAGCGTGCCGTTGAAGTCTGGGCGCTGCGCAATTTGTCACGAGCTTCTGAAAGCGCCTCGACCATGCCGCGCGACCGGGCAACCATTCGCCCAGTCTCCAATTGATTATTGATTGCATGGATCGCCGCTCCCCAGGCAGGCAACACGATTGCAAAAAAAACCATCCAATCGTCGAAATCAAGATAAGTCCCGAGCATGTTTCCGTGGCGGCCCACGCCCAGCAAATGCAGGAAGCCCAAAATTAGCGTTGCGACAAAAAATAATTGACCGGCACGATGGATTCGGAAGTTTTCCACCTCGCGGCGTTTGGCGTTCTTCCGATGCCAATGCAATTGTTCCTCAATCCAGGCTTCACAGATGAAATTCTGAATTTGTTCTGGGGATTCCCGAGGCGGTTGTTGTTGACATGCCTCGCGGATGATCCGTCCGCAGTAGTCGGAAAGCCAATGTCCCGGCCCCGTATAATATCTCAAAGAAGAAGGGGCTTCCGTCTTGAATGATTGGTCATTCAGTTGCCGAAGCACAGTGAACATCGCCGTACGCAAGTGTTCTGCAATGTATCGGCTCTCTAACCACTTGCGATGCCAATTTTTGTGCCGGCTGCGGCGAAGCCAAGCAAGCGCTACCATAAGTGCCGCTAATTCGGCCACGATCCAAAGCGCGAACGGCGCCGGAAACAGCTTTTGAGCGGTTGCCGCGGTTACGGCGAATGTTGTCAGGGCGAATAGTCCCACATTAGCGCGTGTGTATCGCTTATGATAGTAGTTAGCCAATAGATCGGCTCTGCTGTACTGCGGGAGCACGTATTTCACTACCCGATCGAACAAACCTTCTGACAAACCATGCCGTGAGGCGATTCCATAAAGCCAGCGCATGGTTGCTTCTGAATTGCGAGATATTTCTGATTCGCCGATTGCGTCGTCCTGGCAGTATTTATCAAACTCGACATAACCCGTAGAAAGCTCTGCGGCGGTAGCGGGGAATGGGGCACAGGTCGGTTCTTTTTCCAGTCCCGCTTTTTCACTGCCAAGGCGCACCAGCACCGGCTCGGCAGCCGGATCGTTCGGATCCAATCGTATGATTAATCTGCCACGCGCAAGCGCATAAGGAATGATATCTCCGGTTCCACCCAAACCGGCTGCGGATTTGCCATCCCAAATGACTATGAGAATTTCAACCGCGTCAACAACCGCTTGCCCAACTTGAAAATAACCTCTATGACGTTGCTCCTTTGTAAGGCTTTCATGGCCATCTTTGATTGTTTGTAATTCCGAGGATTTCGAATCAGGCTGTGACAGAATGGTCAAGTTATCGCGGCGACCGAACAGGTCATCGAATTCGGCGGCATCTTTTTGTTCCGCGAAGTCACGGCGATATTCATCTAAGGAGAAGGGTGTAATCACTTCCAATCGTGCTTGGACTACCTCCAAAGCCGCGCGGGCGATGATGCGGTCAGCACCCTTTGCCAGAGGACTTACCACGATCCAGCGTATCGGCGTAGCATGGCCTTTAGTCAGCGTTTGACTCATCCGCTCCAGCAAACGTCGAACAGCGGCATCCATGGCGGCGGGTTGTGCCAAGTTGCGATGACCTACAGCTCCGATTCGTAGTTCGTACGTCTCCTCCATCTCTGTAAATATTGCATTATTCATTTACAAGTATTCCTAGTAGATGGTCATTGTTTTTAGCATCAGAAGTAGATAAAAAATAATGATATGGGTCGTTACGATGTAATCAACGATGAAAACTGTGGTGTCGATTAGTTGAAAAGTATGGCGCTTGGGATGAAAGATGGATCTATTGTAACTCCTGGATTAAATGAAAGAAACGTGTTTCTGATAAAGCAGTTCCGAGAGCAAGCCGTATCCAGGCACTACTATTGCGGGGGGGCGGATATGCCAAGATTCACGATTGAGGCGGTTGAATGGCGCGGCAGCTAATGGTAATCTGAGCAAAGTGCCGGCCTTTCGCAAAATTGCGGCGATCGCACCTATTCCTGGAAGAATCAAGATTAACCGCTTCAAGAATAGTTGCCGCAGGTCCATCAGTGGCATCCGGAAAAGACAGCGGCTATACTTGAGGGCCCTGTCCCGTTGCCAAATGGCCGAAATTCCCACTGGTCCTGAAAACGCACCAGACTTGGACGTGGGATAGGACCAGGAGCAAAGGAAGATGACTCAAACGAGGGAAGAAATCGAGAAATGGGCGACCTTGTCAGATGGGGACTGGGTAGCACTGCAAGTGCCGAGATTCGCGGCAATCCGCCCCCGTTACTTTCTCTACGCGGAGTCTCTGCAATCAATTCTCAAAGAGGGATGCGCTAAATTTGCGCCTCTGGCTTTGATCGAGGCACGTGTCAAAAGCGTCCCCAGTTTTGCGGAGAAGATCCTGCGCAAACGCAAGCTCTATATGCATCCGAAAGGCACATTGCCCATGGATCCGCTGGCCCGCATTACGGACCTTTGCGGCGGGCGGGTAATCGCCCAGACTTCGGATCAGGTGCAAGCCGTGTGCCGGTTTATCGAGGAGGCGTTCGACATCGACCGTTCCAACAGCGAGGACGTAAGCCAGCGATTGCGTCCTACCGAGTTCGGTTACCGCTCGGTGCATTATATCGTGATGGTTAATTTGAAGAAGCTCCAGGA
>JBEKZY010000180.1:0-9963 GCA_049509395.1 Thermoguttaceae bacterium | reverse complement strand
GACCTCTAACCGATGCGTCTTATTGACTAATGCCTCATGGCGGAAGGGGGTTCCGCCATAAGTGAAAATCGACTCTGGTGGGAGGTTGTAGGCGGGAAATTTGAGTCGAATCCCACAGTTCACACGGTGTACTGCGCCAGGGCCGTCGAACCAATCCTTGGCTCGAGATACATACCCGATCCGGTTACCTGACGCACCCTCAACACGTGTCAACGCGACACGCGTGAATCGTCTTGGGTCAGAATACCGTATCGGCTGACCGAATAAGCCGTCTTGAGCGAACGCAACGTATTTCCAGTAAACGGTTTACTACTCTCATTGCGCAAACATTTCCGGTAGTGGAAAGCAGTAAAACCTTGCCGGTTTTAAGGGCAAACTCCCCATGTTTTTACTCCGTATTTTTTTTGATTTCAGAACAACTTGCCCAAATTGTCGGAACTGCCAGATCTATAAGTCAGTTTATATTGTTTTATACAATATTAGATGGACAATCGGACATGGCCCAATGTCCCATGGTTTGTTAAGATTTAACGGTTAACCAAAGGTCCGCGAGTTAATATATGCTATAAAAGTCTCATCCAAGGAAAACAGGGGATTTTCTTATATGATCCTGCTTATCGATAATTACGATTCCTTCACTTACAACCTCGTGCAACGCCTGGGCGAGATCGATCCGGCCTTGGACCTTGAGGTTTATCGCAACGACAAGATCGCTCTGGAGGAGATCGAGGGCAAGCGGCCTACGCATTTGATCATCTCGCCCGGCCCTTGCACGCCCGACGACGCCGGTATTTCGCTCTCCTGCGTCCAGCGTTTTGCCGGCAAGATTCCGCTCTTGGGCGTGTGCTTGGGGCACCAGTCGATCGGGCAGGCGTTCGGCGCCAAGATCGTCCGTTGCGGCCGGTTGATGCACGGCAAGACCGACCAAATCCATCACGATAATCAAGGACTGCTCCGCGACCTGCCCAATCCGTTCACGGCCACGCGATATCACAGCCTGGTGATCCAACCCGACACCCTCTCCGATGAATTTATCGTCAACGCCTGGAGCACCGCCCCTGACGGAACCCGGGAAATAATGGGGATCCGCCACAAGAGGTTTCCCCTCTTCGGCGTGCAATTCCATCCCGAAAGCTTCCTAACCGACTGCGGCTCGACGATCCTGGAACGCTTCCTGAAGGTCGGGCAATAATACCAATTTATCAGGCACGTTAAAAATCAGGCAATCACGAAATTACGAAAGGACGAAATCACGAAAAAATAAAAAACGGAAAATCACATTTATGGTGCTTCTCTTTCGCTATTTCGTACTTTCGTGTTTTCGTGTTTAAAAATTATCAAAACCTTCACATTTAGATATGCTTTTTTGGGGGCGGCGCTGCTTTGGGCCGCTTTTCCGCCGCCCGATTTCTGGTTCTTGGCGTGGATCGCGCCGATCCCCTGGGTGCTGCTCATCCGGCGTGAAAAACTCGACGGATCTCGGCCTTATTTTATCCTTTGGCTTGCCGGTTTTGCGTTTTGGCTGGCCGTGCTGCACTGGCTCCGTCTGCCCTATTGGGCAACCGCTTTCGGCTGGGTGGCCCTGTCGTTTTACTTCGCTTTTTATCTGCCGTTGTTTATCGCCCTGAGCCGAACTGCCGTCAATCAACTGCGCCTACCCGTGATTATTGTCGCGCCGCTGGTCTGGACCGGCCTGGAACTCGCCCGGGCGCATCTCTTGACCGGCATGACCATGGCCAGTCTTGGGCACACGCAGTACCGCTGGGTGTGTTTGATCCAAATCAGCGACCTGGCTGGCGCTTACGGCGTAAGTTTCCTGGTGATGTTCACGGCGGCATGCCTTGCACAAATGCCGGGGACTGTCCCGATTTTCACGTCAGTGAAAATGGGACTGTCCCCTTGGATCGTCTCGTTCCGCCCGCTTATACCGGCCGCGGCGATTTTGGCCGCGGTGTTGGCTTATGGTTATGCGCGGACCGTCAACAATGAAACCACGCCCGGGGCAAGGATCGCACTGATTCAGGGCTCTCTCGATTTCACGGTCGATGCCGACGAAAATTTCCGCAAAACAGTCTATTCCCATTATTTTGACCTTTCCCGGCAGGCGATCGATAAATTTGGAAAAATGGATTTGATCATTTGGCCGGAGATATTTTTCCTCTATCCCTTGGTCATCTATGATGAGGATGCCGGCGCCAAGGATCCGAAATTACAAGCGGAGAATATTAATATCGAGGATTATCGAAAATGGCTGCAATCCTGTGCCGAAGCCTCGCGTCGCTCTTTTGAAGATACCGCCGCGGCGCTCCGCTCTCCCTTGCTTGTGGGCTTGGATGCAAATCATTTCACCGCCGGCGGCGAAAAAGTATATAATTCGGCCGCGTATGTGTCGGCTTCCGGAGAATTGTTGGGCCGTTACGACAAGATGCATCTGGTAATGTTCGGCGAGTATATTCCACTGGCCGGCTATTTCACTTGGCTGTACAACCTATCGCCGCTAAGCATGGGCATGACGCCCGGCACGCAACCGGCCGAATTCCGAGTTCACGCTGGCGCCACGACCAACCTTCGGTTGGTGCCCGGCTCGTCCAGCACGGGTGCCACTGCTGGCTCGTCCAGCAGTGCTGTTGATCGTGATATTCTTATTGCTCCTAATATCTGCTACGAAAGCGTTCTGCCGCATGTAATCCGGCGGCAGATCAACACCCTTCAGGCTCAAGGCAAAGAACCGGACGTGCTCATAAACCTGACCAACGATGGCTGGTTTTGGGGCTCCAGCGAACTGGACCTGCACCTGGCCTGCGGGGTATTCCGGGCTGTGGAGTGCCGCAAGCCGTTTTTGATCGCCGCCAATACCGGTTTCTCCGCCTGGATCGACGCCGACGGCCGGATCATCGAAAAAGGACCACGCCGGGCTACCGCCACCCTGCTGGCGTGTGTCCGCATCGACCATCGAAAAAGCTGGTATCTGTATTACGGCGATTGGCCCTCTGGAATCTGCCTCGCCGGTTGCTGCGTTTTTGCCGCCGCCGGGCTTTGGAACCGCCTTAGAGAAAAAAGGCTAAAGGCTATAGACTTACATGCTGGGACAGGTTCTAAGAATGAATGACAACCCCCTCTCCATACTAAATGGGGGTAAGCTGGTGTCGCTTATTTGCGTATTGCTGGTAATAAGGTCATTAAAATCCAAGACTTTCGCTGGACGCCCCAAATTATCTGGTTTATGGGGGTTCTGGTTGACATGAGAAATTGGGCGAAGTTATACTAAAAAGATAAAACTTGCGGATTAACTGACCGAGGGGAAGCCGATTTCCATCAGAATCGCTCAATCAGGCCGACTCATATATAAGGCCGCGTGAAAGGTCTGGAATGAACCTAATCGGAAAAATACTGACCGTTGTGATCTTTATTTTAAGCATCATTTTCATGACCATGGTCCTGGCTGTCTATGCCACGCATCAAAACTGGCGCGACGCGGTCATGACATCGCCCGAGCAGGCCACCGCGGCCAGACCCAAGGGCTTGAAATACGTCCTGGAGGAAGAAAAGCAAAAGAACGAAGCCCTGAAAAACGATTTGCAAAAGCTCACCGATGAGAAGAACAAGGAACTCGACGCCAAGGTGCAAGCCCTGACCAAGCTGGAAAACGAAAACTCGCTGATGAAGGACCAAATCAAGCAACTCCAGGCGTCCATCGAAAAATACGACGATTCCGAGAGAAAAGCGGTGGCCGCCTTGCAGGCCACGCAAAAGGAATCGGCCGTCTTCCGCGGCGAGGTCGAGGGTCTGCGCAGCGAAGCCGAAAAGGCCCTATCCGACCGCGAAGCGCATTTCAGGGAAGTGGTCAAACTCACCGACGAAATGCACCAGATGCTCAACGAGATGAGCGAACTGAAGAGCCGCAACACCACGCTGTCGGCCGACCTGGCCAAAGCCCGAGACGTGCTGCGGCACTTCGATCTTAACGAGAATACCGACATCTCCGGCACTCCGCCCCGCGTGGAGGCCGTGGTCGAGGCGGTGCTGGGCGGCGGGTTGACCGAGATTTCCATCGGCTCCGATATGGGATTGCAAAAAGGCCATAAACTCGACGTGTATCGCGTCGCCCCAACCGGAAATAAATACGTCGGCAAAATCGAAGTCCTGAAAACTTCCCCGGATAGGGCGGTATGCAAAATCATCCCCAGTTTCCAGCAAAGCGAAGTGCAGAAAGGTGACCGTGTCGCCTCCAAAATCGAGTAACAACCCCGGTGGAAACTTCCGCAAACCCCGGGCCGATCTGTACACTATTCTCCTGGTGATCGCACTGTTGGCGATACTGGTGGCCATCCTCTTTTTGTATCTGCACATGCAATCCTACAACTTCGAAATCAAAGCCGGCCCCCCCGTGGCAATGATTGCCGCAAATCTTGGAGTTCCGGCGATTGGGTATCGGGGTTAGGGAATTGGGGATTAAGTATTGTTAGACGACTTTGAAAGTCGTCTTACTAGAATTCGGAAATCAGTGATTGCTTTTCGCCTTCCGCTCTCCGCCTTCCGCCTTTGTTGCACGTTCTATTTACCTTTGCCTGGGCAATGAACTGTGGGGCAGGTTGCCAACCTGCCTTTTTTTGGGCAGATTAGCAATCCGCCCCGCTACTTAATGATCCATGTTCCAGACAAAGATCAATAAATTAATTTAAAGATCTCCAACAAAACCGCTTTCCCGGCAAGCGAAAATCATTGATGGATAACAAAAAGCAACGCATTTTGCCCTTACCCCGACCATCTCCCCGCCGCAGGGCAATGCCCGGCGCGGGGGAGGTTTTGTAGAGTCCCCCCGGAAATAAATTTGCATTTCAATAACTATTTGATATCATATTGCTCAACATAATATGAGGAATTATGTAAATAGTGCGCACAATAACCGGGGGGGAAATCATGTTTCGTTATTTCAAAAAATATCGAGTAATGAAGCTGGAGACATCCTCAGCGCGCAAAAGGAAATCATCGCCTTCCTCCCGCGCCCACAACAGTCGGCTGAAATTTGAATCTCTCGAACCGCGATGGGTGCTCGACAGCGTCGCCGGACTGGACAATCCGCTTTACTCTACGCCGTTGGTTTCCAATCTTGCATCCGGCGCCGGGGCCGAAACTGCGGCCACTGTTTCCGCTCCACGGCAGATGGAATATCTCGACCGCGGCATGATAGCCGTCAACGAGGGAGGAGGGACGGTTTATGTAAGTTGGCGCCTGCTTGGAACCGATCCCGGCGACATCGCCTTCAACCTTTACCGCTCCACGGGCGGCGCGGCGGCCGTGAAACTCAACGGCACTCCGCTTACCGTGACTACCGATTACGTCGATACCGGAGTGAATACGGCGCTGAGCAACTCCTATTTTGTCCGCCCGGTTATAAGCGGTGTAGAACAGGCTGCGAGTGAAACGTATGCCCTGGCGGCTGATGCGCCCGCGCTGCCTTATCTTTCAATCCCGTTGAATATTCCCGCCGGGGGCACAACGCCCGACGGCGTAAATTACACTTACAGCGCAAATGATTGCAGTGTAGGCGATCTGGACGGCGACGGCCAGTACGAGATCATTGTGAAATGGGATCCCTCCAACTCGAAGGACAATTCGCAATCCGGGTATACTGGCGACGTTTACATCGACGCCTACAAATTGAACGGCACGCAATTATGGCGCATCGACCTGGGCAAAAATATCCGCGCAGGCGCCCATTATACTCAAATGATCGTCTACGATCTGGACGGCGACGGCAAAGCCGAAATAGCCTTGAAAACCGCTCCGGGAACTGTCGACGGACTAGGCAATAACGTTATCCTACCGGGAGATGATCCCACTGCAGATTACCGCAATTCATCGGGCTACATCCTTACAGGGCCGGAATACCTGACCATTTTCGAGGGCACGACCGGCCGCGCTTTGGCCACGACTTATTATCTGCCCGCTAGGGGCAACGTCTCCGACTGGGGCGACAACTATGGCAACCGCTGCGACCGTTTCCTGGCCGCCGTGGCATACTTGGACGGATCAAGCCCAAGTCTTATTGAATGCCGCGGATACTATGGTCCTCAAAGCGGTTACGCATCCAAAAATATAATCGGCGCCTGGAACTGGCGCAACGGAACGCTTACCCACCTCTGGACCTTCGAGGCCGCCGTTGGCGAGGACGGAAACATCAACAGCGCCTATGTGGGCCAAGGGGACCATGCACTCAGCATCGCCGACGTAGACGGCGACGGAAAAGACGAGATCATTTACGGCGCTGCCGTGATAGACGATAACGGCGCCCCCATTTATACCACCGGCCTTGGCCACGGCGATGCCATGCACGTCGGCGATTTCGACCCATCCCGGCCGGGGCTGGAAGTCTGGGAGGTCCATGAAACCCCCAATGCCAGCGACGGCTTTGAACTTCACGACGCCGCCACCGGGGCGATCATCTGGGGAGGGGGTACGACAACCGACGACGGGCGCGGATGTTGCGATAACATAATTGCAGGCACGGTCGGAGCACAGATGTGGTCCGCCGCCAACGGCAATCTTTATGACGTCCACGGAAACGTGGTCGGCACTGCCCCCAGTTCCGACAATTTCCTGGTCTGGTGGGACGGCGATCTAAGCCGCGAATTGGAGGACGGCACTTCCATTACAAAATATTCCACCAGTGGTACAACTACGCTGCTGACGGCCACCGGGTGCGCTTCAAACAATGGCACCAAATCAACTCCTTGTTTGGTGGCCGACCTTTTCGGCGATTGGCGGGAAGAGGTAGTCTGGCGAACGGCCAACAGTACCGAATTGCGGATCTACACCACCACCATTCCATCCACCACGCGAATATATACCCTGATGGACGACCTGCAGTATCGCGAGTCGATAGCCTGGCAGAACGTGGCCTACAATCAGCCTGCCCATACGAGTTTTTACCTGGGCTACGGCATGTCCGCTCCGCCCACGCCGAATATATATCTTGCCCAATTCACCCCTAATCCGCCTCCCGTGCCGGTAAACGTGGTGGCAACTGTTATCACGCCCAGCCGGATCGACGTCACTTGGTCGGCCAGCCAGGACGCTACGATCTACAGGATCAAGCGTTCCACAAGCGCCGGTGGAACCTTCAACACAATCGGCTTCGCCGCTTCCGGGACGAGCTTTTCCGATACGGACGTGGAAGTTAGCGGAACTTATTACTATATCGTCACTGCCTTAAACGATTCGGGCGAAAGCGCGGACTCGCCGGTGATCATCGGATCGGTTACCGGTCTTCCGGCCCCGACCGGCTTTACCGCGACGGTTGTTTCCTCAAGCCAGGTCGATTTGTCTTGGACGGCCAGCCCGGGGGCCGATAGTTATCTGATCAGACGTGCCTTCAATAGCGGCGGCCCGTATACTATCATTGCCTCCGGTGTGACAAGCGCCGCCTACTCCGACACGACCGTGCTCAGCGGCGGGACATATTACTACGTGGTCGCGGCCGTTAGCGCGACAAACGGGAGCCCCAACTCGGCCGAAGCCCCAGTTTCCATGCCCTTGATCTCTCCCTGGGTTGCCCGGGACATCGGCAGCGTGGGCGTTGCCGGCCACACCATATACTCCAACGGCGTTTTCCAAGTGACCGGTTCCACGGCCGGCTCGGGCGACGGATTCCAATTCGCCTATCAGGAGCTTGTCGGCGATTGCACTATTATCGCCAGAGTCGATTCCCAGACTGCCGCCACGGGCTGGGGCGGAATCATGCTCCGTAACTCGAACTCCCCCACCTCGCGCTATGTAAGCATGGTCGCCACCTCCGATTCCAAGCTTCATATATTCTTAAATTATCGTTCTTCGGACGGCGGCTCGGTCAAGTATTCGACAGGCTATCAGGCCGTGCCGATATGGTTCAAGTTGACCCGGGTAGGCGATGTATTTACCGGCTATTATGGCACCGACGGCGCTACCTGGACTAAATTAGGATCATCGCAAACAATCAGCATGAATTCCTACATCCTGGGAGGTTTGGGAGTTTGTTCGAACAGTAGTGCTTTATCGACCACCACGCAATTCTCCAATGTTTACGTGACCAGCTCGAACACTGCCCCCACCGTGGTTGAGCCTGCCGCCGTTTTACCCGATCCGGTAACCGGTACAACGGCCAATCTCAGCGTGTCGGGCGTCGACGATGGAGCATTGGAGAATCTGACCTACACATGGTCGGCCACAGGGCCAGCGCCGGTCGGCTACGGCGTCAATGGCGCCAATACCGCAAACAACACCGTCGCCACGTTCAGCAAATATGGCAACTATTCATTCCTGGTCACACTCAAGGATGCCGGCGGTCTTACGGCAACCAGCAGCGTGAGTGTGACTGTGGACCAGACTCTGACGAGCATTACAATCACTCCAGCCGGTGCGACGCTCAATGAGAACCAGACCCAGCAGTTCACGGCCGCCGCTTACGACCAGTTCGGCGCTGCATTAATCGTGCAGCCGGACTTCACTTGGGACAAAGTCAGCGGCGTGGGCACGCTCAGCGCCGACGGACTGTACACTGCGCCCGCAGCCGCCGGTTCTGCCGGCATCACGGCCGCCAGCGGGTCGATTGTGGGCAGCGCCGAAGTGACTGTCAATAACGCGGCGCCGACGGTAGCAATGGCCGCCGCCGCTTCACCCATTCCGGGAAGCAACGTAGCGATGAACCTCAACGTGTTGGGCGACGACGATGGAGGAGAGGAGAATCTGACTTACACGTGGTCGGCCACAGGGCCCGCGCCGGTCATCTTCAGTGTCAATGGCGCCAATGCCGCAAAGAACACCATTGCCATTTTCAAAAAGGCGGGCAACTACACGTTTCAGGTCACGATCATGGATGCCGGCGGTCTAACGGCAACCAGCAGTGTGAGTGTGATGCAGTTCATAACGGAGACCATCTTCCAGCCGCCCGAGCAGTCGGATCCGACAAACAATTGGCCCATTAACTTCGCAGTTGTTTTTAACTACCCCGTGGCCGATTTCACCGGGGACGACGTAACCTTATCCGGCACTGCTGGGGCGACCTTAGCCATCGTAACTCCCATTGACGCCGACGGCGGCATCCGCTATGACCTGGCCGTTAGCGGAATGACCGGCAGCGGCACGGTGATTGCCAGTATTCCCGCAGGCTCGATTCATGATAGCAACGGGAATCCGAATACGGCCTCCACAAATAATGACAACTGTGTAACTTTCATTGTCAACGGATCGCCGACCTTCAAATTAACCGGGCCCAATTCGGGCACTTATGCCCCAGGCCAGCCGATTACGATTGGATGGACCGCCAATAATATTTCCGGCGACAAAGTAATCAGCCTGTGCCTGGATAAAGACGCCCGGCTTTGGAACGGCAACGAGCGATGGATCGAAATCGATAAAGTGCCCGCCGCCAATTGCAATGGCTCATATACCATTGATCCCGGCAATTTCCTGCCGGGCACGTATTACATCGGCGGATACATGTATGACAAGACTTCGTGGACCTTTACGGAATCGCATGCGGCCGCGCCGATCACGATTCCCCCCCCGGCTTTCACGATCACCGGCCCCGCCTCGGGAACGTACGCTCCAGGTCAGCCGGTTACCATCACCTGGACTGCGGATAACGTCTCGGCCAATGATGTAATCAGCCTGTGTTTGGATCGAGACGCCAAATTGTGGAACGGCAATGAGCGGTGGATCGAAATCGACAACAAGCCCGCCGTGAATGGTCCGGGCTCGTACACCTTTGATCCCGGCAATTTCCTGCCGGGCACGTATTATATCGGCGGCTATGTATACGATAAAAAACTGTGGACCTTTACGGAATCGCACGCTCCCGCGCCGATAACGGTTCCAGCGCCGACTTTCAAGCTGACCGGTCCCGCCTCTGGATCGTACGCCCCCGGGCAGTCGGTTTCTATCACGTGGACGGCCGCCAACGTTTCCGGCAACAGCGTTATCAGC
>JBEKZY010000018.1:0-29005 GCA_049509395.1 Thermoguttaceae bacterium | reverse complement strand
GCGTCTTGACTTGACAGGACCAGCTTAGTGTGCGGCGTTTTAGCGCCAGCGCGAATGGGAGATTGGTCAAGTCCCACGATTCTAACCACTTGCAACCCTTGACACGGCTCACTTCATGGGAGCCAAATCATGAAATATCAAATAGGCATTATTATCGCCTTTTTGTTTCTGATGCCTGCAACAGTTTTGGGCGAGGACGGCTTAAAACAGGAATCCAAGATTACGACCATCAAAATCGTGCTGCATCCGATGGCGGAGCCGCGACCTGCGCTTAAATATAAACTCTTGCCGGCATTTATCGATCTGAAGCCCGGCAACGCGGCGGTGTATTATAATAAGCTGACCGCGGAGTCGCTGAGTTTTTTCATGGGCTTATATGATATGTGGAATAAAGATATTTTTTGGACCGAAGATCCGCTAGCCGAATTGCGTGACGAAAAGGTGCGTTTCGTAATTCGTGGTTGGAATGGGAAAATCGATGAAATAAAGCGGGCCTCACAATGCGAATACTGCGATTGGCAGGTGCCGATCCGAGAATATGGTTTTAACACATCATTGGCTGAAGTACAACAATCACGCTCCTATGCCAGGCTTTTGGCCCCTTACGCAAGACTGCAAATTGCCGAAGGAAAATACGACGACGCCATCCAAACGTTGCAGGCCGGATATGCCTTTGGCCGGCACGTGGCCAACGGGCCGACGTATATCCATACTTTAGTGGGTTGTTCGATTGTTGGTATGCTGTCCGATCAGGTCAGGGAATTGATACAGCAGCCCGACGCCCCGAATCTATATTGGGCTTTGACCGATTTGCCCAGCCCGATAATCGACTTTCGATCGGGCACGGATGCGGAATATGCCTTTTTATTTATTAACTTTCCCGAATTGAGAAATCTGGAAACAAAAGAGCTTGCGCCTGAGCAATGGCGGATAATTCTTCAGCAAACCATGGCAAAAGCAAGGATTATCCGCAACTCTTCGGGAAAGGACAAGTTCATACCGTCGGCATCGACCACATTTCTGCTGATTGAAGGATATCCGCGGGCAAAAACATTTCTTATCGAGCGCGGATGGTCGGCCGACAAGGTGGAAGAGATGCCAGTTTGCGGGGTTTTATTGATCGCCGCGGTTCGGCAATATGAAGAAATCCAGGACGAACTGTTCAAGTGGATGTATTTGCCGTATCCCGAGGCAATCGGGGGAATGAAAAAAGCCGATGCCAAGATGATGGAATTATTCCGCGACGGACAAGAGATTATGCCTTTAGCTTCGGTACTGCTGCCTGCTTTATCGGCAGCGAAGATTGCCGAAGCCAGAACGGAGCGTACCATCGCCATCCTCCGCGTATTCGAGGCCATAAGGCTTTACGGCGCGTCTCACGGAGGACAATTGCCCGAGAAACTATCGGACATAACCGAAGTACCCATTCCGATCGACCCGATTCTTGGAACGGCGTTCATATATCACCGCATTGAAGACGCGGCGATATTGGAGGCCCCCGCCCCGAGTGGATTGAACATGGAGGCTTATTGGTTGCGATACGAAATTCACCTCGAATCGAAAGGGAAATAGTTATGCGGCGTTTTCTCTCGTTTTGCTTGATTACATCGTTGTTTCTGGCGGCATCCTCAACACGGGCGGATGAAAAATTAGATTCGTCCGCGCAGGCCAAGTTAGTTGCGCCTTATATCGACGAGCAGACTTTTTTGATCGTCCACATGGATTTTCCCAGGATCAAAATTGATTCGGCAATGGATGCCCTGTGCCGATTACTACCCGATGATAAAGAAGACATTCTTGAATCAAAAGTGAGTCTGCAACAATTGATGGATTCCTTTATTAAAGCCGGCGGGAAGGATATTTATATCGGGGTTCGGGTGAACAGCCGGGACGCCGTGTTGCTTGTCGTCCCGCTGGGCGATAAATTCGATCAAGAGGGAATCGAGAAAAATCCCATATTCAAACCCTTATTAAGAGATTTTACTTTCAAACACGCCGGCAACGTGATGCTGGGCGCGGCTACAAATCCGCAGGCGTATGCGCGATTGGACAAAATCACGCCCGATCCGCGCCCGGAATTGGCCGGGGCCTTTGGGACCGCGGGTGATAGCGCGATTCAAGTGCTCCTTGTACCGCCGAAGTATTTCAGGCGCGTGATCGAGGAAACCATGCCGCAATTGCCCAAGGAAATCGGGGGCGGTTTCACAAACGCTATTACTAAAGGCTGTAATTGGGCGGTTTTGGGCATTAATTTCACACCACAAATCACGGCGCGACTAGTGATCCAATCGTCCGATGCGTCATCGGCCGCCTCATTAAGCGCATTGCTGGCCGACGTGTTGAAACATGTCGCCGAACTGCCGCAAGTAAAAAATGCGCTGCCTGCGTTTGCCGGCATAATTCCTTATTTAAAGCCAATAGCCGAAGGCGATAAACTTGTTTTGAGTATCGACGAACATAATGCCGAACTCAACAATCTGCTAGGCAAAGTGCAGGCAACTTTGCTTTCGGAAGCTATCGACAACGCCAAAAAAGCGGCTTCGATAAATAATATGAAACAATTCGGGCTGGCCATGCACAATTATCACGATGCGAACAGGCACTTTCCAGCCGCGGCAATCTATTCGCTAGATGGGAAACCGCTTTTAAGCTGGCGAGTAGCGATTCTGCCCATGATGGAGTATGGAAATCTGTACGATCAATTTCACTTTGACGAACCTTGGGACAGCGAGCACAATAAAAAGCTTATCGACAAAATTCCGGAAATCTATCGCTCGCCTAAATCGAAATTGAAAGAGCCGGGCAAAACGAATTATGTCGTTCCGGTGGGGCCGGGAACGGTGTTTGAGGGGCACGAAGGCATGCCGATAAAAAATATCACCGATGGAACTGCTCATACTATCATGGCCGTCGAGGTGGACGACGCACACGCGGTAATTTGGAGCAAGCCGGACGATTTGCCATATGATCCCAAAGAACCCGCCAAAGGCCTGGGCGGGCTTTATAAAGACTTTTTCATCGCTTTGTTCTGCAATGGGTCGGTTCACGTTATTGAATTGCCTTGCTCGGATGAAAACTTACGTTCGTTATTCAGCGCCGCCGCCGGTGATCCGGTGCCTGATTTTCTTTGATTGATCGGCCAAGAGCAGGGGCAGCACATCAAGAGTCGGGGTTATATTTCACAAGTTGGGGCAACAGTTGTACTGCCGCCCCAAGTTTGGTGACTGGGACGGGAATTTAGTCCATCCCAATGGGGGCTGCGCTCGTTTACACAATCGCAGGCCACGCTCGCCTTCGGCTCGCAGCTAAACATATTCATTTTTCCCATATTTTCTGTGCTTTATTCCTTCTTTCTATGTTTGCCGCCCTCTGTCCTCTGTATTTCCGCCGATCCCCCTTTTCGCGATTGGTAAATAGTTTATAATTTTGGATCTATTTACATGCAAAAGGTACTCCTTAGAGGGGTGTGAATTATGCCGAAGTTAAAGACCCATAAGGGCACGAAGAAACGTTTTCGCCTGACGGCCAAGGGCAAGGTCAAGCATCGATCGGCCGGGACCAGCCACCTGGCCTCGCGTAAAAGCCATAAGCGCAAGCGAAATTTGCGCGGGACGACGGTGGGCAACAAGGTCGAAGACGATCGCATCCGGTCAGCGCTTTGCGGACATAGTTATTGAAAGAACGGGCGGCACTGGCTAAGCCAGTGGCACTCGTGCGTTTTTTTATTGCAAATTGTCAATTGCAAATTGCAAATTGAACAAATAGAAGTAATTGCGCTATTTATCCGAAAACTGGAAACCGGTAACTGACAACTGATAACAATCAAGCGGGACGGGCAGGGTAACGCTTCCTGCGATCAGGAAGGGCCTGGTTCCCGCCATAATTTGGAAGGTCAATCATGAGAACCACCAAAGGGGCCGCCCGTACGCGGTCAAAAAAACGCCTTTTCAAAAAGGTGAAAGGCTTTGTCGGCGGTCGACGTAAACTGATTCGAACCGCAAAGGAAACGCTAGTCCGCGCGGGCGTTTATGCCTTTCGCGATCGGCGGAACAGGAAACGCGAATTCCGCAAGCTATGGATCATTCGTATAAACGCCGCAGTCCGGATGCACGAACTGCGTTACAGCGAATTTATAGCCGGGCTGAAAAAAGCCAAGATCGAACTGGACCGCAAAATCCTGGCCGACATGGCTGTTGCCGATCCACAGGGTTTCGAGCAAGTTGTGGCCCTGGTCAAAAAAGCCCTGGCATGAAGTAATTCATCAGTCAGCATTCATCATTCAGCATTTTCGCCATGGCGCTAGCCGAATTCCTGGCCGAATTGGACATTTTGGACCGCGAGGCGACAAAGGCCTTTGCGGCAGTCCAAGATGCCGCCACGTTGGAGGCAGCGCGGATCGAGTTTGTCGGGGCACGCAGCGGCCGGTTAAAAGACGTGCAAAAAGGCCTTGGCCAGGTCGATAAGGCAGATAAACCCGCGGCAGGCAAGCGGTTCAACGAGGTCAAACAAGAGATCGAAGCGGCACTGCTGGCGGCAACCGAGCGGCTGGCCCAAAAAAGCGGCGGCAAGGTGGAATCGCGGCAATTCGATCCAACGGTGCCGGGCCTGCGTCCGCGATTGGGGCGCCTGCACCCTGTGACGCAAACCATCGAAGAATTAAAAGACATCATGGGCCGGCTGGGATTTACAGTGGCCGACGGGCCGGAAGTCGAGGATCCCTGGCACAACTTCGAGGCCCTGAATATCCCTTTGGAGCATCCTGCGCGCGACCCGCTGGAGAATTTTTATTTGGCCGCGGCGGAAAAAACGGCGGTTGGTACGGCAGTTGAATTGCCGTACCAACAAAAGGATTTTAGCGGCGTTAAACGCCCTCACCCTAACCCTCTCCCAAAGGGAGAGGGGACCAAACTGCAAGCGGCGAGCGAACCGGGCGGTTTGTTGTTGCGGAGCCAGACGAGCACGGTGCAAATTCGGGTGATGGAAAAGACGCGGCCGCCGGTGCGGATCATTTCGCTGGGCCGGGTGTACCGGCCTGATACGGCAGATGCCACGCATTTTCCCATGTTCCACCAGATCGAGGGCCTGCTAGTCGACCGGCACGTGACCATGTCGGACCTGAAGAGCGTATTGCGGCTGTTCGCCCGCAGCGCATTTGCCGACGATGTGCATATCCGTTTTCGCCCGTCTTTCTTTCCGTTCACCGAGCCGAGCGTCGAGGTGGACATGAGTTGGCAAGGTGGCTGGATCGAGATGGGCGGGGCGGGAATGGTCGATCCCAACGTGCTGACAGCGGTCGGATACGATCCCGAGGAATTTTCGGGCTTTGCATTCGGCTTGGGGATCGAGCGGATTTGCGCCCGGCGGCATGGAATCACCGATATCCGCGAGTTTTATAAGAATGATGTGAGGTTTTTGCACCAGTTTTAGAATGAGGGATTGGGAATTGGGGATTGGGGATTAGAGAAGACAGGAAATAAATAGTTGTGGTGAGGAGATGATTACTCCAATGCCAAAGTTGAAAAAAAAGAACGATATGGTGCGGACATTCAGAAACTCCGCTAGTTTTGGAAAGCGAATTGAATATTGGATCATAGGCGAGATGCTGAAAGAGGGGCTTGATATATATGTCCCGCTCGTGGATGACGATGCCATAGATGCCGTCATACGTAGAAAAGACAAAACATTTATTACCGTTCAGATTAAGGCGCGCTCAAAAATCGTTGGTGATCGTGCTGCCGCCCTATTTGCCGCAATCCCGCACGAACTCAGAGAGAACTATTGGTTTATTTTTTATTCAGAACGGATGGATATGAAGTGGATTATGACTTCTGATGAGTTCATCCAAGACTCATTTCAGAATAAATCTGGTAAAAACAAGGGCAAGCGAAGCATCTGGCTTAACGGACGTAAGAAGGATAAGGCTACTGGAAGAACAATCGAGTATTGCAAGGAACAGTTTAAGAAGTATATTGCCCAGGACTATAAGAGACTGCAATCTAATCCCCAATCCCCAATCCCCAATCGCTAATCCCCATGCTCGTTTCCTGGAACTGGCTGAAACAATACGTGACGCTCGACATGCCGCTTGAAGAGTTGGAGCGGCGGTTGATGATGGCCGGACTGAATCACGAATCAACCGAGGAGATCGGCGGCGATTTGGCCGTGGATTTGGAAGTCACTAGCAATCGGCCGGACTGCCTGGGGCACATCGGCATCGCCCGGGAAATCGCGGTGCTGTGGGGCAAGGAGTTGAAGATTCCTCCAGCCCGGCCGCCGGAGGGAAAAACTCCGGCCAAGCAACTGGCCAAGGTGCGAATAGAATGTCCGGACCTGTGTTTTCGCTATATCGCGCGGGTAATTCGCGGCGTGAAAGTTCTTCCCAGTCCCGGTTGGATGGCCCGGCGCTTGGAAACGATCGGCATAACGCCCATTAACAACGTGGTCGATGCGAGCAACTACGTGCTGATGGAATGCGGCCAGCCGCTGCACACGTTTGATTATCTTAAACTGAAAGGCCGGACCGAAAAAGGGGACAGTCCCATTTTCGCTGATACGAAAATTGGGACAGTCCCCAGGGAAATTATCGTGCGCCGCCCGCTGCCGGGCGAGACGATCGAAGCCATCGATCATAAGACATACGAACTTTCGAGCGAGATGTGCGTTATTGCCGATGCCGAAGACGCGGTTGCCATTGGCGGCGTGATGGGCGGGGCGGCAACGGAGGTTGGCGGAAAAACGAGCGAGATCCTGGTCGAGGCGGCCGAATTCGACCCGGTTTCGATTCGCAATACGGCCCGGCGGCTTAATCTGCACAGCGATTCGTCGTTCAGATTCGAGCGGCGCGTGGACCCGGAAGGGCTGGATTGGGCCAGCCGGCGTTGCTGCGAACTGATCCTGGAACTGGGCGGGGGCGAATTGGCGGCCGGATCGGTCGACGTGGGCCGGAGTACGCTGCAGCGCGAGCCGGTCACCCTGCGTTTTTCACAACTTAAACGGATTTTGGGCATCGATGTTCCACCACAACGAGTACGGGAAATCCTGCTGGCGCTGGGCAATGTCGAAGCGACGGATAATAAAAATTGGATTAGCCGGGGAGAAAAAGCCGCGAAGATATCCTCGGGCGGCGAAAGCATCACTGTTATTCCGCCCAGTTGGCGCAGGGATTTGACCCGCGAGGCCGATCTTGTGGAGGAAGTCGCCCGCATACACGGTTATGAGCAGATTCCCGAGGACGTGGCCGTGCCCATGGCGGCCTCGACGCGGACTCGGCAGGATCGGATATTGGAAAAAATTCGCGGCGTGCTTTTGGCCGCGGGCATCGACGAGGCATTGACGCCAAGCGCTGTCGACGGGCAGACATCGGCGGCGATGAGCCCCTGGACCACGGCCGAACCGCTGCGGAGCCTGATACCCGTGATCCGCGGGGCCGACTGCCTGCGGCGAAGCCTGGTCCCCAGCCTGCTGGGCGCGCGGCGGACCAACGAGGCCCTATCGAATCCTGAGATCGAGCTTTTCGAGATCGCGAAAATCTATCTGCCTAGGCAGGGCGATTTGCCTGATGAAGAGTTGATGCTGGGCATAACCAGCGGCCGGGATCTTGCTTTCGTCAAAGGGGTGATCGAGGCGATTGTCGAGACGCTGAGGTGCAAATCGGCGTTGGAATCGATGAATGCCGAAATTCCGCTCATCGATCCGGCCCAATCTTGCCAATTCAAATTGGGCGGCGAACTGCTGGGATATCTGGGCAAATTATCGGCGGAAGGTCAGAAGCAGTTCGATCTGCGCGGGCCGACCACCGTGGCGGAGATTAAGATATCGCTGCTTGTCGAAGCCGCCGACCTGATGCCGACTTATGTCCCTTTACCGGCATTTCCGGCCGTAACCCGGGACATTAACCTGGTGGTCGATGAGGCGGTTCGCTGGGCCGACGTGGCAACAACCGTTTATGCCAATGGCGGAGAGTGCCTGGAAGATCTTCAGTATCGCGACACGTATCGCGATCCGAAACGCCTAGGCGAGGGCAAAAAAAGCCTACTCATGACGATTACCCTGCGATGGAAAGAGGGCACGCTCACCAGTCAGCAGGCCGACGAAATCCGCGATCAAGTCGTGGCCGCCTGCCGGGCAAAACACGGCGCGGAATTGCGGGCGTAATAATAACGCGATCCAAAACCCCCGGTGTGTTCACCGGGGGCTGAATTCTATCTTCAACAGCGGCACAAATCCACGCGGACTTGGTCGTCTATCTCGGCTATCGCATAGTAGCCGGAGCCGGCGGGGCCACAATTGACCACCACCGTGGGGCCGATCATATCGACGCCTCGGGATTCGTGGAGATGACCGCAAACGACCAGGGCCGGTTGGGTTTGTTCGACAAACTCGCGCAAGGCCGTGCTGCCGACGTGTTGGAAAAAATGGGTGCGATCGAGTTTTATGCCGTGCGGGGGCACGTGGGCAAGCACGACGTGCCGGCTGGCGCTTTGGACCTGGCTGTAGCCTTCCTGGAGGAGCAAGACAGCTTCGTCTTCGGTAAACTCGTACATGCCTTTGTGCCAGGGAGGCGCGGCCGAGAGCCCGTGAATGCCTACGTCATTTATAATCATTCCCCTTCCAGCGACGGACACGCCCAGTTCCGCCAGGCGCAGGTCGATTTGGGCCGAATCGCAATTTCCAGCCACAGCCAAGACTGGAACATTTGCGGATTGTGCAAGATGCACAATCTTTTCGACGTCGGCGGGCGTGCCGAAATTGGTCAGATCGCCGCCAAGCAGGATGGCATCTACCGGTCGGGCCAGATTTAAAATATGCTGGAAAGGTTCGATGCGATTGTGGATGTCGGATATGCAGAGAAATTTCATGGCGGCTATGCGGAACTAGGCGAATTACCCTGTTGTGGGGGTCCATAAACTATCTTGGATGCGGAATAATAAAGGTGATGAAAAAAAGCAAGATAATCCTGAGAGTGTCATGGAAATAACATTAAAAATATGGAAATATTTGGCGTGTGCAACGCGCTCCCCTACGGGTCGCGGCTAAACTAATGAAAAACACCGTTAAAAACGCCTATTTAATTTCAGGATTCCCTCAGCTAATCCTAGCAGGAAAGATTTCGATAGGAAGCCGAGCATCTACGCCCTCACCCTAGCCCTCTCCCAAGGGGAGAGGGGACTGGTTGCAAGTTTTAGAAAAAAGTAGAAACTGAAAACATAGATTTAATTGGAGTTTAATTTTTGGAGATCGAGATGAGACAGTTGACCGTTGCAAAACCGTCTGTCATAACCGATTGGGATACGATGTATCGCCAGGGAACGCCGCCTTGGGATGCGGGGGTAGCGCATGCCGAATTGCTGCGGGTTTTAAAGGAATATTCGTTTCCCAAGGGCGGAACCGTATTGGAAATCGGTTGCGGAACCGGTTCGGACGCCATTTGCTTTGCCAAGCGCCGCTTTGAGGTGACGGCAATAGATTGCTCGCCTATCGCGTTGGAGCGGGCAAGGCTGCGGGCCGAACAGCACGACGCGCTGCTTCGCTTCGTGCTGGACGATATTTTCGATTTCTCCAGGACGGTGGGCCAGTTCGACGTGGTGTATGACGCGGGTTTTTACCACTACATTCGCCTTAACAAGCTGGAACAATATTTGGACATTTTGTGGCGGCTGACGCGGCCGGGGTCGTGGTACTTTTGCCTGGCCGGCAGCGTGGGCGAGCGAGCCGAAGGCGGACCGCCCCAGGTATCGGAAGACGACATTCGCTTTGAACTGGGCCGGCTGTTCGAGTTCGTCCATCTGCGGCACATCAAGTTTGAAAGCCCGCTTAGGCCCCAAGGTTACCTGGGCTGGTCGTGTTTGATGCGCCGGCCGGAGGTACGATTGTAGATTTTCAGATGCCTGACACGACAACATTCCAACAAGCCCTTGGCCGCGGCAATTTGGTTTTCGACGGGGCCATGGGCACGGAGATTTACCGGCATCATGTGTTTACCAATCGCTGCTTTGACGAGTTGTGCCTTTCCGACGCCAAACTGATTCGCACCATCCACGGCGAATATCGCGATTCCGGGGCGGACGTGCTTACGACGAACACGTTTGGAGCGAATCGGGCGGCGTTGGCGCAGTTTGGGCTTGCCGAAAAAGTGCGGGAGATAAATCGTGCGGGCGCATCGATCGCCCGCGAAGCGGCCGACTCGGCCGGCAGGCCAATGTTCGTAGCCGGATCGATCGGACCTTTGCCTGCTCGGCCGCAGAGCGAGCCATTGTATGACGAGATGATCGCCGAGCAGGTGGATAGTCTGCTGGCAGGCGGGGCGGATTTTATCCTATTCGAGACCCAGCCCACGCGCATGGCCCTGGAAATCTGCGCCGCCGGCATGCGGTGTCAAGCGGGCACGCCTTACGTGCTTTCTTTCGCGCTGGTGGAAAATTGCGAGTCGGCATCGGGCGAATCGATCGAGCGGATGATCGCGCCTTTGCCCGGCGACGTTCCGCAACCCATTGCCTGGGGAATGAATTGCGGCAGCGGGCCGGACGGGTTGTTGGCCGCCGTGGAACGGGCAGTGCGCCTGACCGCCTTGCCTTTGATTGTGCAACCGAACGCCGGGATGCCTAAAGAGGTGGAGAACCGGCGGATTTACCTGTGTTCGCCGGAGTATCTGGCCGAATATGGGAAGCGCTATATAAATCTGGGCGCGGCGGCGGTAGGCGGATGCTGCGGCACCACGCCCGATCATATCCGCACGCTGGCCTCGACAATTAAACCATTGGCGCGAATGCAATCGAAGCATGTAATCAGCGCAGTTGCAAAAAGCGTGGAACTGAAAACGCCGGCTCAATTGGCGGAAAAATCGCAATTGGGTTTCCGGCTTGCGAATCGGCTTTGGGTGACAAGCGTGGAATTGCTTCCGCCGCGGGGTTATGACATGCGGTCCACTATCGAGAAGAGCAAGGCGCTTCGACAACGTGGCATTAGCGCGATAAACATTCCCGACGGACCGCGGGCCAGTTCCCGGTTATCTTCGCTTATCGCGGCGGAGCATATCCTGCGGGAGGCCGAGATCGAGCCCATCCTGCATTTTTGCTGCCGCGACCGGAATCTGATCGGAATGCAAGCCGACCTGCTGGCATGCGCGGCATGCGGAATCCGCAATATACTTTTTGTAACGGGCGATCCGCCGAAGCTGGGCGACTATCCGCATGCCACCGGCGTATTCGATATGGACTCCATCGGCATGGCTGCCGTGCAGCAACGATTGAATTGCGGCGTGGACCTGGGCGGGCAGACGATCGATCCGCAAACTTTTGCCGTAATCGGCGTGGGTCTAGACCCGACCGCGCTCGATGGGCGGCGGGAATTGGATCGTTTTCGGAGCAAGGTGGACTCCGGCGCGGAATTCGCCGTCACGCAGCCGGTGTTCGATCCCGACGCCTTGTTGCGCTTTCTTGACGAGGTGCAACGTTACGAGATTCCCATCATCGCCGGCATCTGGCCGCTTGTAAGTTACCGCAACGCTTCGTTCATGCGGAACGAAGTGCCGGGCGTGATTGTGCCCGACGCCGTCATGGAGCGGATGGCCTCGACTGATAGCCGCGAAGGCCAGTTGGCGATGGGAATCGAGATCGCCCGGCAGTCGGTGGCGAAAGTGCGGGAACGCGTGGCAGGCATCCAGGTAAGCGCGCCGTTTGGAAATATCGAAACGGCTTTGGCAGTGATTGAAGGGGGCGATTGATGGCGGCGATTGATAGTACCTTTAAAACCGCCCGGAATAAAGTTATGATGGGAAACAAAGGCCCTCACCCCCTGTCCCTCTCCCAAAGGGAGAGGGGAGAAGTTTATCACATGGCCACCCCGCAACAGCTTGAAGTGTTTTGCAACAAGGCCCGAGAGATGGGCGTCTTGGACGCCGTCGTCGTGTCTCCGCCTACGCAGGTATTCACGGCAGTGTGGGTGCGTTTGCGTTGCCAATTTGGATGCTCGGAATACGGGCAGTGCCTGACATGCCCGCCGCATTCGCCCGCGCCCGAGACGACCCGCAAGATGCTAGATGAGTACAACTCGGCGATACTGCTGCACGGCAGTAAATGGAAATTGGTACGGGAGACAGCCCAGGCATTGGAACTGGCGGTATTTCTGGCCGGGCACTACAAGGCATTTGCATTTTTGTGCGGGCCCTGCGATCTGTGCAGGAAATGCGTGTGTTTGGGGTCGCGGACGAAAAAGGGCAGGGCGGCGGCGTGCCAACATCCCGACCTGGCCCGCCCGGCAATGGAGGCGGCTGGAATCGATGTGTTTGCCACGGCCCGCGAAGCCGGTCTGCCCATCGAGGTGGTGCGATCGACCGAAAGCCGGCCAAACTATTATGCCTTGGTTTTGGTAGATTAACCGCAGAAGCAAAATAAACCAGCCGAATCTGGAGGCCAGACATTCGTGTCTGGCTTGATATTGATGTCCGGCCAGACATTTTTGTCTGTTTTGATATTTTTCTGGTTTGAAAATGACGGGCAGGAATGCCTGTCGCCCAATTTAAACAGGCAGGAATGCCTGTCCTCCTGATAAAAATGGCCGGGTTATTTTTATAGGGGGCCTTGGATTCTTCATTTTCTGAGCGAAGGGCGTTAATCACACATTTTGCTCATCATCGGAATCAGTCAAGCCCAGGCGGGCGAGCCAGCGGCCGCGAGGGGCTTTGGCCGGTTGTTTTTCCACCGCAATGTTTGTGAGATTTATGCCTTGTTGCTCCAAAGTGCGGAGTTTTTCATCCAGTTGCGATCGTTCTCGGGCGATCTTGGCGCGTTCCAGGGAGATTTCGACTTCCGCCTGGCGAAGTTTGTCGCGGCAATCTTCCTGGAGTTGGGCAAGATTTTTTCGCTCTTCCTGGATAAGCACGTCGGCATCGAGAATTTTCCCCAACTCCGCGGCGCCAACTGCCATCGAGCCGATATTTTTCGTCTGACTTTCGAGCAGCCCCCTTAATTCACCGATCTCCTTGTTTTTTTCCGCCACGACGCGATCGGTTTTGCGAATGACCTCTTGGATTTTTATTTTTTCGTCGCGATCTTCTTCTTTATCTTCTTCGAAGTCGGCTTCGAGCGCGGCGAGGATTCGCTTTTTTTCCGTTTCCCAGTTGAGAACTCCGGCGGCGATTTGACCGGCGTTTCCCCCCCCGCCCTGACGTGCACGCGCCAGTTGCTCCTGGAGTTCTTCGTTACGGGCTTTGAGTTCGCGCAGATCGTCGATGGACATTTCGTAGCGGCGGCGGAGACCATCGCCATCCTCGCCGTCTTCGTTGTCTTCGCCGCGGTTTGCCCGGGCATCAGCCAACTCTTGCCGAGTTTCGGCAAGTTGCCGATCCAGGTCGGCCAAACGGGCGGCAAGGTCCTTTTTCTCTGTTTCTATCCGTTCGACTACCCGGCGATCGACGCTATTATCGGCAGCCGAGGATTTATCTCTCAATATACGGCATTCCTCTTGGAGAGATTCCAATTGCCGTTGCAGTTCGCGGTGATCGGCCTTGACCTCTTGTTCCAGCCCAAGCCGCTTAAGCTCGACTTCCTTCAGATTCGCGGCGCGTTGGGCTTTTAACTCATGGGCGATGCGGCGACGCCGGTTTTCGGTTTCGGCTGCTCTGGCGTTTTGTTCCTGCTCGCGTTTCTCAAGCTCGGCCTGCCGGGTTTGCAGGGTATCACGAAGCGCGGTAATTTCGGCACGTCGGGTTTCGGATTCGGCGGCTCTGGCATTTTGTTCCTGCTCGCGTTTCTCAAGCTCGGCTTGCCGGGTTTGCAGGGTATCACGAAGCGCGGTGATCCCGGCATGGAGGGTTTCTAGTTCCGCCCGGCCGGCTTCTATTTCCTTTCGCTTGCAGATCAACTCGGTTTCAGCGGCCGCCGCGGCGGTTTGTTGTTGTAGAAAATCCTGCTGCCGGCGGGCAAATTCGTCTTGTTGCAGTTTTAACTGACCGGCGAAAGATTGCTGTTGGTCGATGACGCTATGATAAAGTTTTTCCCATTCGGCCTGCCGTGCGGCCAGATCGGCCTTCATTTGTTCGATCGCTTGGGCCTGCTGCCGAAGCTGCCCGGAACGCTGTGCAAGTTCTTCCTGGGTTCGGCGAGTCTGGCGGCAATCATCGGCCAACTCGGCGCCGATGCGCTGCAATTGTTCGGACAATGCCGTTTCAGCGCGGCGCAAGCGTTCCTGCTGGGCCGAGAGAAACTCGCGCACCCGCTGGCGTTGCGCGCTTAGGGCGGCGGCAAATTGTTCAGTCCCGTCTTCGGTGCCCGGGATTGAGAGGGGAGATACTTCCATGGAGACTCGATCAATTCCAACGTGTACTCACAGGCAATCGAATGCGCATCGTCGGCGCATACGGTCATTGCATACCCCGCACTACGGGGAAACGCACCGGCACTTCCCCATATGGTTTTATAGGTTACGCCGCCGTGCGGGTCAAAATCAAACTTCCGGAAAAAACGATTAAGCGGTTTGTATCGGCACAATGAAATTTTTCCTGGCGGCCGGACCTGGGGGGAGCTTGTTTACCCGCGGAAAAGCTATCTTTCCCATGCCCAGGAGTTTAATGCGGAGCGAGAAACACCAGCCCAAAGAACAAGCAAGGGTAAAGAGTTTGCCATCGCTCGATTGCGTTTCGGGCTAGTGTAAAATCAAGAATAATCCGGGCTGGAAGATTATTTTATGCCTTTCATAAAGCGAAGAAATTGGGCTTCCAACATTCGCCAGTCGGCGCCGAAGACAGAGGTAAAGTCGGCGGTCCGCTGGGCCGGGGTGTACTGCGAAAACGGCTGTTTGGAGGCGGTTAGGGCCAGATATTGGGCATACTTTCGCGGCTCGTTTTCCACCAAAAAGAAGGAAAACGCCCAGGCTTCGGCGTAGGCCGCCGACGGATTAAGGCTGAATAGTTGATCGGAAGCGATCATGGAAGCAAGGACTTCCGGGCGGTGACGGCTTTCCATCAACAATCGAAAGTCGTGCAAACGTCCTCGATTGATGCGCTCGGATAGTTGCGGGTGATCGTGGGCATCGTACACGCCCGGGGCTTCAAACATAGTGGCCAGGCCTTCGGCCAGCCAAGTGGGCGGCGGGCAATATCGGCTGTGCTCGCCGGTGTTGAACGCCGTTTGGTGCGTGGCCTCGTGGATTATGACCGAGGCGTTCTGCTGCCAGTTGCTAGAATTGGCCGTCCCGCCCATGTCGTAGAGCATAATTCGATTGGACTTCCAGTTGTAAAAGCCCAAAACGCCGCTGGGAACCGTTGATCCTTTTTCCGCGGAAAGGGCCTGAAATTCGCGCTGATTCCGGCAGACGATGCCTATAAGCGGAAAGGGCGGGGCGGAACAGCGAAAGCCGCGCAAGGAAAAATAACTCACAAACGATCTATAGAGATCCTCGAAGCGTTCGGCCCATTTGTCGCTCTGGCCGTTGGGATGGGCCACCAAATAATGGCTTGTGCCGCTGACCTCGTAATTCTTACCCAGTTCGCCAAGCAGCATGGAGCGGATTTCAGAGGGCGAATAAGGGCGAAACTGATCGGCGGTCTGTTTGAAATTCTTGGCCGAGTCCAGCTCAATGTCCCACAGGCGGCCGTCGCGCCCCAGCAGATGGACCATGTTTTCGTTCCAACTTAACGGGGCGCCTTCGATCTTTTGGCCGTGGAAAGATAATTCGATCATGGCCTCCAAAGGCGGCGCGGCCGATGCCGGAGAGTATCCGCCTAGGAGCATGACAAGTAAGAATGCAAATTGTAAATTGCAAATTGTAAATTGCAAATTACGGCGTTTCATACGATGGGGATCGTGGAAAATGTATATCATAAGGCCGCGATCGTTGGTTGCGCCTTTTAAAAATCCAAAAACACCCGCATTAAAGTTTAGCTTAGAGCCTGTTCCCATAGCGAAAATATTTAGAAACCAAGGATTTATGATATCAATAATCCTCGTGAAATCGCCCTCACCCTAACCCCTCCCGAAGGGAGAGGGGACTATTGAGATTTGATCTTAGTCCAAGCCGGGGGCAAAACCGTGGCGCATGGTGTTTTCGCAGGAAGAGCGGGGTACGAGGAAATGCAGGAGATAATCGGCCCCGCCGGCCTGGCTGCCCACTCCGGAAAGCCCGAATCCGCCAAAGGGCTGCCGGCCGACCAAGGCCCCGGTAATGCCGCGATTAAGATACAGATTTCCCACCCGGAATTGCCGCCGGGCGCTTTCCAGGTGCGCCGGTTTGCGGGTAAAGACCCCGCCGGTCAATTTATAGGACGTGGCATTGGCCAGTTCCAAGGCCTCAGCAAAGCTGCCAACTCGCATTACCGAGAGCACCGGTCCGAAAATCTCTTCAATGGCCAGGCGATGAAGGGGCTTAATGCCGGAAAAAATATGCGGCCCGATATACGGTTTGCCCACGCGTTCGGGCAGACCTGCGGGCAGGTCGCAGGCCAATTCCAGCTTCCCTTCACTTAAGCCGATCTCGATGTAGCGGCGAATCTTGGCCGCCGCGTTTTCATCTATCACCGGACCAATATCCGTGCCCGGATCGGCCGGATCGCCGATGACCAGAGTACGAGTCGATTCCATCAGGCGATTGAGAAACTTGTCGTGCACTCCGTCCAGCACGATAGCGCGGCTGCATGCCGAACATTTTTGGCCGCAGTAACCAAATGCCGATTGGCGGACGCCTAGCACGGCTTCGTCCAGATCGGCCGACTCGTCGACAATGATTGCATTCTTACCGCCCATCTCGCAAACGACTTTTTTCACAAAAGGCTGATCTTCGGGCGTATCGTATGCGGCACGGAGGATGCCGAGCCCGACCTCTTTCGATCCGGTAAAGGCAATCAGCGAAACTCGCGGATCGCGGACCAGGATATCGCCGATCTCGCGTCCAGCGCCGGGCAGGAAATGCAACACTTCGGCGGGCACGCCGGAGCGCCAAAGAATTTCGCACATCATTTGTGCGATGGCCCGGGTTTGCGTGGATGGCTTAACCAGGGCGGTATTTCCCACGGACAAGGCCGCCACGGTCATGCCCATGCAAATGGCCAAGGGAAAGTTCCAGGGACTGATAACCGAGGCCACGCCGCGTGGTTGATACCACTGGTAGTTCAACTCGCCGACAAAAAGGCCAAGCCGTTGGGGCTGAAACAGTTCGACGGCGGAGCGGGCGTAATATTCGCAAAAGTCGACGGCCTCGCATACGTCGGCGTCGGCTTCGCGCCATGGTTTGCCGGCCTCGCGGATCATTATCGCCGCCGCTTCATCCCTGCGCTCGCGCAATAAAGCGGCTGCTTTAATGATGATTTTCGAGCGTTCGATGGGGTCCATATCGCGCCAGGCTGGAAAGGCCACGGCAGCCTTGGCGATGGCTTGACGGGCGTTTTCGGCGTCTGCTGCTTGTTTGACTGCCGGTACCTTGATTTCCGCCACCTTTCGGGAGAATGCCTCGCGTTGGCCGGCCTGGGAAAAATCGTGCACGGGCTCGTTGATCATGGGCAGTCCGCCGGCCAGCCCTTCCACGGCCGGAGAAATTTTGTGCCGCTGTGCAGCGCCTGCGCCGGTGGTAGTCGGAGCGCGGCCTGCCGTTTTTATATCATGCGGCGATGCCAAAAGCAGGTCGTCGGGAACCTCGTCGGAGAATCCGGCGCGGAGCCACGATTGGTTGGAGGTATTTTCCAGCAGCCTGCGGACGAAATAGGCCATGCCGGGAATCATTTGCCCGACCGGCAAATATTCGCGGATGCGCAGACCGCGACTGACCAGGGCCGCTTTAAGCTGATCGGCCATGCCGTGGAGTTTTTGCACTTCCAGGGCCGACTGGGGCAAAGCGTGTTTTTCCAACAAGGCCAGGGTGTAGGCGATAGAGCGGATGTTGTGCGATCCCAGGGCCAACTTAACCCCACCTTGACCGGCGCTGCGCGGCATGGCCTGCACAAACATTTCAGCCATGCGCTCGAAACAGGCGTCGGTTTCATGTTTGACGGTCCAAACGGGTACGGGCCAGCCCATCTTCTCGGCGTTGATGACTTCGTAATCCCAATAAGCGCCTTTAATGAGCCGGACCGTGATTTGCCGACCCGTGCGCTGCGCCCAGCCAATTACCCGTTTGGCATCCTCCATGCCGGTACGGAGGTAAGATTGCATGGCCAAACCAGCCGGAAAATCAATCGCCTCGCAGCATTGCTCGAACAACGAGAGCGTGAGGTCCTTAAGTGCGGCTTGTTCCATGTCGAAATTCACCAGCACGCCGTTCCGCGCCGCCGATTCCAATATCGGTTTTAAGGCTTCGGATAATGCCAAGAGCGAGCCATTGAAATCGATGGCGTCGGTCCGGGCCGAGAGCGAGCTGATTTTGATGGAAATGTTGGTGCGGGGAACTGGGCCGATATGATCGGTTTCCAATTTTGAATTGGCGGGCCATTTGGCGACCGCGGCGGGCAATTTTTCCACCAGGTCTAGATAGCGATTCTGATACGCCCGAGCCTCGACGTGGCTGACGCAGGCTTCGCCCAGCAGGTCGACGCTAAAGCCGATGCCTTCGTTCCATAGTATTTCCAAGGCGGGCAGGGCGTCGGCGGCATCAATTCCGGCGATGAAATTTTTCGCCATGGCGGTAATGCGGCCGGCAACGGTCTTGGCAAAAAGCCCCTTGGCCAGCCCGCCTGCCTTTAATCCCAACTCCATCACCGGCGGCAGGGTCACCTCAGGCTGCGATAGATAATCGACCAGGTAATCGTGGACCATGTCCGGCGTATTGAGCATGGGGAAAACATCGATGAAACGGAACAGTTGCATTTTAAAGGCGGGATCCTTCATGGCCCAATTCATGAGTTGGTCGAACCAGAACTTGGCCGAGAATAAACCCGGATTGTATTGCCTGGCTGGCCCTAATAATTCACGGCCGATTTCCAGAGTACGACGCTCTACGTCGGAAGTTGGGGCAGGCGTACTGAGAAGATTTTCGTTAGGCGCGGCGTCCTGGGTGTTTCGTTTTCCGCGGATGTTCCATTTCATACTGTTATTCCCTGGAAATAATGAATGTTCCGTTCCAATATTTTTAATCTTTTCCAGAAGACTTTAATAGCCATGCACCAGGGAATCTTGCCTTGCCCCGCATTTTATGTATAAATGAATGGGCAAATAGGGAGATTCATTGCAATTTAATTTGCTGAATTTCAGGCAGGCAAGCGAAAGGGAAAGAACAATGGATGAGAATTGGGAAGAGGAGGATGAGGAGGAATTAGAACCGGCGACCAGATTCAAACTGCCGCAATATTCCCTGCGCACGCTGATGATCGTGGTAACTGGGGCGGCGGTTTTCTTCAGTTTTGTCGCCTGTTTGGGGCTCTATCCGGTCGTGTTTATCCTTGCCAGCGCCCTGGGGGTGTTTTTGGGATTGTTATTATGTTCGTCTATCGGGCTGGGATTTAATTTCAATGATCTGCGTTGGGATATCGCCAAGTGCTTTATGGTGGCATGCGCCACGATCGCGCCTTTTTACCTGGTGCCTTTATTGCACCTGCCTGTCCTTGAAAGCACCGTATATGTTTTTGCGCCGCCATTTTTTTACTGGCTTTGCATGAAGACCGCTTGGGACGACCTGGATTTGCCGGAGATTTTTCTAACCGCGATTGTTTCCTTTTTTACCTGGGCATTTGTAACGTACGTTACGTCTCTAATCTTCGGCGGGTGAAACGGGATTGAAGCAACGTTTATCCCGATTCAGATTGATAATGTAAGAAGTCGGGGTACAAAGAGTGCCGGAATCAAAACGAATTCCCACCGGCGGCTGTTAGCCGCCGGCTATTGTATGGTTAGGCGCCGGCTATTGCGTGTGACACTAGTTTTCTAAATTCCAAGCTATAGGCAGCGCATGAAGGCCACGAGGTCTTGCTTGTCTTGATCCGTCAACCTGGTCTCGCACACCATGTTGAAGAACTCCACCGTGTCTTCGAGGGTCAAGAGGCGGCCGTCGTGCAGGTAGGGCGGAGAGTCTTTTATGCCGCGGAGCACAAAGGTCTTGATGGGTCCGTCGCTGGAGGCCATGCGGCCGTTGACCATCTGCGGTTTGAAGAAGCGTTCCGCGCGCAGATTGTGCAGGGTATTATCGGTGTAGTAAGGCGCCGGGTGGCACTCGGCGCAACGGCCTTTGCCAAAGAAAATCCTTTGCCCGCGGATTTCGGATTCGCCGGCTTTTTTTGGATCCAACATGCCGAAGATATCGAGTTTAGGGGCCGGCGGGAAATCTAAAAGCTCTTGGAACTCGGCCATAAAGTGTACCTGGCTCCCGCGTTCCAGAATATTGACGCCTTTTTTCGTGGCGATCACCGGATCGCCGTCGAAATAGGCCGCCCGCTGCTCGAATTCCGTGAAATCCTCCACACTTTTTAGCGAGCGCTGCGAACCGAATAGGCGCTGGATGTTGACGCCGCGCAAGGAGGGCGTATCTAAGCGGTGGCGGAACTCCTGCGGACGAATGTCGCCCACAAGATGCGTCGCCGCATTGGTGTGCCCGTTGACGTGGCAGTCGAAACATGTTACGCCTTGACTGGGTTTTATAGACCTTCGATCATCCGTGGCATTGAATTGTTGCTGCGGAAAGGGCGTTACCAAAAGGCGCAAACCCTCGAGTTGTTTGGGATTCAAAATGCCGTTGAAGAGTTTGAAGTAGTTGGTGAGCGTGACTAATTGGCCTTGCGATACGTCGCCCAGGTCCGGGCGGGTGGTCAAGTAAATAGGCGGGGGGAACTCGGGCAAAAATTGCGTAGGCAGATCATAATCCAGATCGAACCTGGTCAAGTCGCGCTGTTCCTGGGCCTTGATCTTGTCGATGTGATACTGGGGGAAGAGCATGCCGCCTTCGGCATGATTCGGGTGCGGGAGGGGCAAAAATCCCTTGGGCCAGAGCCCTTTTTCGCGGATCTGCTCGGGCGTCATGGCGGCCAGATCCTGCCAGGACTTGACGGCCGGGGGCAGCTTTACCCGAACGCCGTCCTGAACCGCCTTGCCCTTGGACATGGCGACGCCCTGGGCGGGCTTGTCTTTCAGGTCGTAGCGTTCCTGCAATAAGGCTGCTTGCCGCTCTTCGATTTTAGGCTTGGCGGCTTCCATTCGGGCCACGATTTTATCAAAATCCTCCTGGATAACGACCGGAGAATAACTGGTGGGCAGCTTTTCCTGCGCCTGGACAATTTGGTATTGTGACAATAATAAAATGGTCAATCCGACTGCTAGAATCGCCGCTGCGATTCCGCTACGATAGTAACTTTTACAAATCATGGCAACGCCCTCCCTTGAAGAGAAAGAAGAAATTCACCTATTATACGCCGGTAGTTCGCACAATCGGTTTTCAAACGGCATATTATGCCGCTAAGCATGCTTTTAGGAATGATATACAGTCAGTCAACAAGGGGCAAGTATTTGAAGGCTGTTTTCGTTTCTTTTTACCCACAGTCCCCTTCAGGGGACCGCTGTTTTGGTTTGCCTTTGAATAGTTTCCGCTCGATGTTGGCCTGATAAACGGTCCAGGAGCTGTCCGAATTGGGGTCTTCGGTGATGAGTTGGTGAAAGGAGTTGATTTTGGCGTCGAGATTATCCAGGCAATACAGCGCGATGGCCTCGAGGGTCATGGGCAACTTGGGGCTGCCGAATTCGTACTCGCCGTGATGGCTGATGATCATGTGTTTCAGCCTGAGCACGGTTTCCCCGGCAATGGGTTCGCCGGAGAGTTTTTCGGCTTCGGCCACTTTGGCGTCCAACATGCCGACAGCCATTACCAGGTGCCCGATTAATTGGCCTTCATCGCTATAGGCCAGTCCGCGCTCGTAGGTCAATTCGTTGATTTTGCCCAGATCGTGCAGAAATGCTCCCATCAATAACAGGTCGCCATTGATCTGCGGATAGCAGGGCGCGACGCGGAGCACTACTTCCATGAGACCCACGATGTGAGCCAGCAATCCGCCGTGGAAGGCGTGATGATTCTTGGTTCCGGCCGGGGCCATCATCAGCTTGGCCGCGAGGGACTCGTCGAGCAAAAAACACTCGGCCAGATTGACCAGGCCCGGATCGCTCATGCCGCGGAGCATTTCGCCCAGCCGGGTAAAAAGTTTGTCCACGTCCACTGCGGGCTGAGGGGTGAAATCCTGGGGATTGACCTGATCGGGATCGACCTTCTCGATCCGTTTGAGGATTAATTGCACAGCGCCCTGGAAGATTTGCGTGGTGCCCTGGACGCGGATATAGTCGCCGTTTTCGAATGATTTATAAAGTCCCTCGCTGGCGTTCCACATCCGCGCCCCGATGGAGCCTGTGCTGTCGGAAAGCTCGACCTGCAGATAGAGATTGCCGGTGCGATTGGGCCGAAGTTGTTTGCCGTTGGCGACAAAGACCTCGTTTACTGCTTCTTGATGGGCAAACTGAGTGATAAAACGTCGCGTCATGAAGGGCCTTTCCGGAGAATGAACTTGGCATGGCAAATGATTTGTTATAGATTGTAGGAGACATAATAATACCACACAAGGCCATGGGATAATCCCCCTTTTATCATCACGAAATCTCGGATAGTCGCCGAATTCCATTCTCCCCCTTGCCGAAAACGCCGTTTTTCCATTAAAATGCAGATTCAAATCACGCAAGTGGCTGTATCAAATCACGCAAGTGGCTGTAGTTGTTCAATTTGCATTTTGAAATTTGCCATTGGCAATTTGCAGTTCACAAAACTCGCTTAAACCCCAAATAAAGACCCTACCCACTAAAAAAATGTTCTGGACCCAAACTCTTATCCCCACCATGAAGGAAACGCCCGAGGGGGCGGAAATACCCAGCCACGTCCTTATGCTCCGGGCAGGATTGATCAGCCAGGTGATGGCCGGGGCATATACATATTTGCCCTTGGGACTTCTCGCACTTAAAAAGGCCGAGCAGATCGTGCGCGAGGAGATGAACGCGGCCGGGGCAGTGGAATTGGCCATGCCCGCCATGTCGCCCCTGGGTCTTTGGGAGCAGACGGGCCGGGTGGGGGCCTTTGGCAACGTGCTGGTGCAGGCGACACTTCCCAGACAAAACCGCAAGGTGCCCATTGTGTTTGGGCCGACGCACGAGGAAATCATCACCGACTTCGTCTCCCGGCACATTTCCAGCTATCGGCAGATGCCGATTACCGTATACCAGATCACGACCAAGTTCCGCAACGAAGAGCGGCCCCGGTTCGGCGTATTGCGGACGAGCGAATTTTTGATGAAGGACGCCTACAGTTTTGATCCCACGATTGAATCGCTCAACAACAGTTACGAAAAGATGTACGCGGCGTACTGCCGTAGTTTTACACGCTGCGGATTGGACTACCTGGCCGTGGAGGCCGAGTCCGGGCCGATCGGCGGCGACGCAAGCCATGAGTTCATGGTGGTTGCCGACAACGGCGAAGACACCGTGTTGCATTGCAAGGACTGCGGATATGCGGCCAATCAAGAAAAGGCCGAGGTTGGGACCCGGGATTGCGTTCCGCCCAACGTGCCCCGAGAACCGCTGAAAAAGGTCGATACCCCGCACGTTTCGACCATCGAACAGGTGGGCAAGTTTTTGGCCTGCAAACCGCAAGACATTATCAAGACGCTGATCTACGTGGCCGACGGCAAACCGATTGCCGTGCTGGTGCGCGGCGATCACGAAGCCAACGAAGGCAAGATCCGTAAGGCGGCGGCAGCCGGGAAAATCGAACTGGCAGCCCCGGACGTGATCTACCAGGTGACCGGGGCGCCCGTGGGTTTTGCCGGACCGGTGGGCATGAAACAAAAAATCCCCATCTTTGCCGACCGCGACATACAGGCAATGGCCAATGCAGTAGTCGGCGCTAACGAGGCCGACACTCATTTCACGGGTGCAAATCTCAATCGCGATTTCCAGGTCGATTTATTTGCCGATCTGCGGAAGGCCGTTGACGGCGATCCATGCCCGCGGTGCAGCGCAAAATTGGCCTTGCAACACGCCATAGAGATCGGGCACGTGTTCAAGCTGGGCACAAAATACTCCGTGGCCTTAAACGCCCGTTTTTTGGATGCCGCGGAGCAATTAAAGCCCATTATCATGGGGTGTTACGGCGTCGGTGTGAACCGCATTTTGGCCGCCTTGATCGAGACCAACCACGACGAAAACGGCATTATCTGGTCCATGGCCCTGGCCCCATACGAAGTGTTGCTCGTGCCTGTGAAGGTGCCGGACGAGCCATCGATGAAAGCGGCCCAAAAACTCCACGACGAACTTGCGGCCGCCGGGATTGACGTGCTTCTGGACGACCGCGATTGCCGGGCGGGCGTGAAATTCAAGGACGCCGACCTGCTGGGCATTCCGCTAAGGGTGGTTATCGGCGAGCGGGGCCTGAAAACAGGCAAATTCGAGATGAAATGGCGATGGGAAAAGGACGCCCAGATGATCGATATCGCCGCTGCCGCCGAGACTCTGACCGATCTAGTCCGTCGCGAACGCAAGGACAATGCGCGGTTTCATAATCGGCAGAAATGATCTCGTTCCATGGAGCCGCCCGGGAAAATGTAATCCGGGATTAGATTGTTATAATCTGAGCAAATGATTATAATGAACTATAGTCCGTTTGTTGGAGGAACATGACTATGATTACAATCGGCCTATCCGAAGCCGGATCGCAGTTGCCCAGTTTAGTTGATCGAGTAGCCCAAGGCGAGTTGATCACTATTACGAAGCAGGGCATTCCAGTAGCAAGGCTTGTTCCGGTGCCCAATCAAAACGGCACGGATTTATCCCAAGTTATACAGGATATAAAGGAATCTCGCAAAGGACGGCGTCTAGATGGTCTGTCCATCCGTGAGCTGATCGAGGAAGGCCGGTGATGAGTCGATTTGTTCTCGATTGTTCGATTGCGATGAACTGGTGCTTTGAGGATGAATCGCAACTTATTGCCGATCATGTCCTTGATCGACTCTTTGAAGACGAAGCCCTAGTTCCAGCTGTTTGGCTATTGGAAGTAGTCAATATTTTGCTTGTCGGAGAGCGTAAAGGGCGCATAACATCCGCTCAAGCGTCCCATTTTCTCGCAATGCTCGAGACTCTGCCGATTCTGATTGATTTGCCCGCTTCATTGAAAACAATGGATGACATTTACTCTTTGGCCGGAACATATCAACTTTCCGCGTATGATGCCGCTTACCTGGAATTGGCAATGCGGGAAAAGGTGGTATTGGCTACACTTGATGAATCGCTGTCTGCGGCGGCAGTAAAAGCCGGGGTAAGTGTTTTAAAGATAACAACTTAACCATGAACCGTGGCGGTTATGGAACTATTTTATGCATTAATGATCTTGGAAATCGTACATCATGGGCCAACCGACAATCCACTCTCCTGCAATGTTTTTGCTGGCCGCATTCAGTCGTTATGACGAGGCTTTGCAGTGGGGCAAAAAGCAGGCAGAGGAAAAGTGGGGGACGATTGAATTGGAAAGCCCGGCTTTTGAATTCTCCGAGACGGAATATTATACTTCGACGATGGGGCCGGGTTTGAAAAAGGTGTTTTTCGGCTTCCAACAACCATTCGATCCGGCCGACCTTGTGGATGTCAAGCTGCTGACCAATGCTTGGGAAGACGAATACGCCGCCTTGGCAAGACATCCGGAACCGCGACCGCTTAATCTCGATCCGGGGTACATCACTTTAGGCAAGTTGATATTGGCATCGACTAAGGATTTCGCATATCGCATTTATTTGAATCGCGGCATATACGCCGAAGTCACGCTTTTTTACAAGCATCACCGCTGGCAGCACCACGATTGCACATTCGCCGATTATCGGCGAGAGGATTATCAAAGGTTTTTTTCCCTGTGCAGGGAAAGTCTTCATCAGAGGTTGCGGAAGGAAAATGATTAACGCGGAAAAAGCCACAGCGAAAGCCCCCGGTGAATACACCGGGGGCTAAATATTCGTTCATAAAATACATTCAAAACCCAACCATTTAAAATTCACTCTCTGTCCACTCGAATGAATATTCGCCAGAACCGACCTTGAATACGGCCTGCCCCTGTTCCTGACTGACAAACTCCACACCGACCGATTGACTGACCGGCTTGCCGCCTTCATTGACCAGTGTGTGATCTTTTACGGGAATATAGACCGATGCTGCGATATTTGAGGGGATAATCACGTGCATGGTGCACAGTATTCTATGGCGTTTCCAGTCGCAGGTAATCCGGCCGAGGATGGATTGATACGAGGTTTTGACCCATTGGATGCCGGGGCAAAAATACGGGCGGATCACGATCTGTTCCGTGTCATCTTTGGAAAGATCCACTCGAATTCCGCCCAGGTCGGTGTAAAACCACTCTTCGATATGGCCGAGCATGAAGTGATTTTGCGATGCGCCGCGAGTCGGACCGTCCCATGCCTCGGTTAAGGAAGTCGCCCCGTGTTCAATTTGATAACCGTAACTCGGATAATCTTTTCGGCAGGCCATATCGTAGATCACGTCCGATCGGCCCGCTTGGGCCAGTGCCCGGAGCACATAATAATGGCCCACGTCGCCGGCCGTGGTATGATTGCCGTGGTCGCGGATGTTTTTGACCAGCAGATCGGCAACGGCCTGGCGGGAATCGGCATCGACTAGCCCCAAGACCAGGGGCATGGCCAGGGCGGTTTGGCTGCCGGTAGAATAACTGTTGTCCCGTGAGAAGAACCGCTGGTTAAAGGCATTGCGTATTTCCGCGGCCAGATCGCGATATTTCTCGGCATCGGCGGTTTTTCCCAAGCGCTGGGCCGTTTCGGAGAGGATCATCGCATCGCGATAATAAGTGGCCGTTGCTGTAACAGCGATGGGAGTCAATTGTGCCTGCCCGGGCGCTTTTGGACCGATATCGTACCAATCGCCCAGGCCGTAGTTGATGATATATCCTTGGGCCCGAGTGCCCAGATAATCGAGGTAGCGTTGCATCATGGAATAATGTTTTTCCAGGATTTGCAGGTCTCCGTAATGTTCGTAGGCCTGCCAAAGCGAGATGATGCTTGCGCTTCCCCACTCGGGCGAATCGCGGAAACCATCGGGAAAAACGGTGTATTCGGGGGCGATGTCGGGCACCAAGCCGTTTTGTAATTGGGCCTGGGCCATGTCATCGGCGATCTTTCGATACAGCGGCAATACGTCGTAGTTGAACATGATGCCGGGCCCATTCAAATAGGTCTGCTCCAGCCAGCCCAGCTTTTCGCGATGCGGACAATCGGTGATCACACTTTTCAAATTGCTGATTATGGCCCAATTTATGATTTCATGGATGCGATTCAATAAGGGATTCGAGCATTGGAAACTTCCCACGGTTTGCACATCGGGATAGAGGACTTGCCCTTGGAGTTCCTCGACAACGGGAGTTCCTTCCGGCGCGGATGCGTCCTTGGGCGCCGCGCCCTGGACCTGAACCCAGCGGAATCCGTAATAGCTAAAACGAGGCATCCACTCTTCGCTGTCTTGGCCCTCGAGCGTGTACTGGAAATAGGCCGGCCTGCCGGAGGAAGATTGGTTGACCTGTCCGTTCGAGAGAAGTTCGCCCGGCACAAGGCGGACTTTCGACGCTTTTGGACCGTTTAGGACAATCCGCGGCCAACCGGAGAAGTTCTGACCCAGGTCGTATAGATAACCGTCATTGGTTTTTTGGGGCGGGCCGACAGGCTTAACGGTCTTCATGACTATTATGGGGGGAATCATCTGGGCGCGTAAAATTCCGCCGGGGCCCTTGACCACGGAAACCGGTTTCCATATCACGGTTTCCAGGTAATCGGGCTGATCCCATCCGTGTTGTTCCAGACCGGCGTCATAATCTTCGCCGCCATATTCGCCGGAAAAGACAATGGGGCCGGCGGCGCCTTTCCAGGACTCATCGGTAACGACCTGCGATTTTGATCCGTCGGCATAAAAGATATCCAATTGAAGGATCGCCTGGGGCCGGCCGAAGGACCAAACGCCCTTGGTATAGCGTTTGCTTTTTTCCACGTTGAACATGCCGTTGCCCAGCATCAGTCCCAAGGCATTCGCGCCTTGATTGAGCGAGGCAGTAAGATCGTAAGTCGTGTAAAGGCAGGAATTGCGGTAGTCGGTCCAGCCGGGGTCCAGGACGTAGTCGCCGACCTTGGAACCGTTGAGGCGCAATTCGTATTGTCCCAAACCGCAGATATGAACCTCGGCCCGCTGGACGGGCTTTTCGACAACGAATTCCTTGCGGAATATGGGCATTACATCGCCTGTATCCTGGGTGATCCACTTGGCATGCCAATCGCCGGCTTGCAGCAATCCCATTGTCCACGAGGAAGGCGAACTCCATTCGCCCGGCTGATCTTGGGCATCCCAAACTCGCACCTTCCAATAGCATGCCTGGCAGGAGTGGAGATTTCGGCCCGCAAATTCCACGTGGATGGATCGCGAGGAGGGGACCTTTCCGCTGTCCCAAAGATCGCCCTGGCCGCGAACGAGTTTTGCCTCTGAGGATGCAACCAGGATTTGATAGGCCGTCTGCTTTTCGCCGCGGGCAATTTGCCCCGCGGCTGAAGCGGGCTGGAAGTTCCAACTCAAGCGGGGTTTAAAAGCGTCAATGCCTAGGGGATTTTTCAAATTCTCGCAGCGAAGATCGGCGGGCAGAAAATCGGTATCCGCAGCACAAGCGGCGACTGAAATGATCGCCAGAAAGGAATTTAAAAGAGTAATTTTCAATGTGCACATTTAAGCATCCTTTATAATAATTAAAACCAAGTCCATCTTACAAAGCCGCCGTGGGCAAGTAAATCAGGCCGTCAAACCATCCGACCTTGATAGATCTTGACGATTGACTTCAATTCTCGTCTACTTAAAATAGAGAATTACAATGAACTTGTATTAACTGAAACTGTAAAAGCCTAGCCAACCAGGAGCCGCGTAAACGCGGCTGACAATGCTGCATGCGAAGGAGTTATAGTAAGTTATCTGACCTCCCATCCCGACGTAAACGTCTTGTCCTTACCCATATTTACGTAGTG
>JBEKZY010000179.1:0-9967 GCA_049509395.1 Thermoguttaceae bacterium | reverse complement strand
GCACGACGACGTCGTGTCATGGCTCAACCTCCTTGTCGTATGGCCTTTCTTACTCTAAAGCCAAGTGCGGCAAGGAGGTTACTGTTTTTTGTTAGTTCGTGTAAATAGTGTCAAGGTCTTATATAAATTGTCTAATGTCGGGTGTTCGTCTTTGTACCGTAATAGACGCTGACAACTAGATGCGTTACGCACCACGCCGGAGGGGTGTTATTCACCTGATACACACACAACATTAATTATTGACATCTTAAACCTTGAAGATTAGGTTGATGATTAGGTTAGTGACGCGGCCTGGACTTGGCAACAAAGTGCATTTTCCCTCTTGCTACGACCTGCCCGCCATGCTATTTGCTATGGTTTTCGCTGAGCAATTAAATCCGATCTTATGGCGAAATAATTGGTGAGACAAAATAAGATTGATCGCGATATTGGATAAGGCAATTTCAAGACAACTATATCATATACCTCATGGATGGAAACAAGGCCATGAAAAAAATAAACATGTTCATTGAACTTGCAATCGGACTGGTAGTCGCTTTGTCCATGCTGGAAATGAGCTTTGCCCAGACACAACCTGCGGAGCAAACGCAGCCAACGGAGAAGACGCTGCCGACAAAGCAAACGCAGCCCGCCGAGGAGAAACAGCGGCCGGCTGAGGGCCAGCAATCGGAGCAAAGGCCGCAGTCGAGACGGTCGCAACGAGTTGTGCGGATGAAAGAGGTCCAGGTTGTCAGCCCGGATGGCAAGGTAAAATTCACTCTCCTGCCGAATGCGGAGCGCCTCAGCTTCACGGTCGCGATGGGCGACACCACAGTGATCGAGCCCTCTCCGCTCGTCCTTAATCTGGACGGGTACGATCTTAGCTCTGGAGTAGTCGTTGGCAATTTGGAACACTACAAAATCGACGAGACCTACCCTTGGTACGGCACCAATTGCACGGCGGTCAATCAGTGCAACGGAGTGAAGATTTCGCTAACGCACGATTTAAGCTACACCGATTACACTTTGGAAATCCGTGCCTTTAACGACGGCGTTGCATACCGCCATGTCATTCCCGGCGATGAGAGCGTTTCACGCGTGCCGGATGAATATTCGACTTTCATCATTCCGGCTGGCTCCACGGTCTGGTATGCCGGAATGGATGGCCATTATGAAGCCGATTACCTGAAAAAAGATATTTCCGAAATTCAGCCCGGCCAGTGGGCCGGACCTCCTTTGACGCTCAAGTTGCCGGACGGGGCGGGCTACACCTCGATTGCCGAAGCCAACCTTGTGAATTACAGCGGCATGGGTTTGGAGGCCGATGGACGCCGGGGCTGGATCATCGGACTGGGCCATCGTCAGCCGCTGAATTATCCTTTTGAGCTGCGTTACGGGCGTGAAGAAGGCAAGCGCCTGGGGAAGCCGGCCTCGATAAAGGGCACGATCACCACGCCCTGGCGCGTAGTGATGGTCGGGCGCGACCTGAACACGCTTGTAAACAGCACCATATTACCCAATCTTTGTCCGCCACCCGATCCGGCGCTCTTTCCCGAAGGGATCAAGACCGCTTGGATCAAGCCCGGCCGGGCTGTATGGCGTTACGTCGACGGCGGGCCGACCGGCGTGGACGGCATGAAGGAATTCTCCCGCCTGGCTGGAGAACTGGGTTTCGAGCATCACGTGATCGAAGGCATCTGGAGCAGGTGGACCATGGAGGAGAGAAAGGACGTTGTCGATTATTCCAGGAAGCAAGGCGTTGGCGTGTGGTTCTGGAAGCACAGCCGCCAACTCCGTACTCCGGAAGCGCGAGAAGAGTTCTTCAAAATGCTCCACGACCTGGGCGTAACCGGCGCCAAGATCGACTTCTTCGATCACGAAGCCAAGGAAATCGTCGATGTCTATGAAGCCATACTGCAAAAGGCCGCCGAGTACCACATTCTGCTCGTTTTCCACGGGGCCAACAAGCCCACCGGGCGCGAGCGCACCTGGCCCAATGAAATGGTCCGCGAGGCGATCCGGGGCATGGAAGCCAGCCGATTTATGGAACGCGCACGTCACCAAACAATCCTGCCTTTTACGCGCTACCTGGCCGGACCGGCCGATTACACCACTATGGTCTTCAACGTCCGGCGTCGCGACTCGAGTTGCGCCCACCAGATTGCCAGCCTGGCCGTATTCGCCAGTCCACTTTTGACGATTGCCGCCAATCCGCAGAGCATTTTGGACAGTCCCGCGGTTGACGTGATCAAGAGCATTCCTTCCACGTGGGACGAGACCATCGTTCTGCCGGACTCGGAAATCGGCGAAGCGGCCGTTTATGCCCGGCGCACGGGCGACACCTGGTTCCTGGCAGTCATGTGCGGGCCAGAGGCCAAGACGATAAAGGTCCCCCTGTCTTTTCTGGGTGAAGGCGAATACCGAGCGCTGCTCGTACGCGACGCCAAGGATGATCCCGCCGCGGTGAAGGTGGAAAAATCGACCGCAAACCGCGGCGACACGCTCGACATCGAAATGGAGCACGGCAGCGGATTCGTGGGCCGTTTCTCTAAATACAGGGCATGGCATGACAATAAGTAAATTACACAAGATCAAGGAGATATGACAAAATGAATAAAACGACTTCATTTCTGAAAAAGGTCGTGATGATTCTTGTTGCGACGGCGACTTATTTGTTTTCCGGGCTGGTTTTGGCGCAATCGCCGTTAACTATCACAATGAATCCGCGGGATTTGGAAAAAAGTGTGAATATACCGCCCGAATTCCTCGGGTTGAGCTTCGAGATGGAAAAAGTGCTTCCCGATGGCAATGGTAAGTATTATTTCAGCCCCGAGAATAAGCCTCTAATCGCCATGTTCAAAACCCTGGGGATTAAAAGCCTGAGAGTAGGCGGCAATACGGCCGACAGGCCGACGATCAATGTTCCGGCCAAAGACGATCTGGACAGCTTGTTCGCCTTTGCCAAAGCCTCAGGCGTGAAAATCATCTTCACCTTGCGGATGAGGGAAGGCGATCCTAAAGTCGCCGCCGATCTGGCGAAGTATATCATGGATCATTATAAGTCCGAACTAACTTGCTTTGCCATCGGCAATGAACCCAATGTTTTTGCCAAGGAGTATCCGGCTTATCGCGATCTATGGAAGAATTATATGGAAACGATTGTTGCCCAGGGCAGTGCGCCGGACGCAAAATTCTGTGGTCCCGGCGCAACGCCCGGAAAAACTGCGTGGGCCAAGGATTTCGCTAATGATCTCGGCGATTCCGGTCGGATCGCGCTTATTACCCAGCACGACTACCCTGGCGGAAGCGCCAGGAACGTGACCGACACGGCCGGTGCCCGCGACAAGATGCTCTCGCCCGGTTGGGTAAAGGGATACGAAAAGTTTTATGCCAAGTTCGTGCCCGCAGCCAAGGCAAAAAACTTGCCTTTCCGCCTGGAAGAAGCCAATAGTTTCTTTAACGGCGGAGTAAAAGACGTCAGCGACACCTTCGCCTCGGCCTTGTGGGCCTTGGATTATTCGTACTGGTGGGCGTCGCACGGAGCATGCGGCATAAATTTTCACACGGGCGACAAGGTGGCCGCGGGAGGACAGAATACATCGTGCAAATACGCTGCTTTTTTAACGGCCCCGGGCGGGTATTCCGCCTGTCCAATCGCTTACGGCATGAAAGCCTTCGATTTAGGTGGGCAAGGCCGCGTCATGCCGCTGGATTTCACCTCAAACCCGGATGGTGTCAATCTGACCGGATACGCCGTATCGGGTCAAGATAATATACTGTTCATAACACTTATTAATAAGGAACACGGCTCGCTCTCTCGCCATGCGAACATTTCCATTGCTGCGGGAGGACCTTGGAATAAAGCGGAAACAATGTCTCTTGCCGTGTCCAATGGCGATGTTTCGGCCACGTTCGGCGTGACTTTGGGTGGCGCTGAGATCAAAACCGACGGCGGTTGGGAAGGAACTTGGACGCCAATTGCAACTCCACCAGGCAACGGTAATATCACAATCAAAGTCCCGGCGGCAACTGCCGCCGTGGTCAAACTGACAGCCAAATAAAGTTTTCTGTGAAACGACTGAATGTTAGCAACGGTTGAAAACCATAGCGCGGAGTGCACCGGGTGCGAGCCGACAGCCTCGCAACCGCAAGGCGACGCCAGCTCGCCTATAGAAACAGCTCCAACTCCCAGTCCAGTGCCTGTTTCACCGCCCGGCTCGATCCAAAATCTTCAACCCGCGTCTATATCATCAACGCCGACTTAAAAATCCGAGGCCTGCGAAAAGCATTGTTAGACGCTGATCGCACCTTTAGCCATCATGGATACCGGGTCAGATGATGGACAGAATTGATTAAGCATGCATATATTTGTCCTGTATCAATATCTGACATTACCAATTCCACACCCAATGAGATTATATACAAGCCCCGGAATGATGCTTCACCATGTATTTTATTGACTTTAACGTGAAATTTTCTCATACTATGGTTTGGTGGGACTCTGACCCATTTTGATCCGAATAATTCCATCTTCGCCATTTGTCGAAGCCTTATCATTAATCTGGATTTTGCATGACAAGACTGGCAACCGTATTGACCGTGGTGTTTCTAATCGGGCACATGGCGCTTCAATGTGAAGCCGATGCGCCGCAAAGCAGTTGGGTGTATTACGGCGCCGACGGCACGCTTCAGTATCGGGCGACCGCGAGCGGCGACACCATTCCCGACTTTTCCAGTGCCGGATACATGCAGGGCAAGCAGCTTATTCCCACGGTTGCAGCCAAGCAAACGCTCGCTCCCGATGGCGCCAGTGATGATACAGCTCGGATTCAGGCTGCGATTGATGCTGTATCGGCTATGCCCTTAGACTCCAACGGTTTCCGCGGGGCGGTGCTGCTGACCGCCGGCACTTACAACATCGCCGGCCAATTGCGGATCAGTGCCAGCGGCGTGGTCCTGCGCGGTGCAGGACAAGGCCCAACCGGGACCGAACTTTACGACGTCGGCACAACAATGCGAGACCTTGTTTTGGCCCAGCCAAGCACCGACTATGCATATCGAGAAGTAAGCGGCACTCGACAACAGGTAACCGACTCTTACGTACCCGTGGGCGCTACTTCCTTCGACGTGGCCAATACGGCCGGCTATCATGTCGGCGATAAAATCATAGTCAACAAACCCTCCACCGCCGCGTGGATTACCGCCATTGGCATGGATGCATCGCAAATGGGAACCGAAGCCTGGACCCCCAGCAGCAGCTTCATCCAGCAAGATCGCACGATCACAGCCATTAACGGCAATCGCATCACAATCGATATTCCCATCGGCACCTCCATGGACTTGAGCAATGGCTACGGAGGCGGCAGCATCTTCAAGTACACTACCGGGCGCATCAGCAACGTGGGCGTGGAAGATATTCGCTTCGATTCCAACTACGTCGATCCCGAAGATGTCAACCACGCCGGACGCCCGGTCACCTTCGACGGCGTCAGCAACGGCTGGATTCGCCAAATCACTTCGCTGCATTACCAGAACGGCCCGATCATGGACACTTCGAGCGAATTCATAACCGTCGAAGACACGGCTTTCCTCGATCCCATCTCCCAGCCGCATCTCGGCGGCGACGCAATGAACGCCGAACTCACGCTTTACCAACGCAACTACGTGCGCAATTGCCACTGCGATTTCGTAACCCAGAGCGCAGCACCCGGTCCCAGCGTCTTTGTATTCTGCCGGGGCGAAAATTCCGTCCAGTCGACCGGCCCGCATCAAAGATGGGCCACCGCCACGCTTTTCGACAACGTCAAGATCAACGGCGCCGGCATCGAATTGATCAACCGCAATACCATGGGCTCCGGACAAGGTTGGGCCGGCGCTAATATGGTAACCTGGAACTGCCGATCCGACTGGTCCGACGTGGAAAGCCCTCCCACCGCGCAGAATTGGGCCATCGGGGCCGTCGCTCCCATCCGCCGCAACAAGTACGGGCCCGAAGGCATATACGATTCGTTCGGCACGCCCGTGGCAATACACAGCTTATATATTGCCCAGCTAAAACAGGCCATGGGCCCACCAAAGCCCGTGACGGACACATATTCATTTTCGGTAGGCGACAACGACAATTTCGTCTACAACGGCGCGTCAGACATGCCCTACATCGACCCGGACTGGAAGGCGATCGTCGAAAGCGATATGCCCGGCACCGGCACGGTCATCGGTTTTGACGACCCAACTCCCGGCCGTAGGCGGGCGGCCACGATACTCTGCAACCTTAACCTGGCCCCTCATGAAGAATTGGTAGGCGCCACGCTTACCATGAAACTCAAACCAATAAGCGACTTGACCACCAACGATTCGCTCTTTCTGGACAGCCCCGGGGCGTCGTTCGACTACGACATGCTAGGCTTGCTCCCTTGGTCCGCCGGCCAGGTCAAGACGATTACGCTGGACCTGACCGATATTTATGGTCCGCTCCTTGAGCCGCTGCAAGACGGAAAGTTCAATATAATGATGAACGGCAACATGAATGTGGACTCGATCCAATTAAACCTGGGTACGGCGATTCCTCTGGTGGAATGGAAAGGCGGCAGCGGTAACAACTGGGCGACGAGCGCTAATTGGACTTCCACCATCGGCGTGCCGGATAACATTGCCGCCAAGGTTGTTTTTGGCAATCAGGCATCCGCGAACAGCGTAGTGGATATAAACTCACCCGGCCGGACCGTGGGCTGTATCACCTTCGCTCCCACGACCAGCACCACCATTCAAAGTTCCGGCGGGTATAGCCTAACTCTGGACAACAACGGCAAGGCTGCCGTAATCGACGTCTCTGGCAGTCATATTATTAGCGCGCCCGTGGTTCTAAACAACGATGTGAACATAATCGGTTTCGGGGCGCTTAGAATATCCGGCCGCATCAGCGGCTCGCACAATCTCAACCTTTCCGGAGGTAATTTGACGCTTGCCGGAAACAACACGTTCAGCGGCGCGACAACCATAAACGCCGGTTCGCTGGCTCTTGATAGCAGCGGGGCAATAAACAGCACTTCGGGCATAACAGTCGGTTCAGGGACTTTACTGCAAGTAACGGGCGGCAGCAGCGGGCAACTGCCCGACAGCGGCAATGTCACCCTTAACGGCGGCAGCATCAATTTCATCGGCAATGGCTCGCTCAGCGCGGGAGAACTGGCCGGCACGCTTGTGCTCAATCCCGGACAGAACAATATCACTACAAGCAACTCGGGCGGCGCTAATCCTTATCTCTGTTTCGCCGGCGGACCAGCCTCCCACACGATCGGCGCGACGGTGAATTTTTACTCTACAAATTCGCAAATCCAATTTCAGGCTAATCCGCCCGACTTAACCAATGGAATTCTAGGCGGTTACGCTTTTTATAATAACGTGGATTTCGCCGCCAGAACGACAACCGCTCCGTACGTCATTCAACAATACACCGGCTATCTAAGCACCGATCCGGGCGGTAGTCAGTCCGCCTCCGCGAACCTGCGCCCCAACTCGACTATAACCGTCTCTTCAAATAAGTCTTTTAACTCATTGAGCCTGACCGGCAACTATGGCGTCATTCTCAGCGGCGGCAGCACGCTTACGCTTAACTCCGGCGGGCTGATAGCCAACACCACAGGAAGCATCTCCAGCGGAGGCACGCTTAATGGTTCCCCGGGCGGTGAATTGGTCATAAACACCGTCCAGGATTTCACCGTCAACTGTCCGATTGCCAATAACGGCGCAGCCACGGCGTTGGTGAAAACTGGCGCCGGAAAACTCAAACTCACCGGGCTTAATACGTTTACCGGAAACACCTATCTGAATCAAGGCACACTGGAATACGCGCCTGCCAGCGATCTTACTTATGGCGGCGTCATCTCCGGCGTCGGCAATCTTCTGAAAACCGGCGCCTCTACTCTAACGCTTACGGGATCGAATACCTATTCGGGCACAACCACAATCAGTGCAGGTAGGCTTCAAGTAAACGGCTCTCTTGATTTTGACTGCCTGGTGACGGTCGGCGGTGGCACGCTCGGCGGGACTGGAACGGTCAATGGCGACACAATTCTCAACAACGGCGCGATCGACCTGGCAACCAACGGTTGCCTTGCCGGTTCGCTCACTTCCAACGGCGGTTCTTGGATTGGCGTGGGAAGCGTCGCAGGAAAGACCACCGTTGCCAGCGGCACGTTGACCATCGGAAATGTCAGCCAGGCCGGCAATCTCACCGCCAACGGAGGACTGGAAGTTACTGGTTCGGCCACACTCGCCACGGGGAACTCCGGGGCAACCATTACCGGCGATTTCATTTACTCCAGCAGCGCGAATCTGAATTTCTCGGGAATTATCGCGGGAACAGGCAATTCCGTAACCATGAATAATTCCAGTTCTACGCTGACTCTTTCCAGTGCAAATACCTATAGCGGCCTAACGAACATCGTCGCCGGCACTTTGAAGGCAGGCAATGCCAACGCACTGGGAGGCACGGCCGCTGGCGGAACCTTTATTTACGGCGGTACGCTCGACGTCAACGGCCAGAACCTGACCACCGAACCTATAACCGTGCAAGGTGCAGGCGTGGGCGGCAATGGGGCCATCATCAACTCCGGCGCCCAACAAATCAATGCACTGAAGGCGGTCACGCTCAGCGGCGACGCAACCTTCGGCGGCACACAAACACCGCCCGGCGGCACAGGATTCGGACGCTGGGACATCCGCGGCACTTCGGCCAGCCTCAGCACCGGCGGCACTGCGTATAACCTTACCAAGGTCGGCGCTAATCAGGTTTCATTCGTAGCTACTACAGTAGACACGGCCTTGGGCGATATCAACATAAACCAGGGCTTCCTGGGATTCCAGACAAGCACCAACGGCATGGGCGACCCGAACAAGACCGTGACCATCGCTTCCGGCGCCGCACTGGAGTTCTACAGCACGACCAACGCGATGAACAAGAAGTGCGTGCTGGGCGGCGGCACGATCTGGGGCGAAAGCGGCAGCGGCACGCAAAACACGTTCTCCGGACCAATCACCGTCAACGGCGCGGGCGGCGTTTTCGACGCCGGCGGCGGATTGACCGGCGGGGCCGCGAAATCGTCCGCCGTCCTGACCATTTCAGGCACGATCTCCGGCGCAGGCGGGGTGACCAAGAACGGGCCGGGCACGGTGTTCATCACAGGCACGCCAGGCTATCTCGGCGATACCGCCATAAGCGCAGGAACGCTGCAGATCAACAGCGGCGCGGCCGTAACCCTGCACGCGATTTCCGGCGCGGGCGCCCTGGGAATCAATAACACAACCAGCTTGACGGCCGGTTCGATCAGCATCGGCATACTGACTATCGGGGCGGGTTCCACGATTACCATTACGCCGATGCCGGGCGGCCCGCTCGCAGACCTGATATCTACGCAATCCGTACCGGAGCCGGCGATTACCGCAATGCTGTTGACGGCCGGTTTGGCCGGACTATTGCTCGGCATTCGCCGTTTGCGCAGATGAAGGCATGCTCATTCTATCCGCTTGTTGATCAAAATTGCCGCATGGCTCGATTCCCCGGGCGTGGCCGGGATTTGTGCTGGAGTATCGCCATCGCGGACGCGGTTACGGCCAAGGCCTGGCCCGCCAAATCCCCGACACTTCCAACAGACCAAACGATTTTGAATACTGGCTCCGCAACCAAAAGTTGCTGGATAAATAGAGGATTGGGAATTAGAACGCATCCCACTTAAATATGGCGGGTAAAATTGGGTGGCACGGGCGTCTTGCCCGTATTTTTCCAAGCACTGGCGAAACGTCAGTGCCTCACAAACGCTATAATTATCTGGAAATCGCTCTTGCCAGCCCTGCTTTTTATGCTGGGGAATCGACATAGGTAAGCTTTTGCAAGCTGTCCCTGTCACACCACCGTGCGTACGGGTCCGTACACGGCGGTTCGGCTGGTTAGGTCGTCGGCCGCGCAACCAGGATAGGCAGGCCAAGCGAT
>JBEKZY010000178.1:0-18395 GCA_049509395.1 Thermoguttaceae bacterium | reverse complement strand
ATCGACCGTGCCGCGCGGCGCGCCCCAAAAACCCAGAGCGATTGCACCACCCAGGGCGTAGTCCTGACCCCGGGCCTGAAGTTTCTCCGCCAGTTGTCCGGCAACTATAGCGGCATTGATGGGCGGCCTAGCTTCGGACACGGGCGGCCTGCTTTCTGAAGAATTCCAAAGTCGATTCCGGCCAAGGATCGCGCTCGATTTCCGCCATACCAGCGGCAAGCCGGCTGCGGTCAATGGCGGCCGCCGACTCGCAGGCCGACTCGATCAGCCGGCCTCGTTCGCTCATGTTGAGCCCGCGTAACCGGGCAATATCCTCACTTTCGGCCGTGCGATGGGCCGCGGCTTGCTTGTTCATAACGACTTTTGCTTCATCGGCCATCGGGTCTCGATCCTTATTAGTTGTACAGTACTGCCCACAAAACCATTTTAGCAACAAAACTCAATTTTGGCACTATTAAATCTACCTTACAAAAAAGAGCCCATTGCTTTGCTTGTCTAAGCCCAATTTATCGGAGTTGAAGCATGCCGATTGGATGGAAAAGAGTAGGGATTTGGAAAGGCCAAAAAGCTTTGCGCCTTCCCCGGAAAGGACTGAATAAAGGATTGTGGAATTTTCCCTATCCCAGGTGTAAAACGCCTGAAATAGGGAAAAATCCGCATTTTAAGTTTGTGTTATTATGGCTCGAGCGGCAGCGGCAAATCTTCCGGTGCAACGTCCTTCACGCTCAGATCGCCATAAACCACTCGGTAAGTTTTCGTATCCTTGGCATCCTTCAGCTTATACCAGCAAACAATGCGGTCTTTATCGCCGAGTTTGACGCCTTTGCCCAGATATCTAAAGCTGTCTTTTATTGTGTGGTCCTCTACACAATGACCAATGGGCAACAAATTCAGACCGGCCATTTTATAGTGATCGTTCGTATCCAAGAGCTTTTGCTCGGCAGGGGTTCGTTCTTTTTCCGGCTTGTCCCAGATCTTATTCAGCCTATCACTGCTGAATATATATGGGAATACCTGGTCGGGAAACGTTTTATCGTTGTAATCGGCCACGATGCCTAGATAGTCGATCATTTCCTTCTCAGTCACTTGAGGGCGATCTTTGGTTTGAACGCTGTAGTCTGCGGGCGGTTCTAGTCGAAACAGCGAATTGTCCAAGTCTACGTCGAAAACGATTTCACTCTCAACACGACCTGGACACGTTCCAATGGACCATTCCTTTTCAGGCGGATTGTTGCGGTCGATCTCCGTTTCGGGATCGAAGATGTCGGCTCCAGGAACATGCACTTCGACAAGTCGTTTGGTTTTCTGATCTATCCAAAAGTCATAACTCCAGTTTCTTCCGTTCGCGTTATCTCTGAGCGAATGTCGAAAGACATTGACTTCTCCAGTCGCTGTCTTGCGTTTTTCCACCCACTGCAAATTGTTTTCCTTCAATTCATTCTTGACCCATTCAAACGGCCCAAGCGGATTACGCTCATCGATAGTAAGTTCGTAAAGTAATGCTTCCTTCTCTGCTGGATGAATGATCATCTGCTTCTGCGGCTTACACGTGGCATCCGTGATTTCGATGTATTTGATCTGTCCCTCCTCTCCCATCCCTACCTCTCGGTACAAGCCCGGCGATTTATATGTCCATTGCAACGTCTTGGGCTTGAGCCAAGTCCTCTTGCCATCCTTGCTGGTGATACGGTCATAAATTGTTTGTTTCCAGGCTACGGTTTTGGCCTTTTCAATCTGCTCCAAAACTTGTGCAAATGCTCCGCTTCCAGGTCCGTGAGCGCCGAACTCCGACAAACCAAGCCAAACGCAGAGCAGCACTATGGCGGCTGCGGCGAATATGACGGTTCGACTCATAAGTTTTCTCCTTATGGACATAGTTTTGTTTTGTTGTGGATTTAGATATGCCAACGCATCGGAATGCTGTTTCTGCCAGGCATCGAAATTGGCGACAAGCGGCGGGGCAAATGCCTCGGCCAGCGCCTGTTCCAGTTCATTATCGTTTATTGGGAAACTCATGTCTTTCTCCTTGCCAGGCCGTTGAGCCTGAGGTCTTTGGCGATCTTCCGTCTGGCTCGAATCAGCCGTCCGTGAACCGCCTGCGGGGAAATGCCCAAGGTGGCGGAAATCTGCTCGTGCGACAGGCCGCTAAAATAGTGCAGTACAATTACTTCCCTGGCCGACCCGGGCAACCGCCGCACCGATTGCCGCACCTCTTCTCCTCTGTCGTCATCTGGATTCGGATCCGCAGTGCACGGCATTTCTTCGGACAAAGGGTGTCGGAATTTCGTTCTTGCCACACGCCGGGCCGTCTTTCTGCAAATCGCAATCAACCAAGCGGCGAATTTGTCGGCTTGCCGCAAACGCCGCAAGTCGCGACAGGCGACGGCAAAGGCCTCCTGGGCGGCGTCTTCGGCCAGGTGACGGTCGCCGGTAGCGCAATAAGCGATCCCGACGGCTTTCGCATAGTGACGGCGGTACAACTCGCCAAAACTGCCGACGTCGCCATTGCGGGCCGCCTCGACCAATTCGGCATCGGTGCGTTCTGACATTCTTTACACCACGTACGTGTCGTTGCCGGTAACAGATTAGCGCCCACTATACAAGTGCCGTCAGGCAGGAAAAATGAGCGCGAAAAACCGGGAATGCAGATATTTTACAAGAAATGTAGTGGAAGATCACCTACCAATCGACATAGGCCTGTTTTAGATTCGGCAGGGACTTTTGCAGTTTCTCGACTCCTTTATGTCTTTTCGCAACTATATCTCTGGTAGTGATGACCATAGCATTCTGTCCAAGATACCAATCCAGGCCTAGAGGTTCGAGAATCGTACGTAGAGCGATGTCCAGTGGAACATTTTTTAAGGTGCAGGTAATCGGGACATCATCGGTGCAGGTAATCGGGTCATAATCGATTATCATATCTTTTAATGCTGCTTTGTCGAATTGAAACTTGAAATTATGATAATTACCTAGGTATTCACAGACCTGCGGCAAAGGGGTTTCGATGCATTCAATCTTCGTGGGCCCTCGTAACGCATTGACTGCTCGCCAACTATTCGAATCGACCGTGAATCCCCGGCTATACAATTTGGTCAATTTTTTTAACGGCATAAGATTCGCCATGCCCGCATCAGTGATAGAACAATCGAGTGTCAGTTCCGTTAGTGCACCAAGGGGGTGCAGATGCACCAATCCGGCGTCTGTCACTTTCTCGCTTGTTAGCTCAAGATTCTTGAGTTGGTGCAAGTACTTGAGGTTTACCAGGCCCGCATCTGTTACGTTGCTGCTGACTATTCGCAGATAATCCAGATCCGGCAATCCTTTGAGATGTTCCAGGTCCGCATCGGCAAACGAGTATCCATCGAAGTAGGCTGCAGTAACGTGGTCGAGATAATCAATGCCCAAAAGATTTCGCAACCACGCGGGACCTGGAGGAATTGCCTCCTTGCTTTCTTTCCAAACCATACCGCCCGAGCCTGAAGCCGAGCCCGCAATCACCTGATAGCTGTATGCTACAGATCCGCCGTGCCGGGTAATAAATTCAGCCGCCAGCTTTTGTTTCCGGGCCCGATCGGTCCAAAAACTCAACCATATTGCTGCGGCGGTAATCAGCAGCAATAAAGTCGATAGTTTGTACTGAAACCAGCGAAGTTTAGTTTTTGGTACAGTGCTGTTATTGTCCGGGCTGGTCATAACAACTTAACCCGCTTGGCTAATAGTTGAAATGTTGCACTACTTTTTCACCCCGCCGCCGGCATGGGCTTCGTAGCGGGCGATTTCCTCGGTGAGTTGGTTGATCATGCGCTTCAAAGATTGCAAGGTTAGCTCTCGCAAATGATCATCGCCCAATTTTTCGCGGCGGATCTTTTCATAGCGATCCTCCAACAAACGTAGTTTTTCACGAGTCGGTTCGACGTTTACAATTTCATGCCATTTCATAAGATTATCTCCACCATACCCTTGGGAATAGTGTCTCGATCAGTGGCAAACACAGTTTCTACGAAGAAATCGAAACCTTCCTGATTGACCATTTGAACTTCTAAAAATGGCAATCCGTTCATTATATTGCTTTCAGCCTCGGTATTGCGAGGAAATCCGGTTGCACCCAATAAAACACAATCCACATCGTTGGGTTCGAAAACATCAGTAACAAAACTGCCGTTAATAACCAGCCTCAAAACGCCCGCCCGGCGAGCCAGATCGACCAGCCAGCGCAACGATTCCATTTGTACTCGCCGCAGTTCGGATTGCCGTCCGAAACGCTGTCCAATCTCTTCGAGTGTCGCCAAATACAATCCCGGCGGTAAATATCCGCGTGCATCGAATTCGGGAATCATGCACTTCCCTCCTATGGTGATTTTAATCCTGGGGGATATCTGTGTCAATGAAAGCCATTGGCGGGTGCGCATAAAACAGGGGCGGCAGTATAACCGTCGCCCCAACATAGGCTTTAGATCCTTCGCTGCGCTCAGGATGACTTCTGCGCTCAGGATGACGATTATTTTGCCGCTTTTAGCGCGGCTTGTGCGGCGGCCAGGCGGGCGATGGGCACGCGGTAGGGACTGCAACTTACGTAGTTCAATCCGCTCTTGAAACAGAACTGCACCGAGGCCGGGTCGCCGCCTTGCTCGCCGCAGATGCCGATCTTCAGGTCTCCGCGGGTCGAACGGCCCTTGACCACGGCCATCTGGATCAACTGGCCCACGCCGGCCTGGTCGATGGTTTGGAAGGGGTCGGCTTCCAACAAATTCTTTTCCAGGTAGTCGTGCAGGAATCCGCCGATGTCGTCGCGGCTGAATCCGAAGCACATCTGCGTGAGGTCGTTAGTGCCGAATGAAAAGAACTGCGCGGTTTTGGCCATCTTGTCGGCCAAGAGGCAGGCGCGGGGAATTTCGATCATCGTGCCGTAGAGATATTGCACGTCCACGCCGGTCTGTTGCTTGACTTCCTCGTGCACGCGATCGACGATGACTTTCGTGTCGTCGAGTTCGGAGGCGTCGCAGGTCACCGGCACCATAATCTCGGGCTTTGGCGACTTGCCGGCCTGTTTCAGTTCGGCGGCCGACTCGAAGATCGCCCGGACTTGCATCTCGGTCACTTCGGGATAGGTGATTCCCAGGCGAACTCCGCGATGGCCCATCATGGGATTGCTTTCGTGCAGTGCTTCGCCGCGTTTTTTCACATCGACGGGTTTGATGCCCAGCGAGGCGGCCAGTTCCTTTTGCTTGGCCGGGTCCTGGGGCACGAACTCGTGCAGGGGCGGATCGAGGAGGCGGATGGTGACGGGCAGGCCGTCCATGGCTTCGAGCGTGCCCTTTACGCTTTGCTTTACGAAGGGGAACAGCTCGGCTAGCGCGGCCTTGCGTTCCTCGGCCGTTTTGCTGAGGATCATTTTGCGGAGCTTAAAGAGCGGCTCGTCCGAGCCTGCGCCGTAAAACATGTGCTCGGTGCGGAACAGCCCGATGCCTTCGGCCCCGAAATCGCGGGCGACTTTGGCGTCTTGCGGCGTATCGGCATTGGTGCGGACTCCCATGGTGCGGCATTTGTCGACGAGTTTCATGAAGCCTTGGAAGCGGGGATTTTCGGTGGCGTCAATCATTTCCAAAGCGCCTTCATAAACGCGGCCCTTGCTGCCGTTTAAGGTGATCACGTCGCCTTCCTTGAGTTTCACATCGCCGACTGTAAGTTTTCGGCCGGCCATGTCGATCTTCATATCGCCCGCGCCGACGATGCAGCACTTGCCCCAGCCGCGGGCGACCAAGGCCGCATGGCTGGTCATTCCGCCACGGGCGGTGAGGATGCCCTCGGCCGCGCGCATGCCCTCGACGTCTTCGGGATTGGTTTCATCGCGGACCAAAATGATCGTTTCGCCGGCGCGCTTCTTGGCCACGGCATCGACCGAGGTGAAGACGATCTTGCCCAGGGCCCCGCCTGGCCCGGCCGGCAGACCGGTGAGAAAGGCCTGGGCTTTTTTCTCGGACTCGGGATTGATGATCGGATGCAAGAGTTCGTCGAGTTGCGCCGGCTGCACGCGCATGACGGCCGTTTTCTCGTCGATCAGGCCTTCTTCGAGCATGTCCATGGCCATGTTCAAAGCAGCAGTGCCGGTCCGCTTGCCGTTGCGGCATTGGAGCATGTAGAGCTTGCCTTCCTGGATCGTAAACTCGATGTCCTGCATGTCTTTGTAGTGCTTTTCCAGGTTGCTGCGGTTATCGTCGAGTTGTTTGTACAGTTCGGGCCATTCGGTTTGCAAGGAAGACAGGTGTTGGTTTTGCGGGTTTTTGGTTCCTTCGTTAAGCGGATTGGGCGTGCGGATGCCGGCCACCACGTCCTCGCCCTGGGCGTTGATGAGCCATTCGCCGTAGAATTTGTTTTCGCCTGTGGCCGGGTTGCGGGAGAACGCCACGCCCGTGGCGGAGGTATTGCCCAGGTTGCCGAAGACCATGCTCTGCACGTTGCAGGCGGTACCCCAGTTGCCGGGAATGCCTTCGATCTTGCGATATGAAACCGAACGTTTGCCTTCCCAACTTTTGAACACCGCGCCGATGGCGCCCCAAAGCTGCTCTTGCGGATCGTCGGGGAATTCGCGGCCCAGGACTTCGGTGATTTTTTCCTTGAACTTTTTGCAGAGTTTCTTGAGGTCGTCGGCCGTCATGTCTGTGTCGGTGGCGTATTTTTTCGACTTCTTCAGCTTGGCCATGAGGTGTTCGAGCTGCATGCGGATGCCCTTGCCTTCGGCGGGCTCGATGTCCTCGGCCTTTTCCATGACCACATCGGAATACATCATGATCAGCCTGCGATAGGCGTCGTACACGAAGCGCTCGTTGCCGGTTTTTTTGATTAAAGCCTTAATCGTCTCCGGGCACAGGCCGACGTTCAGCACGGTTTCCATCATGCCGGGCATGGATTGGCGTGCGCCGCTGCGGCAACTAAGAAGCAGGGGATTATTCGCATCGCCGTATTTCATGCTCATGGCCGCTTCGGTCTTTTGCAGGGCTTGGGCGACTTCCTCTTTTAGCGAGTCGGGGAATTTTTTTCCCTCGGCGATGTAGACCGAGCAAAACTCGCAGGCAATGGTAAAGCCCGCAGGCACGGGCAGGCCGAGTTTGGCCATTTCGGCCAAATTGGCGCCCTTGCCGCCGAGCGTATTTTTCATGCTGGCGTCGCCTTCAGTCCCGTCGGGGCCGAAATAGTAAACGTATTTAGTGGCCATAACCGGCTTTCCTCCAAAAAAATTCATTAAAACTTCAAATTCTTGCGTATTCCGTTGTTAAAAAATGAGCAATTCACAGTGACCGCGACTGTAATCGAGGCAAAATGAGTCGAGATTTTCAGTCAGGCGGGGTTTTACCGGGAAGGAAATCGCTGAATCTATCAGTATGTTTATTGGACGTCAAGGAGGTCAGGGTTAAAATACATCACATGATTAGTGATGCTTTTCCGGGTATTGATAAAAAATAAAGGGGAGTGGGGGGGATTGAATTGGGTTAATCGAATGGTTATATTTACCATTTCAATAGTCATTCTTATCTGCTTTTTGTGTTTGTGAATGTGAAATTGGCGCCGGTTAAATTTCGGAGTGCGCAGGGAAACGAAATGAAGTACACAAAATACGCCGTCGCGATTGCAGCAGCCGTGGCGATGCTAATTGGGATGCAAACGTTTACGGAATGCCGGGGCGATGACAGCGGCACATTGACAATGGATGCCGACTCGCCGACGTGCCTTCCAATAGATAGCGGCACTCTCAGTAGCAAATTGATAATGAATGCCGACTCTCCGACGTGCCTTCCAATAAGTGGCGATTATACTGGAACAACCACAATTAATGCCGGCTCTATAGTTAATAACAACGTTTCTGCGAGTGCATTAAATACAGCAAGCTGCGGTACATTGACTCTAGCGGGAACCGCAACGAATAATGCATTTCAACCCGTCACGGTTTCCGGCGCAACTCTCGATGTTAGCGGCGCCAGTAGTCTGGTAAAATCCGGCGCAGGCACTCTTGTGCTCAATGGAGCCAATACTTTTACCGGCGCAACCACTGTTTATGGCGGCACATTGCAGATCGGCAATTCAAGCCTGGGCACAGCGGGGACTGGAAATATAACCTCTAGCACAGTGCAAATCAACAATGCAACCTTTGGGGGCACATTGAACATAGGCAATGCAGGAACCGTTTACGGCGCAACCACTATTAACGCCGGCAGATGGCAGATCAACAATTCAGGCTTGGGCACATTGCAGATAGGCGGCAGCGGAATAGTTTCCGGCGCAACGATCGCGATTGGCGGAAGCGGCGGAGTAATAAAATCCGACACAGGAACTTGGACGCTCAGCGGCGCCGGTGCAACCGTTGTTAACGGCGGCACATTGCAGATCAGCAATCCAAGCGTGGTTGTGGTGCAGCCAGTGATTGGCGCTATTACGCTCGGCGGCAACGGCACTTATACCGGCCCAACCATTAACGCCGGCACATTACAGATCAACAATGCAAGCTCGACTATCACGTTAAGTAATAGCGGATTAACAAAAATCGGCCCGGGCAGTATAACGCTCGGCAACACCATTTATACCGGATCAACTATTAACAGCGGTACCCTGCAACTTGGCAATATTAGCGGTTCGGGCGCTCTGACTGTTGCTCCCGGCATCCTGACAATTGCTTCCGGCACACTGACCTTAGCCCCCGGCACTTCTATACTGCAATATGGCGGTATTAACGATACGGGCGTTCTGACAAACTCTTCCTGCACCTTCCAAGTCCTTTCCGGCACGCATACAGTGGGCAACATTAGCGGCATAGGCAATACTATCTTGTCAGCCGACAGCAACTTGACGGCGAGTTCAGTGGTGCAAAACACCCTGACCATCGGGGCCGGAGCCACGCTTACCATCGCCGCCATCCCCGGCGGCCCAATCGGATCACTGACGCCACTCTATAATGTGAAACCTATCCCTGAACCCAGTGTCATGGTTTTGTTGTCCATCGCCGTCTTGGCATTCATCAGATTTGGGCTCGTGCCGAAGAACTCTGCGGTTCGGCCGTGATTGAATAATTAATCATTCCATGAAAAAGTCACTTGGCGCAAATACGCTTATATATCCTACGCCGGCTTGGGTGGTGGGCACTTACGATAAGGACAAAAAACCCAACGCGATGACGATCGCCTGGGGCGGCATCTGCTGTTCGCAGCCGCCCTGTTTGGCCGTTTCGCTGCGAAAGGCCACTTATTCGTACGGCAACATTGTCGAGCGCAAGGCCTTTACGGTGAGCGTTCCTTCGGCGGCGCATGCCAAGGAAGCTGATTATTTCGGCATCGCCTCGGGCCGGGATGTCGACAAGTTTGCCGTCGCCGGATTGACGGCGGTCCACGGCGAGTTCGTCGATGCGCCTTACGTGGAGGAATTCCCATTGGTGTTGGAGTGCAAATTGCTGCACACCATCGAGATCGGACTGCATACGCAATTTATCGGCGAAATAATGGATGTGAAGGCCGACGAAAGCGTGCTGGGGCCCGATGGCCTGCCGGATATGGACAAAGTTCAGCCCTTCGTGTTTGCGCCCGGGCCGCGGATGTATTACAAGATCGGCGGATTGATCGGCAAAGGATTTGCCGTGGGCAAGGAGTTTATCTCGTAAGTCCAAAACCCCCGGTGTGTTCAACGAGGGCTATTGAGTGTCGGGAAAATAAAGTCGTGGTGTAGATGGTAAATCAATCCAAGCCCACGGGTTGCAACCCGTGGGCTTAATGATATTCATTGCCTGAGAATCAATAAACAATTAGTGCGTCAATCCCATTCTGAATTCGCTCAGCGTCATTCCGCGGAATTCCTTGGCCGCGGAGGCAAAGAAAATTTCCAGGCGGCCGTAAAGGCGCTGCGATGTTCAACTGCGTGACGCAATATGGTCTGCATGTGGCGGAAACTTCGCTCGTTGTCGCGGGGGACCATCGACATAATCGGCGGCAATATACGCCGCAAAAACCGCCGCAGCCATTTTGGACTTGATTTCATGCGGGCGTTGAAACGGGCATGGCGGGTTTCGATCACGCTTAGCGGTGCTTCTAAAAACGGCGAATCGCCCGGCCGGTCGATCCGATCGAGATCGACAAAATACGGCTGTTCGGGGAATCGCGTGAAATCCGGCCCGCCTCGGCCGTTAGGATCGCCAAGATATTCGGTCCAGGAAATGTGCGGCGTCACCGAGCAATCGACCAGATAACCGTGCTCGACCAGCAGCCGGGCGTAAACTGAGTTGAGCCCCCAGCGCCCTGCGCGATGACTGACTATTTTACGCTGGAAACGATCTTCCAGCAGATCGGTCATGAAGCGGATTTTGTCGCGCATGACAGGCTCGGCGTATTCGGTCAGGTACGGTTGATGCCGCATGTCGTCGTCGGTTAGCGGGGCAAGGGGCGGGCAGTTCCAGGCGTGAAGGTGCATGCCGATTTCGCCCGCGCCCCGCTTGGCAACGTCCCGGGCGAACTCGACAAACGCCGGGCACTGGGCCATCTCGTAGTTTACCAGCCAGGTCGATTTCAGGGCGTATTTTTCGCAAAGTGCCTGGAAACGCGGCATAAATCGGGCGTTTTTCGTGGAGATTTCCTGGGGGCGGGCCCAAAGATCGTCGCCTTCGGTATCGATGGTAATCAACAATGCCGGGCGAGGCGGCGATAATGTGCTGGGATCTTGCATAATGGTCCTTCTGGGAAATTGTAGCATACATTTTGTAATGTAGCAGGCACACTCCGTGTGCCGTCGGCTTGAATAGCAAACGTAGCAGGCACACGCCGTGTGCCGTCAGCTTGGAGAGCAAAAGAAAGAAAACATAACAAACGGCACACGGAGTGTGCCTGCTACATTGGGCGTGTGCCTACTACATTGACGGTTAAATGCGTATGATTATTTCATGGAAAGCTGGGATATTGTAATTGTTGGCGGAGGACCGGCCGGGCTGACGGCCGGGGCTCGCGCGGCCCAGCGCGGAAAGCGAACGCTGCTTTTGGAAAAGAACCGCCGGCCGGGCGTGAAAATCCTGCTTTCCGGCGGCACGCGATGCAATTTCACCCACGCCGCCGACGCCCGGGGAATCGTCGAGGCCTTTGGGCCGTCGGGCCGATTCTTGCACTCGGCCTTGGCCGCCTTCGGACCGCAAGACGTCGTCGATTTTTTTCAATCCGAAGGCGTGCCGGCCAAAATCGAACCGGACACGGGCAAAATTTTTCCGTCTAGCGATCAGGCCGCGGATGTTTTGTCGGCGCTCATCAACCGGCTGAATAAAAGCGGATGCACGCTGGCTACCGAGGAAACACTGCTTGAAATGGAACGATCAGTGGATGGGTTTAATTTAATTACCTCGCGGCGGGCCATATCGGCGGAAAAGATTTTGCTGGCAACGGGTGGAAAATCGTATCCGGCCTGCGGAACGACCGGGGACGGATATCGTTGGGCAGCCGCACTGGGTCATACGGTCGTTCCGCTTCACGCCGCGCTGGCGCCGGTTGTGACTCACGCCCCTTGGGTCACCGCGCTACAGGGCATAACAATTCCGGACGTATTGGTTAAAGTCGTCGAGCCATTAGATGAGAAAAAGGGGACAGGTCCAATTTGTGCGAAGCACCCTTTGGGCCGTGCCGGCAAATTGGACCTGTCCCCTTTTTCTATACAAATCCGGCGCCTTGCCAGCCGGCGCGGTTCGTTCTTGTTCACACATTTTGGCGTTTCCGGGCCGGCCGTGTTGGATGTCAGCCGGACAATCAGCGGATACAGCCCGGCGCAAATGTTGATTTTGCAGTGCGATTTTCTGCCCGACGTTAAACCAGAAGAACTGGATGCGACGATTGCCGCCCAGTGTGCGTCGGCAGGAGGGCGTCAAGTGTCGGTTATCTTGGACGGCCGGCTGCCGCGGCGATTGGCCGATGCGCTTTTAGAGCAAGCCGAGGTGCCGCTTAAGCGCCGTGGGGCCGAACTTTCCAAGCCCGAGCGGCGGCGGCTTGTTATGGCCATAAAACAATGGCCCATTCCCGTGGCCGGCACGATGGGATTTCGCAAAGCCGAAGTAACAGCCGGCGGCGTAGCCCTGGACGAAGTCGATTCCAGAACGATGCAGAGCAAAATCGTGCCCGGTCTTTTTTTTGCCGGTGAATTGCTGGATTTGGACGGCCCCATCGGCGGCTACAATTTTCAAGCCGCCTTCAGCACCGGGTACTTGGCGGGCGAAAGCATGTAAGGGTTCAGGGTTCGGGATGCCGGTTCTATCTTTGAAATTTTCAATCAATTTATTATTCAAAGGAGAAAGATTATAAAAGCATCAATTTATGTTTCCGGAGGTGTTGTTCAGTCTTTTTTTTCTGACGACCCTAGTTTAGAATTGCAAATTTTCAATGAAGATGATCTGCTGGAAGGTGAAATCAGCCAACAGGAAATAAATCGTCAATTCGATGATTTTACACTAGGACTGACTCAAATTTTCTAAGCTTTATTTTAGCCTTATTGGACTACCAATTGATGGATAATCTTGACTATTATTCAAAGATGGCATGCTTCCAGGAATCGATCGTGGTGATATTTCAAGTATTCATTGTTAAGTGCATGCCATGATTTCAAGTGAAGATGAGCGTCAAGTGGGAAAAATCCATCTACACGATGAAGGAGTTTAAAACTATCAGGAATTATTGTTGCGGCAGCGCGGTCGAAAAGTAAATGATGATTAGGGCAAAGTACTATAATGTTTCCCATGACATCTGGGCCATAGTGTGGTGCTCCTAACGGTTTAAGATGGTGACCTTCCACATAGAATTCTGTCGCAGATAGTGAAAGAGGTTTGCAACACACTTGACATATATAGTTATACCGTTGTTTGATTTCGCGTGCTAAGAACGTATCTCTCAGCCTTATGTTACGGTATATTCTCCTTGTTGTGGGAGATTCAATCCCGCGATGTCCAAGTTCAACTGGTTCTCCGTCAATTTCGTCAAATCCAAGATTTAGTATGTAATGACCCTTTGATGAAAACAGCAAGAATCCTTCATCATCACGGAGCCTTTGAAGTACTTGTCTAATTTTTTCTCTAACTTTCGTATTCCGAGGGAAGCACTTCTTAATGCGGTCTGTATATTCATATACTTCGCGTAATGTAAAATCAGGAGTTCGTTTACGGTTTACGATATCTAAGACACATGATGCAAGAACCTGTTTCCAAGACCAGTCAGACATTGTCTAACTCCACGATGAACTATGAGGAATCTGTTTACATCCAAGAATTTTTTATTAATCCATTGATTTGTAATATTTTGATTGCAATTCTTTAGGAATCAGATTTAAGCTCATAATATGGGCTATGATAACTAATTTCCTTACCCACACCAAGATTGGTCAAATGCAAAGCCAGAGATGAAAATTGCTTTCAAAAAAGGACAATCCCTAACCCTGAACCCTCTACAAACGGTAATACTTGTGTAAACCCAATGCTAAATCATCGATGATGTCTGGTCATGGGGTTGAGGGCAGGGTATTCATAAACACAGTCGGACAGGGGATTGCGGCTGCGAAAAATGGAAAAAATGCGTAGTTTGGGATAGATGACACGAAATCGATGCGATTTGACAGTGACAATCCTGTTGACCCCCGGTAAAATCGCTTTCGATTCTTTGTCTATATATATACCGCGAACAATCCCCCAGTGTATTCACCGGGGGCTAAATAACGAACAATCGCTCGGGCTTTTATGTTGGGGCAGCAGTTTAACTGCTGCCCCAACATAAGAGTCTAAATATTCTATCGAATCGATATTGCCTCGCCCGTCGATAGCCGACGAAAGGTTTTGCCGTGACTACTCCTCTGGAAACTCGAGAGACCAACAGGTCGTCGGCCAATAGACCTTTTACCACGGGGCGTGAAGGGGCGGCGTGGATCGATGGGTTGCTGGCGCAGTTGGCGTCGTGCCGAGTCGATTCCGCGCGTGCGCCCGCTGGCCGGCTGGTGCGCTGGCCGCAGCGGATGACAGAAGCGGAATTTTACTCCACGGCTTATCCGCTGATGTATCTATCCCGGCACCTCGACGAGCGCATGGAAGAACTTTTCAAAAAGGGATATACCAAGGGGACGGTGACCACGGGCATAGGCAACGAGGCGACCGCGACGGGCATGGTCATGCCGCTGCGTCCGGGCCGCGACGTGGTGTCGATCATGCATCGCGACGTAATCGGGCATTTGCTTTTTGGTTCCACGCCGTATCAATTATTCTGCCAGTACATGGCCAACGACCAAAGCCCGACGCACGGCCGGGAAGGCAACGTGCATCACGGCAACGCGGCCACGCGGCGTTTTCCCATGATCAGCCACTTGGGCAAAATGCCCAGCCTGGTGGTCGGGGCGACATGGGCCGCGCGGCGCGCGGGCGAGGACGTGTTCGGGCTGGCGGTTGTCGGCGACGGCGGGTCCAGCACGGGCGAAATCCACGAGTCGTTGAACATCGCCTCGGTGCAAAAGTCGCCGGTGTTGTTTCTGATCGAGAACAATTATTACGCTTTTTCCACGCCCATCAGCGCCCAATATAATTGCCGGAAACTTTCCGATCGGGCGGAAGGCTACGGCATCAGCGGCCGGACTATCGACGGCACAGACGTTTGGGAAGTGTACTCGGCGGTGTGCGACGCCATCGACGGCATGAGCGCCGATTGTTTGCCGCGGATACTGGAGTGCATGACCTTGCGGCTTCGGGGGCATGCGGCCTATGACAAAGGCGACTACATCTCGGCCGAACAAATGCGGAATTGGCTGGACCGCGATCCTTTGCCCCTTGCGCGGCGAAAAATTCATGATATAAGCGGTTTTTCCGAGGCGGAAATCACGTCCATGGAAAAACTCATCGAGGCCAAAATACAAGCGGACCTCGAGGCGGCCCTGGCTTGCGCAAGGCCGGAACCCGACGCGCAACCTTGGACTCCTTATGCCCCGACGGCCCCGCTGGAAGTGGAACCGTATCGAGCGGCGAAGGTGAAAAACGGCGATGCGGTCAATCGAGCCATCGATTATCTGCTGGCCAGGCATCCGAGGGCCTTCATGCTGGGATTGGACATCGGGCGCTACGGATCGGCCTTTAAAACGTGCAAGGGACTGGTGGATCGGCACGGGCCGGACCGCGTGATAGACATGCCGCTGGGCGAATCGGCAATGGTGGGTTTTGCGCTGGGCGCGTCGCAGGTGGGCGGGCAGCCGATCATCGAATATCAGTTCGCCGATTTTGCCACGGAAAGCGTTTCGCAATTGGGCCTGAACTGCGGCACGTGGTATTATCGATCCGGCTCTCCCGCGCCGATTTTGCTGCGCCTGCCGTGCGGGGGCGGTCTGACCATGGGTGCCTTCCACTCGGGCGAATTCGAGGGGCTCTGGTCGCGATTCGCGGGTTTGAAATTGCTTTATCCGGCCACCGCGCAGGAGACGTTCGAGGCCCTGTTGGCGGGTTTTTACGATCCGAATCCCTGCCTGGTTTTTGAACACAAGTTGCTGTACTGGAGCAAGAGCGGCCCAATCGACTTCGACGGCCGTTTGGCCGACGTATGGCGGGCCCGAAAGTACAGCGAAGGCAACGAACTGACGTTGGTGGCCTTCGGAGCGATGGTTTACGAGGCCTTGTCCGCGGCCGGCAGATGTTCGCGAAGCATCGAAGTTTGGAATCCCTTTGTGCTCCAGCCCTTGGCGGTCGAGCCGATCGTCGAGTCGGTGCGAAAGACCGGCCGGCTGATGGTGGTGCAGGAGTGCGGCATAACGCAAGGGCTGGGCGAAATGCTGATCGCGCGGGTAGTGCGGGCGGCATTTTCCGCGTTAAAATCCCCGCCGCAACTGTTGGCGGCCCCGGACGTGCCGGTGCCCTTTGCCCCGGAACTGGAAGCGCATTACCGGCCAAATGCGGAAAAAATTCTCGCGGCCGTCGAGGAGATGTTTTAAAGGATGAAGGATGAGGGATGAGGGATGAGGGAAACCGCTTGCGGTTTCGCGATGACAACTGATAATCCATATTAATTACTCCCGGAGCAACCATGCTTCGCATGGTGCCCCCGGGGCTAAACTATGAACATGACGTTCAATAAACTGAAAACTGACAACTGATAACTGACAACTTAAAAAACTAATGGACGCCACTGTATTCCGGATGCCGTTGTATTTGCCTGCCCAAGGGGCGTCGGAGTTGGAAGCCACGATCATCGAATGGTACGTGGCCGAGGGGGATAGTTTTATCAAGGGCCAGGCATTGGCGCAGATCGACAGCGCGAAGTCGGTTTTCGATTTCGAGTCGCCGTGCGAGGGCAAAGTAATTCGCCGGCTGCACCTGGACGGGGAGACGGTGGCGATGACCGAGCCGATCGTGGAGATCGAGACGGCCGACGAGGGAATGAAAAACTGGATTCCGCCGGCCGTGGTTCATGAACACCCGGAGAACGTCGTCCAGCGCGCTGCGCTGCTGCGGCCCGCGGCCGACGCACGGCAAGACGTGGTCATATTGGGCCTGGGCGGCTATCTGCCGGAACGCGTGGTGACCAATGCCGAATTGGTGGAAAAGTTTCCGGAAATATCGGAGGAATACGTATACCAGGTGACCGGCATTCGGCAGCGCCGCTGGGCCGGCGAGAATGAGAAACCCTCGACGATGGCGCTTAAGGCCTCGTTGGAAGCGATCCGCAAATCGAGCATCGCCTCGAAAGACATCGACGCCATAATACTTGCCACGACTACGCCCGACGCGGCCATGCCTTCGACGGCCTGCATTTTGCAGGATCGATTGTGCCTGCCTTCGATCCCGGCTTTCGATCTTAACGCCGCCTGCTCGGGCTGGCTTTACGCGGTGTCGATGGCCCGGGGAATGATCTTTTCCGGACTTGCCCGCAACGTGCTCACCGTGGGCGTGGATATGCAATCGCGACTTTTGGATCCGTCGGACCGCAGCGCGTATTTTATCTTTGGCGACGGGGCGGGGGCGGCGGTCATCTCGGCCGGCTCGAACGGGCATCACATCCGCCAGGTGCTGCTGGGGGCCGACACGGCAGGCCTGCACATGGCCCGCCGCGAACAGCCCGGGTATGCGGTCAGCAACGGCAAACCGGAATTCGATCCCTGGATTCGCCTTGACGGGCAGGCCCTGTTCCGTTTCGCCACGGAGAATTTTACCGCCATTATCCGCGACGCGCTTGCCAAGACCGGGTGGACCGCCGAGGAAACCCGCTGGGTAGTGCCGCATCAGGCCAACGGCCGAATTCTTAAAGCGGCGGCCAAACGCGGCGGCGTGCCCATCGATCGTTTTATTCTGAATATCGAGCAGGTGGGAAACACATCCAGCGCGAGCATTCCCCTGGCACTGGTCGAGGCCGAGCCTAATCTACATCCGGGCGACAAGCTCATACTTTGCTCGGTCGGGGCCGGGTTGACTACCGCCGCCGTGTCGGTGGAGTGGTGAGAAGCATGCATATGCATGGGCATGGCAACTCCTCATTCATTTCTGTATATATTGCCTGCATTCCTCATTTTTACTGATCCATCTATTTCTGTGCCCTACATTGGGGGTTAATATATATATGTCCTGGAATTCTAACAAAACATTGTATGAATCTTGGAATTCAATGCTTTCCCCGTTTACTACAATTTGCTATTCTGAAGGGAGTTGTACGATAATAATAGAGTACCCACCGGTGCATAAAGATCGTTCCGGTGTTTAATAGTGGTGTGCTTGATTGAGAGGAAACCCTTCGACCGCCATATTTCAACTAGATGCGCAGGAGTAGAGATCATGAAATTCAAATCCATAGCCCTTGTATTCATGCTTTTAGCCGTATACGGATTGGAAGCCTGGGGACAATCCACAAGCGGAATGTTTGGCCAACGCAGCATTGGCTCGTCACTCTCTATGGGAGCGTCAGGTTTCACCGGAAGTTCAATGGGTGGATTGAGTATGGGTAGTACGGGCATGGGTGGCATGGGCGGCATGGGTGGAATGAGCAGTATGGGTGGCATGGGAAGTATGAGTGGCATGGGCAGCACCGGTATGGGTGGAATGAGCGGTATGAGTGGCATGGGCAGCTCGGGAATGGGTGGCATGAGTAGTGGCTTGGGAAGCACTATGGGCACCACGCAGGCTGGACAGTTTATAGGTGCAAATACCGGCCAGACCGCTTTCATTGGCGCTAACACCCAGGCTGGACAAACTCAGAACATGGGAATGGGGAGGACAACGCAAAACTCTTTTGGATCTTCTACCGGACAGTTTGGGCAATTTGGAGGCATGCGCCAAAATAATCAATTTGGCCAAATGGGTTATGGACAAGGCGGTTACGGCATGCAGAACACTAACACTCAGAATCAACTGAAATTTACCAGGCGCTTGGATATCGAGAATGCAC
>JBEKZY010000177.1:0-9986 GCA_049509395.1 Thermoguttaceae bacterium | reverse complement strand
GTGATGCTGGCCTTGATCGTCATTGTGTGCTTGACTGCGATCAGTTCGATCGGCACGAAAGCCAGTTCGACATTCAGCAAAGTGGCAGCCACGATGCCTACCTAATCAAAGTGGATGCTTGACAATGGGCCCTGTTGCCTGGGCCTGAATATCACAACCGCGAAAACCGGAAGCTTCCCCTCGGCGTGAATAAATTATGCCGAGGGGGTTTTTTATAGAATTTTTACGGGGTACCAGGATTTTGATTTTTCGACGCCCCGCCGCGCATTCACGGCGCGCTATCGAGGGTCGGAAAAAAAATATCGTGGAAAATAATCAGAGCCGGGGCGTATCACCCCGGCATTTCCGCACCCGACACAGCCCGGCTCCGATGAAAAAATAAGACATCATTTTTCTGACTCTCAATAATTTTTTTTTAGAATGCCCGATTAAGAATTTTATTTTGACTTATCTGGGAATTTGACATATCTGTTAGAATAGAGGCCGGACGCGAGAGCGTCAGCCTGAGAGTTGAGAAGGCCGAGAGGCCGACTCAGTGCAGCGTCTTATCAGCCGGAAAGCGTATTCACGTACTTTTCCAAGAGGCGGGACGTTGTACGAATCAGGCCTGCAGCCTCTTCATCCTCGACAAAGGCAAACCGGTCGCAAGGCCGGCACGCAAAGCCAAGGGCCGGCGGGAAAGCCGTCGGCAGCCTGGCTGCCGAAAGGGTGTAAAAACCATAATTCAGCAACTGACGAGGAGGAGGCTTTTTTTACTAAAGCCGGGCTTCCGAGGGTAAACCATAGCAGGCCGGCGCCGTATGAATCAAGACGGCGTTATTACCTGAAGGAACCCAATACTTTTTTCTTTCCTGTAGTTTTCTTTGGGGCACGAAAACTGGAATGGAGGAATATTTATGAAGTCGCTCGCCTTGAAGTTGCGTCGATTCCTCGTTTCAGAGGATGGTCCCACCGCGGTTGAATACGCGGTAATGCTGGCCTTGATCGTTATTGTGTGCCTGACGGCGATCAGCTCGATCGGCACCAAAGCCAGCTCGACATTCCAAAAGGTTTCCGATACGATGCCAACTTAAACATGTCGGACGCCTAAAAACAGGCCCTGTTGCCTGGGCCGGAATGTTACAACCGCGATAACCGGAAGAATCCCCTCGGCGTTAAAAATATAACGCCGAGGGGGCTTTTTTTAACATATCCTTTAATTAGAGGGTTCAGGGTTCAGGGTTCAGGGTTCAGTATTTGATGGGATTATTTCCCATCGCGGAATCTTTTATCCTTAAATTTTCAACCTCGAATTCTCTTTTGTTCCCACAATCATCCGTGGGGACATAGTTGCAGCAATGTTCATGCTGGAGCTTAGAAACTAGATGAAATCCCAGTGCGGCATAATCCCGCATCCGAACCTTGGTGTGTTTATCGTGGGCTAAATAATCTAAAACCTGAATCCTGAACCCTAAACCTCAAACCTTCTTTATGGAGAGTTAAACCATGCAGTTGTGGAATGATTTTCCCCATTTTATCGCGGAAAACTGGCCTGTATGGCTGGTCAGCGCGGTTCTTATAGTTGCGGCGATCATCGACGGATGGAAACTAAAAGTCCCTAACTGGATCACTTTTCCATTTGTCGTGGGCGGCTGGATATACAGCACCGCATATTTCGGCTGGGAAGGCTTTGGCTTGAGTTTAGTGGGGACCTGCGTGGGTTTGGCTCTACTGTTGCCGGCTTACGCCATCGGCGGCATGGGGGCTGGAGACGTAAAACTTCTGGCCGGCGTAGGAGCCTGGATTTGGGGTACGAACACATTCTATGCTTTTTGCCTTTCGGCAGTGATAGGCGGCGCGATTGCCGTGGCGATGGTCTTTTGGAAACGGAACTGGCGCCATCATTGGCACCAATTATGGGCCATCTTTTTCGAAATCTGGATAATCCGCGAACCAAACCAGCTTTCCACGATCGCAGCCGAGCGTAAGAGTTCAATGCTGCTGCTGCCTTACGGAATTCCTATTGCCATTGGAACGATTACCTATTTTATCTGTACTGGAATGCTGCCATGAATTTACACACTTTATTAAATTTGGGTTCCCACGGAGGACCGTGGGAACCAGAGGAAAATGAAAAACCAGGGCAAATGGCCTGGACTAAAAGCCCAATGGTTTCACAAAATCTGGGAAACGGCGAGGTTAAGCTAGAGAAAGTTTGTCAAATATGTCGAAGACAACGACGAGGGGCCGCAGCCGTTGAGTTTGCCATAGTGGCTCCTGTTTTTTTCCTGCTGGTTTTTGGGATGATCGAGTATGGACGCATGGTGATGGTCCAACAGGTCTTAACAAATGCTTCAAGAGAGGGAGCCAGAGTCGGGGTATTAGATCCACCGACAGGACAAACAAGCTTACCCATTGTGACAAGCACTGTTAATAACTACCTAACATCGGCCGGTATTAGCGGGGCAACCCTTACGGCGTATATAAGTACTGATGGAGGCGTAACATGGAAAGTGGCTGACCCTAGCACTGCCATTTATAACCAGGCGGTTAAGATCAGCGTATCGGTGCCTTTCAGCAATGTCAGTTGGCTTCCCACGCCAATTTGGCTCGGAGGCAAAACATTAAGCGCATCCTCGGTTATGCGCCGAGAAACAGTGCAGTAGGCGTTAAAGTCACCCATCCATGGAAGGGTGAGTTTAAGGTTTATGACGATTATCACGACATAGAATACCGTTATGTTGGGGTAGCAGTTAAACTGCTGCCCCCAACACAGACGTTTTTGAGCCCTGCATTGGGCGGTTGGGGGTGTTCATGCGAGCCAAGTCCATGGCTTTGCTGATGTTGGCCCTAGGCTGCGGCCTGGTTGCCTCGATCGGCATCACACAGGTAATGGCAAAGCGAAATAACGAGCCATCCGGGCCGGTCGCCGATACCGTGCCGATTTTTGTCGCTGCCAAGGATATATCTTTGGGCGAGCCTTTATCGGTCGCGATGGTGAAGCAGGAGCCTTGGCCCAAGGATAAGGTTCCCCCCGGCGCTTTATCGAACATCGAAGACGTGGAAGGGCGGCGGATTCGGCAGAGACTATTTGAAGGCGAACCCATTCTGGAAAACAAATTACTGAGTAAAGGGGCCTCCGCGCAAGGTGCTAGCGCGGTCATTCCCGTAGGGTATCGCGTAGTATCGGTGCTGGTCGACTCGGTCAGCGGTTCGGGTTTGATCCTGCCCGGAGACCGGGTGGACGTGCTGGTTTATTTGGTCGGCAATTCGCAAAACGCGATTGCGGAAACCTCGACCAGGACTGTGTTGCAAGATGTCAAGGTCTTTGCCGTCAACGACGTGGTGGATATGGACAAAGACGGCAAGGATAAATCCATCACGGCAAAGACTATATCGTTGCTGGTCACTCCGGCCCAAGCCGCCAAGGTGACCTTGGCCAGCGAAATGGGCAAACTCCGCCTGGTGATGAGGGGGCCCGAAGACAACGCACATGCTGAAGACGCCTCGGCAAGGCCGGAGGAGTTGTTGGGCCATTCGGCTTATACCGACCGGAATAAAGAAGCGGCCGATCCAAAAAAGACTGATAATAAGTCGAGTTTTCTCGATTTATTGAGCCAAATAAAGGCTAAAGCGCCCGTCAAACAAACGCCGGAACCTCCCTCCACGATTTCTTGGACAATGCGAATTTTGCAACCTAACGGAATTAACGACGTGGTTTTAGAATCCGATAATCTTCCGGCCTCGGGAAATACGGGTTTGGGGCACTGGCGAGTCAGCAGCAGCGACTTAACAAGTATCGGCGGAACTAATGCGGGTTCGGACCGAACGGGCCGCGGGAAAAAGAGCGAAAAAATCGCACCGCCTTCGGCTTCCCCTTCGGAAACGCCGCAAACTTCGCCCCCCAGCCCTCCTACGCCTGAACCTGATACAGCGAATCCATTGGATCAACCTCCGACTAATCCTCCGGGTTCCACGACGGAATAATTACATAAACTCGTTCCAAGGCTCCGCCTTGGAACGCCATGACCGGCACGGATACCACCGTGCTTTACCGAGGCGGAGACTCGGAAACAGCCTGTTCCCAGGCGGAGCCTGGGAACAAGAAGACTGCATAATTATGGATGAACCATTCCGAGTGCATGAAGCCCGGAATTAAAACGCGAGGAAACAAGGATGTTTAAGCACAATCTTTGGCGCATGTTTGCGCCGTCGGCGATTATCTTTAGCGTTGCCCTGCATTCGATGGCGCAAACTCCGACGCCGCCTGATCCCGCTCCAAACCTGGCGCCGGCGCCCGGCTCGATCAACTTCGCGGTGAAGTCCTCCAACGAACGAATGGAAATGAATGTTCATTCCAGCCGGATAATCACAGTTGGACAAAAGATTCCGCAAGCCCAAGTCAATAATCCGGACATACTCGAACTCACGCCGCTGTCGCCCACCCAGGTGCAGGTCTCGGCCAAGACGGCCGGCGTGACGCAGATAAACCTGTGGGGTGAAGATCAGAAATTATTCACTATCGACGTAATTGTGTACGGCGACGCCCAGGAATTGAAGATGTTGTTGCGTTCGCAGTTTCCCAATGCCGCTTTGACGGTCATACCGGTGGCCGGTTCGGTGTTGATTTCGGGCTTTGTCGACAAACCGGAGCATATCGACCGGATCATCCGAATTGCGGAGGAGTATTATCCCAAGGTAATCAACAACATGACGGTGGGCGGCGTGCAAACAGTGCTTTTGCATGTAAAAGTGATGGAAGTATCGCGGACGAAACTCCGCCGACTGGGTTTCGATTGGGCCAAAATCACAGGTGCTAATGTAATTACTTCCGGAACTTCCGGATTTCTTTCAGACGCCAACCCCAGTCAAGCAATTGGTTATTTGCCCGGTGGCTTAACCAAGGCCGCGTTTCGTTCTGTCAACCCTTCGACATTCGCATTTAGCGTGGTCAATGGAACCAGCAGTGCATTTTACGGCGTGTTGGACGCCTTACGCCAGGACGATTTGTTGAAGTTGATGACGGAGCCGACGCTGGTTACCGAAAGCGGCCGGCCTGCTTTATTCAATTCCGGCGGACTAGTAGCCTATCCGGAGCCGCAAGGACTTGGCAGCATTGCCGTGGCTTATAAAGAGTATGGCACGAAAGTCGATTTTGTTCCCATTGTGTTGGGCAATGGAAAAATCCGTCTGGAAGTCAGACCCGACATAACTGAACTCGATTATTCCAATGGCACCACGATTCAGGGAACATCAGTGCCGGGCTTTACTGAGCGCAAAGCCGACACGGCCGTGGAGTTGGTGGCGGGCCAGACGCTGGCCATCGCCGGATTGGTGGAATCGCGAATAGAGGCCGAAACCAGCGGCCTTCCGTGGATTGGCGATGTGCCTTATCTGGGCGCGGCATTTCGCAAGGTCCATGAAACCGCCAACGAAGTGGAATTGCTGATCCTGGTCACGCCCGAGCTTGTCGATGCCATGGATGCCTGCGAGGTGCCGCCCTGCGGTCCGGGCATGGAAACCACCAGTCCCACCGATTGGGAACTGTACATGAAAGGTCATCTGGAGGTGCCGAATTGCTGCCCGGCCGGCGGCGGCGAAGGAGGCATGCCATGCAACGGATCGCCCACCCCGGTGCCCGACGACGGCTTGATCGGACCGGAACAAATCAGCACGCCTCCCTCCTCGGGCGCGGGCAACGGCACATCGCGATCGGGCGGCCAAAACACTCCAGCGATGGCCGGACCCGCGAACGTGGCGCGGCGCGGCGGCGGCTCATCCGCTCCGTATAGTCGTTACACTTCATCTAAGCCGAACAACCCATCGGGAAATTCCTCATCTGGGACGTCAAACGGTCCCCCCGGATTCATCGGCCCAGTTGGTTATGATGTGGTAAAGTAAAATAGACAAGCTTGCCAACTCTTTACCGGGCTTGGAAAATAAGACGAATAACCAATTGTGTTGGGGCAGCAGTTTAACTGCTGCCCCAACATATAATTCCGGGTGAATACACCCGGGGTCAATTGATATAACATTTCCCCGGCCCGGCATAAAGACGGCGCCAAATCCCCGGTGTATTCGCCGGGGGCTAAATATCGATAACGAAATTTTTGACAACAAGCATTTTAATTTAATCGACTCCCCATGAGCAATGTTCTCCGCTTAGCAATCGTCGATCCCAACGATACTCAACGCGAGGCTTTAAAGGGCCTGTTGTTGGGCATGGACATGATCTGGCTGGAAGCCGAATGTTCCAGGTACGAGTTTTTCGGCGATGTCGTGGCTCAGACCAAGCCGGACATCGGTCTGGTGGCCATCGATTCCGATCCGCAGAAGGGGCTGGATTTAGTGCGCAAGTTGACGGCCCTCTCGCCCGATTGCGCGGTCCTGGTCGTCAGTTCGTCGAACGACGGCAGCTTGATCCTTCAGGCACTGCGGGCAGGCGCCAAGGAATTCCTCACGCAACCGGTGCGGATCGAGGATTTGCTGGGCGCATTGGGTCGGATCAGCGAACGGCGATTTGGACAGGGCGAGAACAAGCCCCGCGGATGCCAGGTTATAGCCGTGGCCGGGGCAATCGGAGGCGTAGGCACCACCAGTCTGGCAGTGAACCTGGGCTGCGCCTTGGCTGCGGAAGAAAAAAACTCGGTGGCTCTGATCGATCTGGACTTGTGCCTGGGCGACGCGGACGTGTTTTTAGACACCATCCCGGATTATACCCTGGTCGACGTGTCCCAAAACGTGACTCGCCTCGATTTCACGCTCTTAAAACGATCGCTTACCAAACATTCCTCGGGTCTGTACCTGCTGCCTCGGCCGGTCCAGCTTGAAGACGTCCGATTGATCACTTCGGTCGATTTGCAACGGGTAATCGGCCTGATGAAGGCCACCTTTACGCATCTGGTGCTGGATTTGTCGAAGGGCTACACTTCCATCGACATGATCGCCCTGGAAATGGCCAATCATATCCTGCTGGTGGCGCAACTCGATTTGCCTTGCCTGCGAAACGTGGTGCGCCTGATGATGTCGTTCAATGAAATGGAAGGCATCGCCGACAAGGTTAAGATCGTCATCAATCGGGTGGGACTCGATACCGGACACATCACCTTGAAAAAAGCGGAAGAAACCATCGGCAAGGAAATATTCTGGCAATTGCCCAACGATTATCGCACGATGATCGAGGCCCGCAACAACGGCGTGCCGCTGATCGAGCAAGCCCCCAAGGCCGCCATTACGCAGTCGATTGTCCAACTCTCCAAGACTTTAACAAACGACGGCAAGATCGAGGCGGTCGAAAGCGCGGGCAAAAAATTCGGCCTGGGCGGCCTGTTAAAATTCTGGCCCATCAAAAACGGCAAATAATACGCGTTCGAATTTAATTCATCGCGTCTATCATCTATAACTGAGCGTGTTTTCGCGCAGCGTAAACACGCGGTGACGCGCTGTCTTAAGTTATAATTGGTATAAAACCGAAATATCCGCTACAATCGCTATGGCTTGACCGGCCCATAAATGCGGCCGCCTTTTCAATCGCTCCGCACCAATAAGCTATCTTTTCTTGGATATTTATCCACGCCGGACTCCTAATAAGCGGCGCTGCCGCGAAGGGCGGCTGACGTTTACGGTTTTAGATATATTTGCGCCGCGATTGCATTGTTTATCGTAAATAGGTGAATTCGTTCCCAAAATATAAAGCGATTACCAGCCATGGCCAAGATAGCAGCGCCCTTGCGCACGACGGACTCGAAAGAAGATAATTATGAGATTCTTAAGCAAAGCATCCATAACAAGCTCGTGGACAAGCTGGATTTGTCACGAGTGGGCGAGATGGAAGGCGAAACGCTGCGCCGTGAGATTCGCCTGGTTGTCGAACATCTTTGCGACACCGAAGATACGCTCCTGAATCGAAACGAGCGTGAGCGGCTGGTAAACGAGGTGCTGGATGAGACCTTCGGCCTGGGGCCGCTGGAAATGCTGTTGAAAGATCCCTCTATCAGCGATATTCTCATCAACGGCCCCAAGAACGTATATATCGAACGCCGCGGAAAAATGGAAAAGACCACCGTCTGTTTCCGCGACAACGCGCATCTAATGCAAATAATCGACCGGATAATATCCAAAGTGGGCCGGCGTGTGGACGAAACATGTCCCATGGTCGATTCGCGAATGCTCGACGGTTCGCGTTTCAACGCCATCATACCGCCCTTGGCTTTGGACGGGGCCTGTGTTTCCATCCGGCGTTTCGGCACGAATCCCCTGAAACTCGAGGAACTGCTGAACTTCAAAAGTTTCACTCCCGAAATGGTCATGCTCTTGGAAGGCGCCATCAAGGCCCGGCTTAACATCCTCATTTCCGGCGGCACTGGCTCGGGTAAAACGACCCTGCTCAACACGCTTTCCAGCTTTATTCCCAACACCGACCGCATCGTGACCATCGAAGACGCCGCCGAATTGCAGTTGCAGCAGGATCACGTGGTGCGATTGGAGACCCGCCCGGCGAACATCGAGGGCAAGGGGGCCATCTGCACCACCGACCTGGTGCGAAACGCCCTGCGCATGCGGCCCGAACGGATCATCATCGGCGAGTGCCGCGGAGCCGAAGCCCTGGACATGTTGCAAGCCATGAACACCGGGCATGAAGGTTCGATGACCACCTTGCATGCCAACACGCCCCGCGACGCCCTTGCGCGATTGGAAACGATGATCATGATGGCCGGCTTCGAACTGCCCTTGAAGGCCATGCGCAGTCAAGTGGCCAGCGCCATCGACCTGATAGTGCAGGCCAGCCGTTTGCAAGGCGGGCCGCGCAAAATCACTTGCATCTCCGAGGTAGTGGGCATGGAACAGGATACCATAGTGATGCAAGACATTTATCGCTACGATAGGGAAGGCGTTGACGAGCACAGCCGGGCTTATGGAAAGTTCATAGCCACGGGCGTGCGGCCGACGTTCATGTCGCGATTGGAATCAGCCGGGGTGCGCCTGCCCGCAAGCGCATTCCGCCAACGCGTGATGATGGAGGATTAACGCGTGACATCTATTATTATTATTGCCGGGATCACGTTTATGGGCGTGACATTGATCGTGCTGGGCCTGGCCATGTTGATGCGCAACAAGCCCTTAAACCGCATCGAAGACCGGCTGGGCTTGTTGACCGGGAAGATCAACCCCGCGGCCAAGGAGATCTACTTGAAGGAGAGCGTTCTCGCCCATCCGCTGGACGATTCGCCCGGAATATTCGAGCGTTTTGTCCAACAATTCGGGGACGCAAACAAGATCTTCGAGCAAGCCGACACATCGCTGACGGTTTTAAAATTATTGCTGATTTCCATGGGCATGGCGTTGGTCGGCGCGGTATTGGCGTTTGCCATTCGCATTGTTCCTTTATTAGTGCCGCTGGTGGCCGTGATAATGGGCATCTTGCCGCTGATGTGGGTGCTTTTCCGGCGGAAAAAACGACTTAAGCATTTCGCGGCACAACTGCCCGAGGCCATGGAGATGATTGCGCGAACGCTGCGGAGTGGGCAAGGCCTGGGTTTCGGGATCAGCCTGGTGGCCACCGAGATGGGCCAACCCATTTCCGGCGAATTCAGCCGCGTTTTCGAGGAGCAAAATCTCGGCATTCCCATGGAACAAAGCCTAAATGAGTTGGCTGAGAGGATACCTAATTTAGACCTGAAATTTTTCGTTACGGCGGTCATTCTGCAGCGGCAAACCGGCGGCGATCTGGCCGAAATCCTGGATAAGATCGGCAGCCTGATACGCGATCGCTTCCGCATCTGGGGACAGGTTCAAGCCCTGACGGGCGAAGGACGCCTTTCCGGCGTGGTGTTGTTGGTATTGCCTTTGGTGCTGTTTCTCGCTGTCTATCAATTGAATCCGGATTACATCAAGGTCCTGTTTACCGACCCCATGGGCACAAAAATGCTGGCCATTGCCGTTGTCATGCAGGTCATCGGGGCATTGGTGATACGAAAAATCGTGAATATAAGAGTGTAGCAGAGGTG
>JBEKZY010000176.1:0-10000 GCA_049509395.1 Thermoguttaceae bacterium | reverse complement strand
AAAAAATAATATCGATAACAACTTCGGCGACGAAGAACGCCAACTCCTCAAACAAGCCCAGGAGCGACTGGCTCGCGAACAACTGGTAAGCATCGACGTCAGCGTGGGCGACGGGTCCGATGGGATTACCGCCCGGCTGGTCCTGCCCAAGCAGTTTGCACACGTCGCCTATGCCGGACTGAAACTGTTCAAGCCCGCCAAAACCGACGATCCCACCTACCAGGTCTTCATGTTTTTCGACGAACAGTACGAGGCCAACAAGTCGAAGGTCCTGCCGCAAAAGGACATTACCATCCGCTCTGCCCATACGCCCGAAGGAAAAATGGTCAAGTTCGTGCGCAACAGCAACTATTTCGGCGAGTGGAAAAAAGGCGTATTTGCCGGCGAAGACTGGCGGGTAAAGCAAGGCGGCAATGCCATCTTTCTCCACGCCGGTTGCCGCAAAGATACGCTCGAAGCCTCGCACGGCCCGTACTTGACCAACTATTCCCTTTTTGTGGCCCTAAGCGCAAACGGTAAGACCAGCACCACTTGCAAAGTCCTCGCCCGCAAGGGCCGCGAACGCTCCTGGCTCATCCAGGACGACGGCGGTACTCTTACCCGCGACGGGCGGTTTTTGGGTTTCGAGCCCGGCGGGCTGTTCATCAAAACCGACGCCATCAATCCCGGCGAGCAAATCGAAGCCTATTACTCCTGCCTCAAACGCGGCACCTTCATGGAAAACGTCTACGTCGAGAAAGATGGCACGCTCGATTTCTACAACATGGAAATGACCTCCAACGGCCGGGCAGTGGTCGAACGCCGCGATTTTATGCACGCCGGCAACGACATCAACGCCCCCCGCGTCGATAACCTCTTCATTATCACTCGCGGCAACATCATACCAGCCATTGCCAAACTCACCCATGAACAGGCGGCCGCCTTCATGGTCCTGGGCCAATCCATGGAGTCCTCGGCCGGCGATCCAACCCAGGCCGGCACGATCAAATATGAATTCTTCTACGACCCCTTTATCGCCGGCAATTGCGCCGAACATGCCAACTTGTTCTACGACCTCCTCAAGAGCAACTCGCACATCAATTGCTTCCTCTTGAACACCGGCTGGGTAGGCGAAGGCGCGCATTTCCGCGACATCAATCTGGCCGACACCATGGGCATCCTCGACTCCGTGTTCCGCGGCGGATTGGAAGATTGGATGATCTCCGAAGGCACCGACCTGTTCGTGCCGCGCTCGGTCCGGGCGGTCGATTCCATTCTGATGCACCCGGCAAAGCTTTACCCGCACGCCGACTTCGAGCAGAAACAAAAATCGCTCGATAAATATCGCGCTGAATGGATGGACCGCTACCCCGGCCTGCACCCGAAAATCAAGGCCGTGTTCCAGAAATGAATACCGCCTGGTTCACTAAATGTCATATAAGGAATGTCGCATTTAATAGCCGGCGGCTAACAGCCGCCGGTGGCAATTCGTAAGTTTTCCGGTGGACGTTGACTACTGGCTAGTGACATTACTAATTTGGCTCTCATTAGCTCCTTAATATCCAAATCAAGAGGCCGGATATTCTTGTCCGGTTCCGAAATAACAGGCAAGAATGTCTACCCTCCTGAATCATTTGATTATCGTCCCCGTGTAATAAGAGTGAAGACCATCCGGCGTTTCCAAAAGCAATGCCCCGTCCGCAGCAATGCCCCGGCAAAGACCGGCTATGGTTTGCCGGTCGTGTTGCAAGGCAATCGGCTTGTCGCGCTGCAGGCAAAGCGCGTCGGCTCGGGCGGCAATTTCGGCGGGATCCCGCTTTAATGCGACGATGTGCCTTTCCAGCCGGTTAAGAAGCGCTACGAGAATCTCAATATGATCCTGGCGTATACCAGTCAGTTCCAGCAAGGTTGTTGCTATCGGCAGCAGTTCGGCCGGAGCATCGGCCATCGAGTCATTGGTGTTTATGCCGATGCCGACAACGGTATGTCCGTCTGGCAGCACTTCAACTAATATTCCCGCAAGTTTGCGCCCGGCGGCTATAATATCATTTGGCCATCGGATGCCGATTTCATTGCTTTTCAGCAACGGTTCGACGGTTTCGGCCATGGCCACGCCCGCGGCCAGACTTATCAGAGTGTTGGCATGAAAGTTCAACTTGTTGGGGCGGCAGTTTAACTGCCGCCCCATCGTAAACGATGACGTGTCTTCTTTGCCCTCAACCGCGGCGGATTCCAATAACAAACTGAATGCCAGGCTGCCCGGACCGGTCCACCAGCGATTTCCACCCCGGCCGCGCCCGGCGGTTTGACGATCGGCAATCACCAAAAGCGGCAATCGGCTCGGCCCTTGTTTTGCCCGCTGCATCGCTCGATCGTTCGTCGACCCAAGCTCATCGTGGTGCTCCACTTCCACCACAAACGTCTCGCGAAGAATGCGATTGATATCCATGTTGGTGGGCCGGCGGCGAGGTGAAATGACGAAGCACAAAGGTCTAATGATGAAGTCTAGTGCCTGTCATGCGTCATTTGAGCTTAGTAATTCTTTCGTCATTAGTCATTCGAGCTTAGTCATTTTCCCTAAACTCTATTTGCTCTTTTCCGTTTTGGTTTTTTCTTTTTTCTTTCCATCAGAGGCGGCTGGGGCATTGCTTGATTTCTCGGCTGCCGCGGCTTTCTTGTACGACTCGCTGCGGTAATCCGTCTTATAAAATCCCGATCCCTTGAATACCAAGGCCGCGCCCGGTCCGATCAGGCGGCGAAGCTTGTTTTTCCCGCACTTGGGGCATTTGCGTTTCGCATCTTCCTTCATCGATTGGAACAACTCGAACTCGTGCTTGCAAGCCTCGCAGACGTAATCATAAGTGGGCATGGCAATTCTCGCTTCTAAAATATTATATCCGATCCCCAATCCCTAATCCCTAATCCCCAATTCCTTATCACCTGTATTTGTCGATACGATTACCTGGCTGGGCCGCACCACTCGGTCGTACAGTTTGTACCCGTCTTGCGTAACCATAATTATTGTATTGGCCGGATGTTCCTCCGAAGGTTGCTGTAAAATCGCATGGTGCAGATGCGGATCGAAAGCTGCGCCCAGGGCCTCGATCTTCAGGCAATGATGGCGCTCTAAGACCCCTTGCAACTGCTGGGCCACCAATTTCACGCCGTCTAAAAGTCCGCTGCCGTCGGTCGATTTCTCTGCGGCCTCGATCGCCCGCTGAACGTTGTCCAGCACCGGCAGCAGTTCGCGGATCAACCCAATATTCGCATACCGGCGGTGTTCGTCCATCTCGCGGGCCGCCCGCTTCCGGTAGTTCTCCAATTCGGCCTGGCAGCGCAAGGACTGGTCTTTACACCGATCCAATTCGGCGCGAAGCTGTTCAACCGTCTCGGACGAGGAGCTTTTCTTCGTTTCCGCCGCTTGCTCCTGCTCGGAAAGAGGAGAAGCCGGCGATTGAGCGCCTTGCTCCTGGGCGGTTTCAGCATTCTTGCTCTGAGGATTCACGTTTTTAAACGGTTCTTTTTTGTTGGAATGATGATGACTCACGCTACGTCCTCCATTTATCTTGGATCGTAGGTTGCGCAAAACGCACCAATGAATATCTGCCGCACATCTTGCGGTGCGTCGCGCTCACCCTACATTCTGCGGAGCACTACGCGCACCCTACTGTCGTTTTCTATATTTACCGGCCTATGTTGGGGCAGCAGTTAAACCCCTGCCCCAAGGTCCTGGTTTTCCACATTTCGATCTTCTACGTTTGAAAATATTCTTTCAATTTTTCGATGAAATTTTTGCGTTTGGGCGTCACGTTCGTATTCTCCATCTCGGCCAGTTGGCGCAATAATTCCTCGTGGTCTTTTGTGAATTTTTTGGGCACTTCGATGTGCACCTGCACCAGTAAATTGCCCCGATTGCTCGTATGGATGTCGGGCATGCCCCGGCCGCGCATGGTAAAAATCTCGCCGGTCGGCGTGCCGGGCGGAATTTCCAGGGTCTCTTTGCCGTCCAAGGTGGGAACCTCGATGCTCGCCCCCAATGCCGCCTGGGGATAGGTAATCGGCACCTGGCAGATCAAATTCTTGCCGTCGCGCTGGAACAGCGGATGCTCGCTTACGTGGATGAAACAATAGCAATCGCCGGTCGGGCCGCCGTTCGGGCTCGGATCGCCTTCCCCGCTTAAACGCATTTGCGTGCCGTTGTCCACGCCGGCGGGGATATTTACCTTGTGGGTGATTTTTACCTGTACATAACCCCCTCCGCGACATTCCCCGCATACCTCGCGGATCACGCGCCCGTGCCCGTGGCAGGATGGGCAAGTGGTTTGTATGGAAAACACTCCGCTCGACTGCACTACCCGGCCCCGTCCGCCGCAGTAACGGCAGGTTTCCGGACTGGTGCCCGGCTTTGCACCGGACCCGTCACAAGTGCTGCAGCGCTGATGACGCGCGAAACGCACGATCTTCGACGTGCCGTGGGCGGCCTCGATTAAATCTACCGTAACCTCGGTATGAACGTCGCCGCCACGATGCACCCGGCTCCGCCCGCCGAAAAACTCGCCGAACAGGCTGTCGCCGAAGATATCGCCGAAGGCCTGGAATATATCGCCGATGTCGCGGAAATGCGGTGCCCCGCCTTCCACGCCGGCAAGACCGTAGCGGTCGTATCTGGCCCGCTTTTCCGGGTGGCTTAAAACTTCAAAGGCCTCGGCTGCTTCCTTGAATCTGCCAACCGATTCGTCGTCGTCCGGATTGCGGTCCGGATGATATTTCAGCGCCAACTTGCGATAAGCCTCGGAGATCTGCGCCTCCGTGGCCGTTCGCGTCACCCCAAGCACATCGTAAAAATCCCGTTTTTCCGACATCGTCGCCATATTTCAAAAGTCCCCTCTCCCTCTGGGAGAGGGCTAGGGTGAGGGCTTATTCCGAATCAATGTTTCCTATTAATTTTAGACCAAATTCAGAATCGTAAAGCGAAATTTTATCACAATAACCACTATTTCGCACCCCCAATATAATAAAAGGCCGCCCCGTGCGAGGTGGCCTTTAATAAACGATTCGTCTGGATGTTACCAGCCGGTTATCGTATGCTCCCTTCCACCTGCCGTTTCTTTTTGTCGTCTTTGTCCAGGTCGGTGACCATGGTTTCGGTGGTCAGCATCAGTCCGGCGATGCTGGCCGCGTTTTGCAGTGCGCAGCGCACGACCTTCAGCGGGTCGATTATGCCCGCCTTGACCATATCCACGTACTTGCCCGTATTAGCGTCGTAACCGGTGTTGGTCGATTTCTCGCTCACCTCGTCGGCTACCACCGAACCGTCCACTCCGCAATTATCGGCGATCTGTCTTAAAGGCTGGGACAAGGAATGGAGGATAATATCCACGCCGATCTTTTCGTCGCCCCGGGCGCTGCTGCGGACCTTTTCCACCGCCTCGCGCGAGCGCAGCAAGGCCACGCCTCCGCCGGGCAAAATGCCTTCCTCGGCGGCCGCCCGGGTGGCATGCAAGGCATCTTCCACGCGGGCCTTCTTCTGCTTCATCTCCGCCTCGGTGCTCGCGCCCACCGAAACCACCGCCACTCCGCCGCACAGCTTCGCCAGCCGCTCCTGGAGTTTTTCGCGATCGTAATCGCTGTCGGTATTTTCTATCTGGTTACGCAACTGGTCCGAGCGGGCCTTGATGTCGGCCTGCTTGCCCGCCCCTTCCACGATCGTTGTGTTATCCTTATCGACCATGATCTTCTTGGCCCGGCCAAGCTGATCGAGCGTGACGTTTTCCAATTTCACGCCCAAATCCTCGCTGATCAGCGTGCCGGCCGTGAGAATGGCGATGTCCGAGAGCATGTTTTTCCGCCGATCGCCGAAGCCCGGGGCCTTGACCGCGCAGATCTGCAGCACGCCGCGGAGTTTGTTCACCACCAGGGTAGTCAAAGCCTCGCCTTCGATGTCCTCGGCGATGATCAACAGCGGTTTGCCGCGCTGCATCACTTTTTCCAAAAGCGGAATCAAGTCCCGCAGGTTGCTGATTTTTTTCTCGTGAATAAGTATAAATGCGTCTTCCAGCAGGCAATCCATCTCCGGGCTGCGGTTGATGAAGTAGGGCGAGAGATAGCCCTTGTCGAACTGCATCCCCTCCACGACCTCGTATGTGGTTTCGGCCGTCTTGCCTTCTTCGATGGTAATTACGCCGTCCTTGCCGACTTTATCCATCGCCTCGGCCAGCAGGTTGCCGATCTCGTGGTCGTTGTTAGCGCTGATCGCCCCGACGTTGGCAATCTCTTCCTTGCTGGTTACCTTTTTAGCCATCGTGTACAAATGGGCGACGGCCGCTTCGACGGCCTTGTCGATTCCCCGGCGGATGGCCGTGGAATTGCTGCCCGCTGCCGTATTGCGCAGACCTTCGCGGAAGATCGCCCGGGCCAATACCGTGGCGGTCGTGGTGCCGTCCCCGGCCACGTCCGAGGTCTTCGACGCCACCTCGCTGACCAGCTTTGCCCCCATGTTCTCGAACCGGTCTTCCAGCTCGATTTCCTTGGCCACGGTCACGCCGTCCTTTGTAACGGTCGGACCGCCGTATGATTTATCCAATATTACATTGTGTCCGGTCGGTCCCAGTGTCACGGCGACCGTGTCGGCCAGTTTTTCCACTCCCCGCAGCATCCGCTCGCGGGCATGATGTTCGTATAAAAGTTGCTTAGCCACTTTTGATCCTTTATTGATTTTCAATTAACAGTTTTTGGTTCATAGTTCACAAAAGGGCTGGGCACTTTAGTGCCCAGTACGAAACCGCAAGCGACTTAATTGTTTTACTTCACTACCTTGGCCAAAATGTCGGATTCGCGGACGATCTTTACCTCTCGGCCGTCCACCTCGATCTCTGAGCCGCTGTACTTGCCGTATATTACTTCATCGCCGACGGCCACCGACAGTTTGCCCCGCTGGCCGTTATCCAGCAGTTTGCCCGGCCCAATGGCCAACACGGTGCCGCGCTGCGGTTTTTCCTTGGCCGTATCGGGCAGGACGATGCCGCCCGCCGTGACTTCCTCCGCCTCAACCGGTTCCACAACCACTCGATCATCCAACGGCTTCAGGTTGATATCCTTCATAACTTGATCCTCTTTAATTTGTTCAATTTGCAATTTGAAATTTGCAATTACCAATTTGCAATAACATGTACGTAAAACACAGTAAAACCACAACGCAATGATTTAATCCCTGGTAGATCGCCCGGGACAAAATGTTTATTTTTAAAATCCTCCCATGCCGCCCATGTCCATGCCGCCCATGCCGCCGCCCATTCCACCCATCCCCATGCCTCCCATGCCGCCGCCGCCATGTCCGTGACCGCCGTGGCCTTTTTCGTCTTCTTCCTTGGGGATATCGGTGATAAGGCATGAAGTCGTAAGCAACAAACCGGCCACGCTCGCGGCGTTCTGCAAGGCGGTGCGAACCACCTTTGCCGGATCGACAATGCCCGCCTCGATCAGATTGCAATACTCATCCTTTTCGGCGTCATATCCGTCGGCCTTGCCCTTCATCCTTCGCACGCGATTGACCACCACCGCCCCGTCCTGGCCAGCGTTTTCGGCTATCGCCCGCAGCGGGGCGTCCAGCACGTTCCCGATAATCTTTGCTCCCAGCGCTTCATCGCCCGAAAGATCCAACTTTTCCAGCGCCTTATCGCTGCGCAGCAAGGCGACTCCGCCGCCGGGCACGATCCCTTCGGCCAAGGCGGCCTGCGTGGCGGCTCGGGCGTCTTCCATCAGCATCTTTCGCTCTTTCATTTCCGTCTCGGTGGCCGCCCCGACGTGAATCTGCGCCACGCCCCCGGCTAATTTGGCCAAACGCTCCTGAAGCTTTTCTTTATCGTATTCGCTGGTCGTGGTCTCGATTTCCTTGCGGATCTGTTCGGCCCGGCCCTCGATGGCCTCTTTGCTGCCGCCGCCGATAACGATCGTTGTGTCTTCGGACGTAACGGTCACCTTTTTCGCGGATCCCAGATCCGAAATCTTGACCGACTCCAGCGTTACCCCAAGGTCTTTGAATATCGCCTGCGCCCCGGTCAGCGTGGCTATATCGCCCAGCATGGCCTTGCGCCGGTCTCCGTAGCCTGGCGCCTTTACGGCACACACATTCAGAATGCCGCGGAGCTTGTTGACCACGAGCGTTGCCAGGGCCTCGCCTTCCACGTCTTCGGCAATGATCAAAAGCGGCTTGCCGGCCTTGCTCACGGCCTCCAGCAATGGGATAAGATTCTTGGCGCTGGATATTTTTTCTTCATGGATCAGGACCAGGCATTTTTCGAATTCGACCGTTTGCTCCTCCTGGTTGGTGACAAAATGGGGCGAAAGGAAGCCCCGGTCGAACTGCATGCCCTCGACCACGTCCACGTAAGTTTCCGATTGCTTGCCTTCCTCGACCGTAATCACGCCGTTTTTGCCCACCTTGATAAAGGCGTCGGCCAGAACCCCGCCGATGGACGGATCGCCGTTGCCCGCGATGGTCGCCACCTGCGTGATTTCCTTTTTATCCTTTTCATTGATCGGCGTGGCCATCTTTTCGATGTATTTCGTCACGGCCTCGGTGGCCTTTTGGATGCCGCGCGAAAGCGACATGGGATCGGCCCCGGCAGCCACCATCCGCAGCCCGTCCCGATAAATCGCCTCGGCCAACAGGGTAGCCGTCGTGGTCCCGTCGCCTGCCACGTCGTTGGTCTTCGAGGCGGCCTCTTTGACCAACTGGGCCCCGAGGTTCTCGTATGGATCGTCCAACTCGATCTCCTTGGCCACGGTCACGCCGTCCTTGGTAATCTTGGGCGAACCCCACCCCTTGTCCAGTACTGCATTGCGCCCCCGGGGACCCAATGTGCTTACCACTGCCCGAGCCATCTTGCTTACTCCCACGGCCAAGGGCTGCCGGGCTGCGTCGTCAAAAACCATCTGTTTGGGCACCAGATCTCCTCCTATAGATGAATATATTCTTACTAGCACGGCCACAAATGGCAGCCGAGTCCAATTCGCAATGGAAAAAAGCAAGCGGCGTGCCAAAAATGGGAATTCATTCCGTAACTTCTTATAAATACGTAAGATACGTCATTCATCAGACAATCATGCCCAAGATGCGTTTAAATCCCATTTTTCCCGGCATGTCATTCTGGCAGCCGCTTGGATATAACACAAAAAACAAATGACCATAGACAGGAAGGAATCGATGCCGCTTGTTTATGGTTGAGCGGCATATAGCGGATGTTCAGTGGCTGTGGTTTTTCTTCTTACTCCAGGTTGCCTCCCTTTTGATGCCTTCTGAAATACATCCTAATTATATGTTTCAAGAATAATTAGTTCAGTGTTCATGTATTCCCGCAATTTCACCTGGCAAAACCCGCCTCGGCCGGATCGGCACGGGCATGATGGATTCGAGTATGTGTGTACGTCTGCTGCGGACGGGTTTTTCCGCCACGGTTTATAACCATGCGAAATCATCACGATTTGTTTAAGCTGTCCTGGTGCAACAAGTCGCCGCCCACCCGGCCCGTAAGCGGCGGCCATTCCGATGCGTGCCCAAGTCCAATTTGTGCGGTTCTTACTTTAATTTATAAAACTGCGCGCTTGCCAAATAAAAACCCCCCGGAGCGTCCAAACGTTCCGGGGGATGATTATTTGAATGAGCCAAAAACTTAGCGCCACCGGCGACGAAACGCCGCGAAGATCCCCAGTCCGCCAAACATCATTATCCAAGTAGCAGGCTCCGGAATCGGCTCAAGCAAAAGGCTCGTGCCCGTGCCGAGGTCAAATTGCATGCCCGCCGGCGCTCCCCCGAAGTCACTTGCACTGAAGCCTGACTGACTGGCGAAAGTCATCAGCGTATAAGTTTGTGAGGTCGAAAATCCCGTGAGTTGCGTGAAGGTAAAATTATACGTTCCAGCCGTTCCCTTTGTCAGCGCACCAGTCAAGGTCATACTGTCGGAAGTAGCCCCGGGGGTGGCAAGTTCGTATGTCATGGACCCTCCGCCGTTCCAAGTCAAAG
>JBEKZY010000175.1:0-10206 GCA_049509395.1 Thermoguttaceae bacterium | reverse complement strand
GCCACTTCTGGGCATATCATGACCAACAATCGCCCTTTTTCATGAAAATTCTATTTGGACAAAATCTCCCAAAAACGCCCAAAAATCACCAAAAATGACAAATTATTGATTTTGACTTTGCAACTTTTTTTGAGTGTATTTACCCCTATCACTCTTCACATCTCTCTATCCGACAATCACTTATTTCCAGCCCCCCACATGGTTTTTTCAAAATCCTAAATTCTGCTTTTCCCCCAATAATTCATTCTGAAAAATCTCCTGTCCAAAAATTCCAACCATCTTTCCACAAACGATTTGCGCGCACCTTCTCCCCAAAAAACTCGCTGATAATTTTCAGGCACAGAAATGCCTAAAAAATAGGCACTCTAACCCCTTATTTCCCAACCCCTTTGCACCTGCCCAGTTGACCTAAAAAATGTTTTCCCCGTACACGGCAAAAAATCCCAAATCCCCCATCAAAAAATTCCCAATTGTTTACAATCCCCAATCCCCTTTTCCTGTAAGACGGGATTCCAAATCCGTCCAACCAATCCCCAATCCCTAATCCCCAATCCCCGATTGCCGCGGAAAAGCAAAATGATAAGTCCCAGCCGGCAGCGCTATGTTCGTAACTGCATCCTCTTTCGCCGATACTGCCTTGCCCGACTCCAAAACCTTTTGCGGCGGCACGGGCAACGTGAGTTGGGCGGAACTGTTCGGCGGAATGGTTACGTCGTAAAGGAGTTGATCTTTGTCGGCGTGCCAGTAGGACGAGATCAGGCCGTAGGGCGAATCGAAGGCGGCCTTGAAAAAGGAAAGCCGCGGCGTGAATTGGGGTTTTAGGAAAAAGTGTTTGTAGCCGGGGTGGGATTCGTCTAACTGGATGCCTGCCGCGCCGGAGTAGAGCCACGCGCCGACCGAGCCCAGCGAGTAGTGGTTAAATGAGTTCATTGCCGGGTCTTGGAACCCGCGTTCCGGAGTCCAGCCGTCCCAGCGCTCCCAGATGGTGGTGGCCCCGTTTTTCACGGGAAAGAGCCAGGATGGGTAGGTTTCGGTAAGCAGGAGTTGCCAAGCCAGATCGGATCGGCTGGTTTGCGATAGCACCGGGCAGATGTAACCGACGCCGATAAAGCCGGTGGTGAGGTGTTCGCGTTTCTCCACGTCTTGGGCAAGTCGCCGGGCGGCGGCAGGGCGAAGATTATCCGGGAGAAGTTCAAACTGCAATGCCAGAATGTAGGCAGTTTGGGTATCGCCTTTGATTGCGCCGTCCGGGGCGACATAGGCCTTGTTAAAGGCCTCGGCGATGTCGTGAAAAAGCTTATCGTACATGGCGGCGTCTTCGGATTTGCCGAGGATGGCGGCCGATTTGGCGACCAGTTGGGCGGAATGGGCGAAGTACGCGGTGGCGACGACGTCCAGAGGCGTACGACTGCCGGGGTTGAGATGATCGCCCACGCCCATGGCCGGGCGGAGGAAGTCCTTCGAGTTGCGGCGGCAGTATTCGACCCAGCGGACCATGGCCGGATAATGGGCGGCGAGAAATTCTTTATCCCCATAAGCTGAGTACATGATCCAGGGGCAGATTACACCGGCGTCGGCCCAGGCGGGCCAGCCCGGCTGAGGCCGGTTAATGCGCGGCGATACATCGCAAAAATCGCCGTTTGGGCCTTGGCCATCGTCGACATCGACCAGCCATTTTGCGAAAAAGGATGCAACGTCGGCGTTATATGCGGCAGTGGGGGCGAAAACCTGGGCATCGCCCATCCAGCCCATGCGCTCGTCGCGTTGCGGGCAATCGGTGGGAACGCTAAGGAAGTTGCCGCGCTGGCTCCAAAGAATGTTATTGAAAAGGCGATTGAGATCCGGGTTGGAACATTCGCAGGTTCCTGTTTGGGGCGTGTCGGAACCGACTACGACGCCGCGAAGATCATCGGCGGCGAGAGTTCCCGGATAGCCGGTGACTTCGACATAGCGGAAACCGTGAAAGGTGAATTTAGGCTCGAAGGTTTCCTTAGACGCCCTCACCCCCGACCCCTCTCCCAAAGGGAGAGGGGAGGTTTTGTCAGAGCCGGCTAGTATAAAGGTATCGGTGGCCTTTGCCGGGCGGAGGTTGGCGGTGTATAGCGATTCGTCGGGATTGAGCGTTTCGCCGTGGCGGAGCGTGATGGTCGTTCCCTCGGGTCCGCTTGCTGTCAGGCGAACGTGGCCGACCATGTTCTGGCCGAAATCGACGATCCAGGCCTCGCCCAGGCGGGAGATTTTTTGGGGGGCAAGTTCGAGTAGTTTGCGGACCGGCGGGCCAAGCTGCGGGTCGAGTGAGATGGAGTGCTCTTCGACGACGGCATTTGCCCAGGCAGAATCGTTGAAACTGGGCAGGTTCCAAGCGGGAACGGCTTTGCGGGCGTCGACGACTTCGCCCCATTGCTGGTCGGAACCCAGGATTTCGCCGGGCCCTGCTTTCCAGGAATTGTCGGTGGGGATGATGTCGGTCGATCCGTCTGCATAGGTGATTTGGAGTTGGGCGGTAAAAACCGGACGGGCACCGTATTGGGCCAAGCCCATCCAGCCGAGTCGGCCAGCATACCATCCGTCGGCAATAACGGCGGCAATGGTGTTTTGGCCGGGATTAAGGAGCTCCGTGACATCGGCCGTCTGGACCATGACGCGCTTGGTGTAATCGGTCCAGCCGGGGGCGAGCAGGGAATCGCTCGTTTGGCGGCCATTGACCGATGCTTCGTAGACTCCCAAGGCCGTTGTGTAGAGGCGGGCTTTTGCGATGGGGCCTTTAACGGTGAAGGTTTTGCGGAGGTAACGGCCGGGACCGGTGGTGTTGGCGGTGACAAAGTCGCCCCAAGGAGCCGTGCCGTATGGGCCAAGAACCGTGGCGGCGGGCCATTGGGAGTCGTCAAAGTCGGCGGATCGCCAGTTGTCCGGCGGACTGGGCAAGGCTTTCCAGGTGGCGTCGGTATTGATTTCGATGCGGGCGCCATTGTCCAATTCGACAAGGGCGTGCGCGATAAGGCCATTTTTACCGGCGGCGGGCGCGGCGATGGCAAGAATATTCTTGCCGGGCGAAAGGATGACGCCGAAATCGGCGCGCGTGGGTTTTTTCCAGCCATTGGGGCGGTTGGGGGCCTGGCGGGCCTGCCGGCCGTTGACGTAGAGCGTAAATCCGCCTTCCGCGCTGATGTCGAACACGCCGCTGCGGATTTTGGCGTCGGGAGGAAGATCGATAATATGACGGAAGGCCGCGATTTGCTTGGCCTGGGGCGAGGCGGTAATCCAAGAGGCGTCGGCGATTGCGGGCTTGGCGGCGGCATAGCGAGGCAGGTCGGCGGTGATCCATTGGCCTTTCCACTCGGCGGCGGTTGAGAGCAGGCCAAGTTCGAATGAGGCTTCGTCGCTCCAGGCCGAGGGTACGCCGTCCTTGTCCCAGACGCGAACCTTCCAAAATACTTGGGAGCCGGAAGCGAGTGGTTTGCCGGCCCAAGGTACGAGCACCGATTGATCGGAGGCGATTTTGCCTGAGTCCCACATATCGGAATTAACTGCATCGATGGGTGTTGAAGAGGCGGCAATGATCTGATAGGCAGTTTGGATTTCACCCATGCGATCGGAAGCAAGCTTCCAGGAAAGTCGCGGGTGTTGGGCGCCGATGCCGATGGGATTGCGTTGGTGTTCGCAGGTGAGGAATAAGACCTGGACCGGAGAGAAATTTTCCGCGTAAAGCGGGCGGGCAAAAAGGAGAAACGGGATGATTAGCAGGCGGGGAATCATAAGACCTCCTGAAAACGGGCGACACAGCCGCCGCATGGAGCCAAGTGGATGTTTAATGAGTCGGAGGGCGCGACAAGCCGATCTTCCACTTCCATATGCTCGGCGTTGATCCGGCTGTCGGCGGCGTCCTTCCAAATGTGGGCTTTCCAACGGCCACGGCCGAGAAAATCTAGCTTCACAGCGACATCTCTATCAGTGTTGCCTGTAAGAGCGCCGAGGAACCAATCGTTGCCCGAGCGCCGAGCAATTACGAGATACTCGGCCACTTCGGCGTCGAGCACGCGGGTGTCGTCCCATACGGTAGGCACGACCTTAAGGAAATCCGCACCCGGCTGATCGCGATAGTGCTGCGGATGATCGCAGACGCAACACAAGGGGCTGTCATAGACCACGAACAGGGCCAGTTCGGCCGCTCGCGTGCCTTGGACCTGCGCCGCTTTCGGATCGGCCTTAAACTGGCCGGGCTGGCGATTGAGAAAACCGCCCGGTGTGAAATCGGCCGGCCCGGCTAGGAAACGGGTAAAGGGGAGCGTGAGCTTATGTTCGGACGTCACGCGGGCGCTCCAGCGGTTGTATTCGTTGCCCAAAACGCCTTCGCGTGTGATCTGGTTGGGGAATGTGCGGTTGAAACCAGAGGTTTTAAACGCCCCGTGAAAATTGACCATCAAACGATGTTCGGCGGCGGCCTTGGTGATCTTCTCATACCAATTCACCATGTCCTGGTCGTCGCGATCCATGAAGTCGATCTTTACTCCGGCAATGCCCCATTGTTCGTAAAACTGGAAGGCCTTCTCGTAGGCGTCGTTTCGGTCGGCGTCGGCCCAGTAGAGCCACAGCCAGAGGCGCACGCCTTTTTCGGCGGCAAAGCGGCGGACTTCGTCCATATCGACGGCCGGATTGACCTTAGTTATATCGGCATCAGGTTTATTGAATGGACCGTACCATTGCCAATCGATGAGTTGGTACGGCCAACCCATGTCGGCCGCGAGTTGGATGTACTCTTTGATGGCGGCTGTATCCATCTTGACATCGCCGGACCACCAGTGGTCCCAGGCCATTTTGCCGGGCAGGACCCAGGACGTATCCGGGATCTGGCAAGGCGTGCTGAGGTTCAGCACCAGGTCGCTTTCGATGAGACGGCCGGGTTGGCGGCCGATTATCATTACCCGCCAAGGCGAGTTGTGCGGCGCCGACGCTTTGACCAGACCTTGGCTATCGCGGCGCGGGGCCAACTTAGCGGAGAGCACAACTTTCCCGTCCGCCTTGCCATCGGCGGTATCCACTCCTGCAAGCCACATCCCGGCCCAATCGCGCAGGTCGGCTTCGATAAGCGCCGCCCAAGCGGCGGGCGTTTTTACCAATAGCGGCAGGCCGATGATGGATTCTGCCTTAATGTCGGTAAGTTTTCCGGGCTTGAATTCCCATTCTTGCGCGCCTTGAAAGCCCTTATCCTGCCGGCCGGCGTAGCAAGAAAAGTTGTCGGTAAAAGCAAACTCGGTTTCCTCACGCGTCAGAACGAAGTTCTCCATGCCCTTTTGTTCCGGCAGAATATAACGGAATCCGATGCCGTCGTTGAAGGCGCGAAACACGACCTCGAAAGTCCGTGGGGAATCGGACTTCTCGCGCAGGACCAGGCGAAGTTCGTTGTGCCGGTCGCGGACTTGGCTGCGCTTGCCCCAGCGATTTTCCCAGGTGGTATCGGCGCTGCCGCGCTCGGCCCTGAGCAACTCGACATCCCGGCCCATGTTTGCGCCGTCGCGGAATTGCAGCCCGAGCTTCGATTCGTCAAGGATGGGTCGTCCGTCCACACGCACGGAATAGCATAATGCTCCGCCGGCCGTGACGGCAACTTCGATCTTACCGTCCGGTGAGAACAAGATTAAATGATTCGTGCTCAAGGAATCCGCGTCGCCTGCCATGACGCATTTGATAAGGATGCCGAGAAAGAGGCTCATCACTAGGGTGGGAGGACAAAGTCGAAACAAGGTCTGCATTATCGTCTCCTGGTTTTGCTAACACTATTATCCAGAGTTTAAATACCGGAATCATCCTGCCGGCTCAGTTCGGATACGCTCCAGGCTGTAAACTCTCCATATCTTTGCTGATAGCAAATTAATAGTCAACAAGCCGCACTTTTTTTGCTGCGTGGAATAAAATCTATATTGCCGGCAGGATACGCGAAAATCAACCCACGCAGGCATTTAGGCTTTGAGCATGGAGGGAATCAGAAATCCCCTCGTCGCTGGCGCCGGGGATCGCTTAGCTAAGTTGCATGATAGACAATAGACAAGTCAGCGTTTTAACTGCTGTCTTGATCGATTTACTGGAACGGAACTGCCCGGATAAATAGACAATCACATTCCTTGCCGTTGCGCCGTGCCCATATCACTGTGTTTGGAATCAATTAGATCTTCTAAATTGGAGGGCAAGTTGTGTGCCACGACCAACTGACCATGCAAGGCATGGTGCCCGTCGGTGCCGGCTTGGCAGAAGTGTTTTTCAGACCCTTCTCCCGGAATTGCTTGCAAGCAAGTAGTGGCACACATCCATTTTGTGAGGCGTTCTTACTTAGAATCCGTATCTGGCCATGAATTCGACACGGGTCGCTTCGCCCGGGGCCAGACCTTTGTAAAGCGTGCGCCATTGGCCTACTTCCAGGCCGCAGGTGAACTGCTTGGTTACGTCGTAAAGGAGGTTTCCAAAGTAAACGGCGTTGTAAGTGCGGCCGCCTGCGGGAATGTCGCTGTCCAGCGGATCGTCGATGCAGTAACCCACGTGGCTGTGCCAGCAGGGAGTCCAGTAGTACCAGACTTCCAGCCAGCCGCCGGTGTCGTAAATGGGTTTTCGCAGAGTGAAATTGTAACCTTGCAGAATGCCGCCCTGGAAAGAGCTTAGGTCGTCGCCGATTTGGCACTCGCCTTGGATGCCAAAGCGGTCGGTTATCGGCGCCTTAAGGTCCACGTTAAACGACCAGGTTTCGGCGGACATTTCTTTAACTGGAGCAGCGGTGAATTTAAATCGTTGCTCGCCGATATGGCTGGAAACGCCCAAGGTAATGGGATTGCAATCCTTGCCGCGAGGTCCAAACGTCAGCGCGGTGCGCCCTTCAATAACAGGCCAACTGGCTTGATCGCCGATTGCGCTGATGCCGGTCGGCGCGGTGTCGGCTATGATGTCGCCGTTTATCGAGCCTTGCATTGTCCACAGTAATTCGTCCGAACATGCAATGTATCGTTCGCCGCGAAACTGTGCCCGCCGATAACCGATATTGCCCGCCGCCCAATATACGGTGTACATGATTGTGTTGGGGTTAAGCGGAGAAATAACGTCCCATGTTTGACCGGCTAGGAGGCGAAATTCGTCGTCTTTCACTTCCCAATAGGCATGCCGCAGCAGAACGGAGCCTTTATTCTCCTGAGTCGAAGCCCCTTGAAAGTCGAACTCCACTTTGCCGCCGCTTTGCGCGCAATCCAGGCAGGCAAGTCGCGGGCCGAGAACGTCTAGACCTATGCGAGTCGATTTGGCGTCGACGTGATAAGTCGGCCCCACTTGCTCCGGCGCTTGGGCTGAATAAACATAATAAGTATAGTCGCCGTTATTCGTTCGCTGCGTTTCATAAGTCGTGGCGCCCCATAAGTAACCGTAAGGCGTAATCGTGAAATCGCCCTTTTTCCAGACCAGTTTTTTCATCTCGCCCTTGAGTTGGTCAAGCGTGTAGTAATCCTCTTTCGGCGCGGCCAATTGGGATTCGGAGGGTTGGGGTACAGGCGGTGAAGGTGCTTCGGGCGCGGCGCCGGCGGGTGGGGATGCAGCCGTTTGGGTCACGGGCGGTAATGGCCTGACAGGCGATTGTTCGGTCGATGTGGATGCGGTCGATAAGGGTACGGCCCAGGGCACGGGCGGGGCCGGGCCCGCGGGTTCGTATGTATTGGATACCAGGATCACTGAATTGGAAGCGGCACTCTGTTCAACGTTCGGCAAACGCACCACATCCTGCCGCATCCTGCTAACTTCGGAACGCAAGGTCTGTGTTTCCGCTTCCAACTGATTCAGCCGCTCGATCAGGTTCTGATCATCGGCATATACGCTTTGCCATGGTGAAATAGCAATTAATGATATTGAAAGAAGGAAAAAAACGGTTAAGGCAGGGGGGCAGGTCTTCATTGTGTAATATCCTGTGTAAAATCTTGAAGAACATGAAAATTGCAAATATCATGCAAATTCATTGTTTCGGGTTTTGCCATTGCCCCTGGATTGCCCGATTTTTACCCTCCAATGCATGTGGCGGAATAATCAGGCATGATCCTATCAACCATTGCTTGCAGTATCGTCAAAATAATAATCAGGCTTGATAAAATAAGGAAGATCGGAAGTTTGCGTATTTTACTTATTATGCACAAACGGGAAAAATGCTACATTATGGATATCAATTAAGATCATTCAAAAAGTGATTGCCCATCTAATGCACAATTCTTGAACAGATTACTGCATAAAGATGGGGGATTATATCGGTCTGTGTCCCTCTGCTAGAGGGCTAGGGCCAGAGAGTTGCTAGCTGTTATAATTATTCCGGACATTGTGTATGAATCGTCTCTTACCGAGCAAAGGACTCGTAAAAGAACTTTACAAACGGTCTGGCGGACACAACCGACAATTAGATGGGCGCGCGCGGGCGTTGAGTTCCTTTTTTGGACAAACTACAACCATCGGCCGCAAGGATGCCGGCACCGCAATGATCTACGAACTAGTTCTGACTGCGAGGACATTATTATGGAACGATTCGAGAAGATCGCGACAATTAGAAACGAGATCGAAGCAATGTGCTTGAGGGGCGAACTCGAAGAGCGCGGCATACCTCATGCCATGCAAAGTTACTATGATTCGGCCTACGATGGACTTTTCCAGTTTGCCGTCGGTTGGGGTCATATAGAAGCTCCGCGTGATCGCAGGGACGAGATCCTGGAAATCATCGATGCAATCCGCCGCCAGTCCACTGAACAAAATAATGAGGCGGATAAGCAAGAAGACAACGGGTAATATCAGAATTTCCGCGGAATTCCGGTAGTAGCTCCAGCGAATGCCGGGAAGAATTATTGATTTGCCGCTAGCCGGCCGATGAGAGGACATTCGCATTGGCGGCGTTTTTTATTTGCCGTGCTGTTTTTGGGGCTGGCGGTTTCGCGGGCGGAAACGCCCTATCACAAGGCCGTCGAATCGTTTATCAACAGCAAAGGCCCATTCGTCCCGTAGATCGTCATCCTGAACATCGAGAGTATAAGGGGACAGTCGCATATATTGGGTTGTATGAAGTGTATAGAAAATATTTTGAAGACGCAAAATTAATTATCCATCACATTTAATAAAATATACGCCTGTCCTTTTTTCGTATTCCCTTCAATTCGGATAACGTTTTGTCTTTTGGGAAAGGGTCCCGAGCGATGCCATTATGGAATCAGACTATAACAGGGAAGTTATCGGGGAACTTATTCATGCCAATCAATATCAAAAGTGCAGACAGAATAATTGCATTAATGTCTCCGCAAACATTCTAAAGGGGGGGGTTTGTAATTTTCCGATACATTTCGGACGCTTTGCGCAAATATATTATTGAAAGCTGGCATGATTGTTTAAGAGTAAGGCCTCTAACAAAACCTCTTATGCATTTGAGAAAGCCCTCACCCCCGGGCCCTCTCCCGACCAACCTTCGGTTGGTGCCCGGCGAGGGGAGGTTTTGTTAGAGCCCCTAAAAACTACCACCCTTATTCAGTAATATTATGGATTTGTGACCCTATTTGAGTTAGTCTCGACAACTGACCTGCCATGCAACACTGTCTGGCAATGACATTGGCCGGTGGAAATAGCCATATATGAATCAAGAACAGGAGCGACAGGTCGTTAGGGGATTGCAGGATGGCAACACCGAAGCCTGGCGTGCACTGTACGACGCCTATTGCCGGCAGGTCTGGCAGGCGATCGCCCGGATGATGGGACCCAATGAGCAGGACGTGGCCGACGTGGTTCAGGAAACTTTCATGGCTGCCGCCCGGTCCGCGCGCCAATACGATGCCGGTCGCGGGCCGCTATGGTTGTGGCTTTATGGCATTGCCCGGAATCATGTGGCGTTGCACTATCGCAAGCATAAGCGGCTCGACCGTTCGGCGGCCCAGGACAAAAGGAACATCGGGGGAGACCGCCGATTTATCGGCTGGTTGGAAGGGCGCGAGCCGGCCCCCGCCGACGTGCTGCAATCGGCCGAACTTGCCGCCATGGTCCGCGGCGTGCTGACCGAATTGACCATCGATTACGAAACGGTATTGACGGCCAAATATCTGGACGGCGCCAGCGTGGAACAAATAGCCGCGACCCAGCAGTGCTCGGCGGCGGCGGTGCGATCGAGGTTGGCTCGTGCCCGGCAGGCCTTCAGGCAAGTCTTTTTGAAAACATACAACT
>JBEKZY010000174.1:0-10255 GCA_049509395.1 Thermoguttaceae bacterium | reverse complement strand
AGCGTAATTTGCAAAGTCGCCGTTGTGGACCAGAGCCTCGTTCAGCCCGATAAACGGGTGTGCGCCGCCGGGATGCCACACGCGGCCCTTGGTCGGATATCGCTGGTGGGCGATCCAAACATGTGCCCTGGTGTCGGGCATGCGATAGTATTGCACTGCCCCTTCGGCGTAGCCCACGATCTTCAATATGATCAAGTTCCGCGCGTGCGACATGACGAACGCCCGCTTGTCGCCCAGCGAGGCATAATATTTCGTGTTCAACCGTAGCGAGTTCTGGTACACGAACTCGTCTTCCACCTCCCTATCGGAAAGGCATTTCAAACCTTTTTCATCGGCAAAATTCGCCAGTACTTGTGGTTTGACGCGGACGAAATAGCGGGCCACGTCCGGCGGCCGGACTTCCAACAGCGGCACGTCGCGATAGTCGTCCACGGTCGGAACCATTCCGCCCTGGTCGATGTCGAAATAAGGCTCGATGCAGGTTTTTTCCACTTCTTCTTTAGCCGATTGATCCAATAGCGCCACCTGGAGGATATAGTCTTCTTCTAGGACCTTGCTCGATACGCCCATGTCTTCCGGCACCAGGCCGCAGGCCGCGATTCCTCCGCCTTTGCCGTTGCCGCGGTTGCGCATCTGGATCGAGGGCTCGTATATATGCTTTCCGCCCACGGGAATGGTGCAGGCGAAACCGGTCACTCCGCAACCGCCTTCGGCCTCGGGCGATTTGTGAAACCACTCGCCGCGTGGCCGAAAATCGGCCCGCGATCTCAAGATTTGTTCCGCTCGTTCTGTGATGGAATGGGTGGGCATAATTCGGTAAAGTCCTTAAGCCCACGGGTTGTAACCCGTGGGCACGGCTCAATTTTATTCCTCGTAATCCAGGTGTCTCAACAAATCGGTGCGGCCGCGCAACGCCGATACCGACTCGAGTCCAAGGCGGTATAGTATTTCAACCAGCATCTCGCGCCAAGCGCTATAAAGGTTCACCAGCCGCTGGGTGCACCACTCGACCGAGACCATTTCCAATAGTTCATCATCGGTCGTGGCGATGCCCCGGGCGCAGCCGCGCCCGCTCTCGCAGCATCCGCAGCGGATGCAGCCCACGGCGACCAGTTCGGCCGTGCCGATCACCACGCCGTCGGCGCCCAGTGCGATTGCCTTGGCCATGTCGGCCGGCGTGCGGATCCCGCCGCTGGCGATGACCGTGATCTGGTCGCGAATCCCCTCGTCGACCAGAAACTGGTGCACGCGGTTTATGGCATACTCGATGGGCATGGCGATATTTTTCTTGGCGATGTTCGGGGCCGCCCCTGTGCCGCCGTAACTGCCGTCCAGGTGCACGATATGCGCGCCGGCGTAATAAATGCCCACCGCGACCATGTCCACGTCCACCGGGGTCGATACCTTGGCCGAAAGCAGTGCCCGGGGATTGACGTGCGCGATCCAATCCAGGTGCTTTTTGTGATCTTCGACCGAGTACACGCTGTGGAAGGGAAACGGCGAAAAAAGCGACGTGCCCACCACCGCCTCGCGCAAGGCCGCCACGCTAGGCGTATTCTTGTCGCCCAGCAGGTGACCGCCCAAGCCGGGCTTTGCCCCCTGGGCATATTTGAATTCCACGATCCGCGCCCGTTGAATGGTTTCCTCGCGCACGCCGAACAGCCCGGTGGCTACCTGGGTGATCACGTGGTCGGCGTAAGGGACAAACCGCTCCGGATAACCGCCCTCGCCGGTGCAAGTGAAACCGTGAAAGGCCTTGGCCACGCGGGCCTTGCCCAGCAGGACCCGGATGTTGGTAGAACCGAACGACATACCCCCGCCGTACCAGGGCACGTCGATGGCGATCTTCTCCCGGGAATCGCTGCGGCGGTTGAGCAGCAATTGGGTGGAAATATCCTCGCGCCTGAGATCGGCCGGCGGAGTCTTTGGCAGGCGGAATCGCAGGCGATCGAACCCTCCGCCCGAGTCTCCAACCTCGTTTTCCAAGTGAGGCCCGGGGGCGTGACCGGTCTCGGCCATGTACCAATTGCTCACCAGCAAGTCCGGGGTCCAGCGGCAATCGCCGAGGGTTTCGAACGTCGGGTTATCGGATACCGAAAGCGCCCCATTGGGGCAGGCATCCACGCAATAATGATCTGTTTTTGCGCAAGCGGGTCCGATGCAGCGATAATCCAGCGGGCGGATCACTTGCCGATAGCCCTCGGGCATCCGATGCACGCCTTCCGGGCAAATTGCCACGCAATGGCCGCAATTCGCGCAGCTCGACGACCGGCGGACCGTGTATTTGCCGATCTCATTGCGATATCGCGGCGGGGCCGGACGCACTTGCCGCGAAACTTCGGCGAAATCGGGCCGTGAAAGGAAATTATCCGGGGCTTGGACCTGTTCGGTCGGACTGCTTTGTGACGTAATGCTCATCGTTAATTGGCCCCCTCCAGGTTCTTTCGCTTGCCAAAAATTTTACCAAACGAATCGCGCTCCAGGTCCTCGAAGAACATCGCCCGGCCCGTCTCGCCTCGCAAACGGCGGACCTCGCGGATGCCCATCGCGCCCAGGACCTCGACTAGTTGCTGGTGCCAGGCTCCAATCAGGTTCTTGATGCGGTGAACGGCGAAATCGGCGTCCGCCTGTTCCAAAAGAATGGGGCAGGTTTCCCCGCGCTCGCATTCGCCGCACAGCCGGCACTCCAAGGCCAATAAAAGAGGTATGTCGATGGCCACAAGGTCCGCCCCGCAAATGATGGCCTTGGCCATGTGCTCGGGCAGGCCGATTCCCCCAGAAGCTATCAAAGTTACCTGGTCGCGGGTGCCGTCTTTTACTAGTGCTCTATGAACTTCTCGCAGCACGTCGCGGGCATGCCTGGGCTTGGGAGTGGCGCTTTCCCGCCCGTGCTTGTCGAAAACCAGGTGAATTACCTCGACCCCTTCACGGGTGAGTTGGACGACGCGTTCCGCGCCGGCCGGTGTGGCCTCGATGCGAATTGCCACTACCCGCTCGAGATTTTGCTTTTTTAATGAAGCTTGAACCGTCATGATATCCGCAGTATCGGAGACCATCACCATGGGCGCCGTCTTTAACGGCCCATCCGCCGCCGCTTTGGCGCTGCTTACAAGTGGAATTACTCGCTCATGCTTGGAGGCCAATGCTCCGGCGCCGTCTTCATCGCGGATAACGGCTAATGTGCCTATCGCGGCCGCCGCCTGAACAACCGATTCCATCACCGACCCGCGCTGCCAGTGCCGGGGGATGCAATCGAATATCACCGGCAGCGGAATCTCAAAAAGCGGCGGCGGTGCGGTATCCAGTCGGCCGTTATCGAATGTCAATTGTTTAAGTTTGCTGCCGATATCCACGCTGGTGTTGATATACTCGCGGCCGTGAATCCCGTCGCGCGTGGGGCGGACGATTTCCGACATATCGGTCCACATCGAATCGAACCCCGATCCGCTAAACGGCCCGCCGTAGCCCGAGCCGGAAACAGGTATGCGGCCGGTCTCCGCCTGGAACCACGTGGAAAGGATGATTTCCGGAGTGAAGTATTCATCGCCCAGCCGGTGAAATTCGGGGTTTTCCACGCGGGTAAGGATGTTTTTGGTGCAATTTTGGATGCAGTTCAGGCAGCCTTTGCACTGATAAATATAGTCCAGGTAACCCAACTGGTTGTGGAGCGTATCGGCTTCGTCTCGGTATAAACCGTAAACGCAACCCCGCTTTACGCAGTTGTGGCAACTCGAACAATCTTCGCGCCAATCGACAATGCCCAGCTTGCCTACGGGTCGGACGCGGGGCGCGGCTGCGGCGGTATGGATGGAATACTTGGCAGGCATGGCTATTTAGCACCCAGGGCTGATTTTTCAATGACTTCCAGGGCGGAGTCAACGTCCCCGTCCGCGCAAATCTGGAAACCGCGCAATCCCTTCACCTCGGAAAGTTTTTTGATTGTTTCCAATGCGACGGCGATTCCGGCAGTACGCTGGGCCGAAGCGCCCGATGCCGAAGACAATCGCGATAAAATCGCATCCGGTATCCGCGGCGACGGCCGGCCGGGGGCATATTCCTGCGCCTTTTGGGCGTCATAAAGCGGCTGAATGCCGGCCACTATGGCGGCCTTCTCGTGCAGGCCCTGACGCGTGATCTCCTGCCACCACTGGTTAAATCGCTCCAGGTCGTAGATCGGTTGGGTGATGAAGTACCCGGCCCCTGCGCGGATTTTTTTGATGAGCTTGGAAACTTGCATTTCCATCGGATCGGCATACGGGGCAGCTACTCCGCCCAAGCAAAAAGGACCGGCCTCGGCAAATCCTTTTTCCCCGACTAGCGAACCGTCGCCGGCTAAATTTGAATAGGTTTTAAGCAACTGAACCGTATCGATGTCAAAAACGTTCTTGGCCGAGCGGAAGGGCCCCAAAACCTGGTGGGTTCCGCTGGTGCACAACAGGTTGCGGATTCCCAAGGCCTGCGCTCCGAGGGCCTCTGACACCAAGGCGATGCGATTGCGGTCCCGGGTAACAATATGAAGAATCGGTTCCACGCCCTCGGCGGCTACGATCGCGGCCGCGGCCAGTGCCGACATCGAGACCCTATCGCGGTTGTCGCTGATACCCAAAGAGTGAACTTTTCCGGCATAGCGGCGTGCGATCTCCCTCAGCGGAGTTGGATCGGTTCCCTGGGGCGGTGATATTTCGGCTAAAAGCAGCGGTTTGCCCGACTCGATTCGTTGCTTAAGCCCCGTTGTATTTTTTTCCATGCCTTAACCTATGATTTAGTGCTTTCAATATTGATTGGGCTCTTACCCAAAGCGCATATCCGCTCTACGAACTCGTGAATGATCCGATCGAATTGTTCGCGCGAGTCGTCGGGAGAAAAAAAGTACTGTTCCGCGCGCTGGCTTTCCAGTCCGATTTCGCCCAGGAGCCGTTGAATGGTGCGGATGCGAATCTCAGCCCGATAATTGCCCTGCCCCAGGCGACATTCTCCCTTGGGGCAGGAGACGACGCACACCCCGCATGCGCCGCCTTCCAAGGCGTGCATAAGATATTGTCCATCCATTTTGCCGCTGCAGGGCACTTCATGGACCACGATCCGGACGCCATTCTGCTGCCATTGACGCGGCAAGGGCGCACCGCTGGGAAAGCTGCGGTGGCAGACATAAATTATCACATCAGGAGACACAGTTGCCGTCATGACAACTCCATTGTTATCGCCGGGGGTACAACACGGACCGCATATCCCATCTCTAAGCCGCCTGCCTACTCAAACTTGCACGGATTCTTCGCATAGCCCGTGTCACATAGTGTAAGAAGGGTTTTCGCTCTTCAGGTTCGATCTTAAAATCGGTATGGCTTACTGGGAATAGGGTCGTCTTCATGTCTTGGCAATGGTTCGACATCCCTTGGTCATGGAACTTGCCAAGGCGAATCCGTGTAAACATGTATTATAAAGTAGTCTGCAATATTACAAAAGAGATTCTCAAAAGAAAATAAAATAAGTTATAATAATTATGTCAATAACCATTGCTAATAATGTCTCATTTATGCTATTACCTCATTTAAAAAAGAAGCCAATTACCGGGTATTTCCTGGGAAAACGCCAATCTGGATCGCGGGGTAGTCGTGGTCCGCAACAGCAGGGGCAAGAGCGGCACGGCGACGGTCAATCTATATACCCCGGCTTCGATTGCCGGGCTTTACATTTTTTACAACAATTCGAAGTTCGACGCCGCCGGCTCGACCGTCACCATCAACCCCATCTCCGGCGGCCCCCTCTCCGCCACCCGCTGGCTGGCCCCCGTGCCCGAACCCTCCACCCTAGCCCTGCTAATCGCCGCCGCCACGGGAATAATTTTCTACCTGCGGCGCTAATCGACCGCGGTCAGCCATTCATATTTCCAGAGCGGATTGCCGCATGCACGGCATTGTTCCACACATTTCAGAACCTGCGCGCGGCACTGCCGGCAATCGGCAATGGCCGGTAAAATGGCGATTTGTTCGCGCCTGAGTTTCGAGGCGGCGCCGCGATCGCCAAAGGCACGAGCGGTGGCAATCTGCACCGAGAATGGAACCAGACGAAATAAAACCAAGGGCGCCTCCCGCGACTCCGGCAGAACCCGGGCCAAGGCATCCATGAATGCAAGTCGGCGGTCATCAGGGCGCTTTGACAGATAAAGTTTGGATCGTTCCAGGGCTACCGCATTCTGACCACGTTCTCCCAAGCGGAGCCGGGCCAGCCATGGAAAAAACCAATCATCGGACTGACTGATGTAGCCGGCGTGTTTTGCCATTAACGCGGATTCGGCAGCCTGATAAATTTCGATTTCCTCGATCGACTGTTTTTCGGCCTTGCTTTCCGAAACAGGCGATAGCATCGAATCCTTTCCCACGTTTTTTTCCACGTCCTCATACACGCGGAGGTAGATCGCTTCGCGCAAGATGGTCAGCCCGTTGGAAAGACATGCAGCCACGCCGGCCCCATCCGTGCGATTTTCGCGGCGGTTGAATTCCTCGGCCGCCTGGGCAAGCCAATTGATCGAGTCCGTGCGTTCCATTTTTTTTAAACCCCCGAATGCCGAAAGTTTACCGGGAGATTCAAGAATATACATTGTACAGGAAGTAAATAGTTTCGATACCCCCCACGCCCTTATGAAGTTGAGCATATTTAATCAATATCAAAATGAGGTTTGCTCAATGTTGAAGGCCCCGTACTATTGACTCGGGCTCGTTTCCAAGCTATTTTCATACACATTGCTTGATGGGGCGTTTAGCGTGTCTTGGACTCCCCTGTAATTTAGTCGTCATGTTGAGGAGGCCGTGGACGAAAATACACTCAATTCCCGCTTGAGCCGGATTTCCACCATCTGGACGCTATTGGGCAAGGCGCACCATGAATCGGGTTTTGACGCGGCGGACGCACAGTCGGCCCTGATCCAGAGGTATCAAGGAGCGGTTTATCGTTACCTGCTGGGCGCGCTCAGGGATCCGGACGCGGCTGACGAATTGTTCCAGGAATTCGCCCTGCGGGTGGTGCAGGGTGCGTTTCGGCGGGCCGATCCCCAACGGGGACGGTTCCGCGATTACTTGAGAACCACCCTGATACATCTGGTAACCGACTACCAGAACAGGCGGCGGAACAGGCCGGCTTCGCTGGGTAAAACTTTTAACGAGCCCGCCGTGCCGCCGTCCGATCCGGCCGCGGCCGACGAGCAGTTCCTTCAAAGTTGGAAAGAGGAACTTCTTGCCCGGGCTTGGGAATCGCTGGAAAAGGCCGAACGCTTAGGCGGCCAGCCCTATTACAGCGTTTTGCGGTTCCGGGCCGAGAACTCCGATGCCACTTCGGCCGAAATGGCCGCGCGCTTAAGCGAGCAACTTCGAGCTGATAATCCTTTCACGGATACGGGAATTCGCAAGACGCTGCAGCGGGCGAAGATGCAGTTTGCCGATCTGTTGCTGGACGAGATTGCCCAATCACTGGACAATCCGACAGTAGCGGAGTTGGAACAGGAGTTAATCGACCTTGCACTGATGCCCCATTGCCGGGCAGCACTTAAGCGCCGGCAGAACAAAGACGATTGATTGTCGCAAGAACAATGCCGCCTCTGCGTTTAGCGTCGAAGCTTGCTCGGGGAGCGTTTTCCCAGGAAGATAAGAGCAGGCCTATGGCGAATGTTTTTCCGCCTCGGTTTCCGACTTTTTTATGTTTTCAATAGCCCCCCGCGTCAATTGGAGGGGCTCTTGGACGCCCGCGGCGCCGGGCGACTCGGCAGCGACTTGTTCCAGATATTTTTGCCAAGATTCAAGGGTTTCCAGGGCCTTGCGGCGTCGAAGCGGATCGGTGTGGTACATACCTATGAAGGACCATGTTCCTGCAAAATCTTTCCAGTAGCGGGCCGTATCTCCGCCTTCCATTGTCAATTGCGTTAAGATATCCTCTGCTTGATCGATAGACGCGGTTGCCTCCGGAAGGTTTTTTTGTTCATACTGAATCTCGGCCATGCGGATGTAAAGTTCCGCCAGGGATAATTGATATTCAGTGACATCGGGATTTTTCCGGGCCAGAGGTTCTAAAATATCGCTAGAGTGTTGGTACAAAGCCAGGGTTTCCTCCAGCGCTTTCTTGAGGTTCTCTTCTAATTCCGAGCCGTATATCACCTCTGCGTTGGCCAACTCGGCTTCCATAAAATAACAGGCGGCCCACAAATAGCACATGTCCAAGTCAGCCCGATTGCTTTCCGCCAAGGTTTTAAAGAGATCCGCCGCTTTCTCGCACCATTGCCGGCCATTCTTGCTCCATTGTCGGGCAAGATCGGAATCGTTATCGGCCCGTACGCGCTGGGCCATGGCCAGTTTTGCCAGACCGTAGTATCCCTTGGCGAGATCTCGGCGCAGTTTGGGATTATCGCCGGCGTCGTGTAATTGCAGGCGGATCGATTGCGCCTGTTCCAGGTTCTGCCGCGCAATATCATAATTGCCGCGATCTATTTCCAGCAAACCGATGTTCATATACGTGTTAGCCAACATGCGATGAGATTCCCGGTCATCCGGAGTCAGCGACGCCAGGCGGCCGCGAATATCAATCGCCTTCCGGTACGATTCCTGGGAACGGTCGAGTTGGTGTTGTTTGTGCAGCGCCATCCCGATGCGATTATGCGTGTCGCCCAGGTCCTTGAGCCGTTCGGAATTGTCCGGGTCGGCATCGAGCAACCGCGTTTGCATTTCCCGCGCTTTCTCGTAAGAAGACATGGCTTTTACCGGTGAATCGATCTCATCGGTTATCCACCCCACGCGATAGTGGGCCCGGGCCAGTTCGTCGCGCACGGTTTCATCCCCGCCGCTATCGGACAGGAATATCTCGTAATTATCTCGAGCGCGCAACAGAAGTTCTTTGCGAATTCTCTGCAAGCCGGGTTGATTAAGCAAGGTATCTTCGCTTATCTGGGTATACCAATCGTCGATGGCCTTCCGCTCCCTGAGCCGCGACATCTCGCTGTTCGCCAAAGCCCTCGAGGTGCGAATGTAGCCCACCGTTGCGGCAACCAGGCCGAATAATAGACACAGGACCGCGGCCAGGGCCGAGGCGGCCACCAGGCGGTTGCGGCCGCACCAGCGGACCATGCGTTCCAAAGCGTTAACCGGGCGGGCCTGGATGGGCTTTCCGGCCAAGTAACGCCCCAACTCCTCGGACAGGGCTTTTGCGGTCGGGTATCTACGCGCCGGCTCTTTTTGCAGACATTTCAGGCAAATCGTATCCAGGTCGCGGGGAACATGGCCGTCGAGTTTCCGCGGGCTGACCGGGTCATCCTGCATCACTTGCTTCAAGAGCATTTGCAAGCTTCCGCGAAAGGGGCGCTCGCCGGTCAACATTTCAAAAAGGATAACGCCCATGGAATACACATCCGAGCGCCGGTCGGCCCCGTGAGCCAGCCCTTTGGCCTGTTCGGGCGACATGTAAGCGGGCGTGCCGAGGATCTGGCCGTCCATGGTCATGGTGGTCTCGCCGGCTTCCCGTTTGGCCAGCCCGAAGTCCATGATATGTGGCTCCCCGCGGCGGTCGATCATGATATTGCTGGGCTTTAGATCGCGATGAATCACGCCTTCTTCGTGTGCGTGATGCAAGCCCTCGGCGATTTTGACGCACAAAGCGGCGCAGTCGCAGTATGCCAGTTTCCGGCCTATCAGCCACTTGTCCAGCGATAATCCTTCGATGAAATCGGCGACGATATAGATCCGTTTGCCTTCCAGCCCGACTTCGTGAACGCTGACGATGTTCGGATGCCGGAGCTGCGCCGCCGCCCGGGCCTCGCGGAGGAATTTTTCGATTTCTTCAGGGCCGAGCAGGTTGCGGTGGGGAATCTTCACTGCCACGGTCCGGTCGAGTTGCGTATCGCGGGCCTTCCACACCTCGCCAAAGCCGCCGGCGCCGAGCCGTTCGATCAGTTCAAAGCGACCGATGCGCTGTCCTACCTCAGCCCCGCTCCCTTTAGGGGCCGGTGAAGCCAAGGTCTCCGCTCCAACCCAAGCAATCTGGCTACCGCACGAAGTACACTGGATATGGTCCTGAGAATGGTCGGTGGTCACTGCCACCAGATCGAGACATTGAGGGCATCGCAGGTGGAGTCCCATGGGCGCGGCCGGGGTCATATCCGCAAGGCTGTCGTCCACGTTTTTGGCGGCGGAATCCAAATTGCAGGCCACCTCGGCGGCCGGATCAATTCGCCCGGTTGTGTTCGATAAGCGATGATTAGAAGTTTCGGCCATGGTCA
>JBEKZY010000173.1:0-10257 GCA_049509395.1 Thermoguttaceae bacterium | reverse complement strand
GGCCAATCCGGCGTCCTGGAATGATTCCGGTTCCCGGGGGACGAAAGTCTCTTCTTTATGCACGGGTCCGGCAGTCCTTGGCGCTTGGCTCTGGGACGGAGAGGAATCATCGGGAGGAGAAGCAGTCACTTGTTTAATGCGATCCAAAATGACGTTCAGGCGCTCGTCTATCGCGGAATCGGCCGATGCATCTTGAGGTTGCGATGCGGCCACTGCTTCCCAGGGATCATTTTTATCGTTCGAGGGAAAAGCGCCGGCCAGGGAAGCCAGCAGATTATTTTTCGCCGTCTCAGCCATGATTTATCTCGCATTGAAAATGTCGGTTCCGCAGAAGCTCGTTATGTTGGAACAACAGTTAAACTGCTGCCCCAACATAGAAGCCCATCCAGCAATGCGGTAGTCAATCACCCCAAATGATTACATTCGCCCACTCCCTACAAATCTAGCTTTTTTTAAGCGAAACGAGTTGTTCTTGCCAAGAGAAGGCGGTAACGAATAAATGGATTGCAGCGATTTATATAAGACGCATGAAAGTACCGATTCGGATGCCTTCTGCGAATAGATGCCGGCGGGTATAATAAAATTTTGATAATTGGCGGAGTTAAAAATGCGACAAAACCAGCCGGACAGGCAAGAGCATGTAATTCGCGTTGGGGCGGTGAAATACCTGAATGCCCGGCCGTTGACTTATTGCCTTGGGCAATTTGCTCCGCGGGCGGAGTTGATCTATGACGTGCCCAGCCGGCTGGCCGACGCCTTAAAAGCCGGCCTCTTGGACGTGGCGATGATTCCTTCGATCGAATATTTTCGGCAGCCGGGTTACAAGATTATTTCCGACGCATGCATAGCTTGCCGGGGTCCGGTCCGCAGCGTGAAGTTATTCAGCCGCGTGCCGATAGAGAACATTCGCACGCTGGCTTTGGACGAAGGTTCGCGAACCAGCGCGGCATTGATTCGAATTTTACTCAAGGAGGAATTTGACCTGGAGCCGGAACTCGGTTCGCTGCCCATAGGCGCCAGCGCGGAGAATAGTTCGTCCGACGCGGTACTGGTGATCGGCGACCGGGGAATTGCTTCCGATAATGGCCGATTCGGTCATGTTTGGGACTTGGGTGAACGTTGGATGCAAATGACCGGTCTGCCCTTCGTATTTGCGATGTGGATTGCCCGCCCGGGCGTCGATTTGCGGGAATTCGACATACTGTTGTCCAGGGCGCGAGATGAGGGCGTCAAGCGCATATCCGATATAGCCCGGCTCGAAGCCGCGGACGGCTGGATCTCCCTGCAAGATTGTCTGGTTTATCTTCGCGATCACTTGCATTTTCATTTAGGTCCCTTGGAACGGCGGGGATTGGAATTGTTTTATAAGCGGGCCGAACTTCACGGGTTCGTCCCCTCGGGAGCAAAAATTGAGTACTACCATCCGTAGTCTCGTTCCCAGGCGGAGCCTGGGAACAAGGTAAAATCACATAATGAGCAGCTCAATTCGACCACTCTTGGATAAAGTCCGCGACGGCATGCGCTTGACGCCCGAGGAAGGCCTGCGGCTGTTGGAGTCCAACGCCTTGGCATCGCTGGCCAAGGCGGCCGACGCCGTCGCCCGGCGGTTGCATCCCGAGCCTTTTCGCACTTATAACATCGACCGAAATATCAATTATACGAACATTTGTCTAAGCGGGTGCAAGTTTTGCGCGTTCTATCGCCGGCCGGGCGACAGGGAAGGATACGTGATTGAAAGCGAAGAACTAAATCGCAAAATCCAAGAGACAATCGATCTGGGCGGCAACCAAATCCTCTTGCAGGGCGGCATGAATCCGGATTTGAAGATAGGCTGGTATGATGACTTGTTGCGCGGCATTAAAAAACACTTTCCGCAAATAAATATCCACGGTTTCAGTCCGCCGGAGATCGAGCACATCGCCCGGGTTTCGGCCTTGAGCATCGAGGAGGCTTTACGGCGATTGAAAGAGGCGGGTTTGGGCAGTCTGCCCGGCGGCGGCGCGGAAATCCTGGTGGATGGCGTTCGCCGCGTAGTCAGTCCATGCAAATGCTCCGCCGAGGGCTGGCTGGAAGTCTGCCGCGCCTGGCACAGGCTTGGAGGCCGGGGATCGGCCACGATGATGTTCGGGCACGTGGAAACATTTGCCCAGCGCATCGAACATCTGGAACGATTGCGCCGGTTGCAGGACGAGACCGGCGGTTTTACCGCTTTTATCTGTTGGACATTTCAGCCGAGTCACACCGCCTTGGCCGGATTGCCCAAGATCGGCGCGTTCGAGTATCTCAAAACGCTCGCCGTCAGCCGCTTGTATCTCGACAATTTCGCCAATATCCAGGCGAGTTGGGTTACGCAAGGCTTGCCGGTCGGCCAACTGGCTTTGCGATGCGGGGCCAATGACTTTGGCAGCCTGATGATCGAAGAAAACGTGGTGGCAGCGGCCGGGACTTGTTTTCATGCCAGCGAGGAAGAAATTCGTTACTCCATTATCGAAGCAGGTTATACCCCCCGAAAACGCGACGTGTTTTATCGGCTTATACCTGAACTGGATAACGCCATAAGGTAAGATTGGATTAGGGATTAGGGATTGGACAGGAGTGATTGGTTCTATGCATTAATCTTGTTCGCATACTCCAACGTGAAAATGAAAGAAGCAATTGCCGCGCATTAATGGCATATGTTAGCCATATCGAGGATATACTATAAGTTGGCTGCCCCTTTCCACACCGGAGTGTCGAGAAAGTGTGTTCCCACGCCGGAGCGTGGGAACAAGAAAAAAAATGAGCGTGGGAACAAGATGAAGGTAATCCAGTCTTCTGAACCCTGCCCCCTGAACCCTGAATCCTGCTTATGATCCACGTCCACGAATTGACCAAATACTATAGCGACTTGCGACGCGGCAGGTTCGTGGGCTTGGGGGGAATCAGCTTTCACGCCCAGGCTGGTCAAATTTACGGGCTTTTGGGACCCAACGGAGCGGGCAAAACCACGGCCTTGCGAATTCTCAGCACCGTGCTGCGTCCTTCATCCGGCACCGCGACGATCAACGGCCACGACGTGCTGACCCAGCCCGACCAGGTGCGCCGCGAGATCGGATTTATTTCGGCCAATACGGCCGTGTACGATCGCATGACCGGTTGGGAAATGGTGGAATACTTCGGGCGTTTACACGGCATTTCGCAAGATGAACTTCACCCCCGCATGGAGCGACTCTTCGAACGGCTGAAAATGAATGATACCCGCGACGTGTTGGGGGCGAAGATGTCGACCGGCATGAAGCAGAAGGTATCGGTGGCCAGGGCGGTGGTGCACGACCCGCCGGTGCTGATTTTTGATGAAGCCACGGTTGGGCTGGACGTGCTGGTGGCCCGGGCGCTATTGAAAAATGTGGCCGAACTACGCGATCACGGCAAGTGCATAATCTATTCCACCCACATCATGCGCGAAGCGGAAAAAATCTGCGATAGAGTGGCGATCTTGCACCGCGGACTCATACTGGCCGAGGGAACGCTTGAGGAATTGCGCGATAAGCACCGCGAATCCGACTTGGAAGAGTTGTTTTTCCAGTTGATTTTCCAACACGATGAAAAGAGCGCATTGACCTGTAAGTAGGAAATGTAAATATAACCCCCCGTATATTCACGGGGGGCTAAATAAGCGAAAAGAAATGACATTATCCAACGTCAGATTGATCCTGGCCCGCGAGATTCGCGATCAGATGCGCGATCGGCGGACATTGTTCATGATCGTGGTGTTGCCGATTTTGCTGTATCCGCTGTTGGGGACGAGCTTTTTCCAGCTTGCCCAGTTTTTACAGGCGCATCCGAGCCGGGTATTGATCGTCTCGGCGAAAGAATTGGGCAACTTGCCGCCGCTATTCGAGAACCAGCAGTTCGCCCCACAATTATTCACCGATTCGGAGCGGGCGGGTTTGCTGGAATTGCATTTTGTGCCGGATGAACCAAGAGGGACTATCGCCGATAAAACCGATCCGCTCGAAGATGCCCGAAGCCAGGTGCAAGCGTGTCGATACGACGCGGCACTTTATTTTCCGCCGAATTTTGCCGAGCGGTTGAATTATTTCCGGCAGGCGATCCAAGAGCGTGTTCGAAATCCCCAGGGGAAAAATGCCGTAGCGGCCCAGGAAGATTTCCTCTCCATGCCCAAGCCTGAGATCATTTATTCCACGGCCAATGAGAAGTCGCAGATCGCTTTTACTCGGCTCTCGGAGGTGTTGCGCCAGTGGACCGAATTAATCGGCAAGGAAAACCTGGAAGCCGGAGGCCTGCCGATCGAAACGGTTCGGCCCTTCACGCTCGAATCGGCCGATGTGGCCCGGGATAGCGGTTTTCGCGGCGCGGCGGTGTGGGCCAAGATCATGCCCATGTTGCTCTTGCTCTGGACGCTTACCGGCGCGTTTTATCCGGCCGTGGACCTGTGCGCCGGCGAAAAAGAACGCGGCACCTTGGAGACCTTGCTTTCCAGCCCCGCCCAGCGCAGCGAAATCGTGCTGGGAAAGTTGCTGACCATTATGCTCTTTAGCATGGTTACGGCTGTATTGAACCTGATAAGCGTGGGCTTCACCGTGTGGGTCTCGCTGGGCCATTTCAAGGTATTAGGGCCCCCGCCGCTGCTTTCGGCCGTCTGGCTGTTGGCGGCGCTGGTGCCGATCTCGGCATTGTTCAGCGCATTGTGCCTGGCATTGGCGGCATTCGCACGCAGCACCAAGGAAGGGCAATACTACCTCATGCCTTTGCTGCTGGTGACCATGCCGCTGGTGATCTTGCCAATGTCGCCGGGCATGGAATTGAATTTGGGTAACAGCCTGATCCCCATAACGGGCGTTATGTTGCTTTTGCGCAGCCTGCTGGAAGGCCATTATCTGCCGGCGTTGCAATATTCGCCGGTGGTAATCGGCGTGACACTGGCGGCTTGCATATTGGCCATCCGCTGGGCCGTGGACCAGTTTAATTCAGAGTCGGTGTTGTTCCGCGAAAGCGAGCGGCTCGATTTGGGATTGTGGCTGCGGCATTTGCTGCGCGATCGCAAGGCGACCCCTAGCGTGGCCGTGGCCGTGTTCTGCTTTATTGTCATCTTATTGGTCAAATATTTCCTTAGTTTCTCAATGATTCAGCCGAACGATTTCAATGATTTTGCCCGCATGGAGCTAATTACACAATTAGTAGTGTTTCTCACGCCTATATTATTGATGAGCGTCGTATTGACTTCCAGCCCGCTGAAAACGTTGTTGCTGAAACTTCCCAAATGGCGGACAGTTCCGGCCGCATTGATGTTGGCCGTGTTCCTGCATCCGCTGGCCAATGTTCTGCAATCGGCGTTTACACAATTGTATCCGGTAAGCGAGGAAATGAAAAATTCTTTGGAGAAGTTCTCCCAAATACTGAACCAGGCGGGCATATGGCAATTGCTGATCGTGATTGCCGTTCTGCCGGCCATTTGCGAGGAACTGGCGTTTCGTGGCTTCATTCTTTCCGGATTCCGGCACATCGGCCGCAAATGGCGGGCAATTGTCTTAACCGCCTGCTTTTTCGGCGTGGTTCACGGCATTATCCAACAATCGCTGCTGGCCTGTTTGTTGGGTGTGGTTTTGGGTTTTCTAGCCGTGCAAAGCGGCAGCATTTTGCCCTGCATCGTATTCCATATTGTGCACAATAGCCTGGCCGTGCTCAACAGCCGATTAACGCCCGCCATGTTTGAAAATATCTCCGGCATGGGATCCTTAATCGTCCCCGGTAAAAACGGAGGTTGCACGTATACATGGTCGGTGGTGATTTTCGGGACTCTTGCCGGGTTGTTGATAATGGTCTGGTTCGGACTGTTGCCCTATCAAAAAACGCCGGAAGAAGCACTGCAACAGGCAATCGCCCGCGGCGAAATGCCCAAAGCCGAAGACGAAGACATTCCCGCGAGTCTGGCATCGCTCTTGGAATGACTTCGCCATGGCATGGTGTTGCGGCTTGACTGTTTTTCTTAAGATGTGTAGTTTGCATAGATGGTTCATGCACTCAAAGCCCGGTATGTCTTTCCCGTTTCGACCAAGCCAATTGTTAATGGCATGGTCGGCATTCAGGACGAACGCATAGCGGCAGTGGGCGAACATGTAGGGGCCGATACCGTGGAAGATTTAGGCAATGTGGCTATCCTGCCGGGTCTGGTCAATGCGCATACTCATCTGGAATTCAGCGATCTGACGAAACCCTTGGTGGAGCCGGGAATAGACTTTCCCCAGTGGATTCGCCGCGTAATCGAGTATCGTCGGCAGACTGCGGAAAAAAATCTTCATGCCGTTGAAAAGGGCCTGCGGGAATGTACGCGCTGGGGTGTTACCACCATAGGCGAAATTACCCAAGCCGATTGGCACGGCGCTTCACTTCAACAGCACGCAGTCGATGGCACGGCATTTTTGGAACTGATCGCTCCCACGCCCGATCGGATTCCCTCCGCTCTGGAACTTGCCATGAGCGCCGCCGGGTGCGTGCAATGCACCCCAGACGCCTCGCCCGGACGGCAAATGGGCCTTAGCCCGCACGCCCCTTACAGCGTCCATCCGGATTTACTGGAAAAAATAATCGAGCTTTCAGTCCGGCGGCAAATTCCGCTGGCAATGCACCTGGCCGAATCGCGCGAGGAAATCCAGTGGATGGAGGAAGGAAATGGACCTTTAAAGGATTTATTGATTGATTTGGGAGTTTACGATCCTGCCGCCGCATCGCACTGTTCGCGGCCCTTGGATTATCTCGAAATGCTGGCAGTTGCCAGCCGTGTGCTGATAATTCACGGCAATTACCTGAGCCGCGATGAGATCGGGCTTTTGGCCGATCACGCCGAAACGATGGCCCTGGTTTATTGCCCGCGAACGCATGAATATTTCGGCCATGATCGCTATCCGCTGGATCGGATGCTGACGGCTGGCGTGACAGTGTGTTTGGGAACCGACAGCCGGGCCTCCTCGCTCGATCTCGATCTATTGGCGGAAATCCGCCACGTAAGGCAACATCATCCGGAACTAAATCCTCAGATCGTTTTGCAACTCGGTACTTTGCTAGGTGCCAAAGCCCTGGGCCGCGACGGGGAAATCGGCAGCTTGGAAACCGGAAAATACGCAAACCTGGCTATTGTGCCCCTGCCCAATCGCAAGTCGGCCGGTCCATACGATCTGCTTTTCGATTCGGACAAACCGACCGCGGCCACCTGGTTCCGCGGCAAGCGGGTTTGCGATTAGGAATAAGTCCTCGCATCTATGGTGGGGTATGGAGTGGGGGATTGGGAAGATTTTCGTTTTTTTGCCCCAAACTCTCCCCCCCAGATGGTTTTTCCCGTGAAAAATGCATTTTCTTTGACAAATTTTTCACATCATTATATTTTAAAAATAAGTTAACCATCTAAAGTCGGCTCAGCGAGGCAGCGTTTCGAGTAATTGCCCGGGCTCGTATCTGCCGCCACCATCGGCGGTGATTCTTCCCAAACCCGGGCGAATAAAAAACCGACCGGCTCGTTTTCTCCTTCGAAGGCATCCCCCTGGGCCAACGTGCGCCGCCGCGGGCTTGATGAGGATTCCACCTTCCACTGTGAAAAGGGCGCGTGTGCCATGTCCACAATTGTCGTGGGCGCCATGACCACGATTGTCATGGACATGCATGCCGTGTTAGTCGGCCCTACACGGTTTACGCACTAATTTTTTATTGAATCATTTCTTATGGCCTGGGCGACAAGTCGCTCACAGTTCTTTAACGGAGGTGCGTTATGAAAAGGCAGATTGTAGTTTTGGCGGGATTGGGGTTGGTCGTTTGTTGCGCGGGGATCTCCAGCGCAGTGGTGATAGTGACGGTGCCTGGTACGTCCGGTCCATGGCAGTGGAACGCGACGTTGAATGCGTCTTACCCGTACGCCGAGGTCACTCAGGCAGAGGGACTACCTCCGGCCGCTCCGACGACCTCACCGGTCATCGTCAGTGCCGCCAGTGGGATCCCCTTCATTCCTGGCGACGTTATCACCTTCAACTATCTTAGTGGGTTGGTGCAGGGCGGCTACGATTTTCCGTGGTACGACGCGAATGGGGCCCCAGGAAGTCAACCCATGTATGGGGCTTACAATTATGGTCATTCTCCGGGTTATTATGTCCCACCTGTTGATGGGGCTCAGGTCTATTTCATGGAGCTGGTCGGTACCTTTGCGGATGCCTCGGGTGCAATTGTTGGCGACCCCCAGATAATAGGGAACTCACGCTCGTTGACCATCCCAGTCGGGGCAACACAATTCCTACTCGGATGCAACGACGATAATTATCCTGATAACAGCGGGTCATGGTCAATCGGTGTATCCGAGGTTCCTGAACCGTCCATCTTTATCCTACTTGGCATGAGTGCCATTGGGTTGTTGACCTACACTTGGCGACGGCGAAGATATACGGCTTAGGGCAACCAAGCCAATCGAAAAACGATGCAATCGAGCCATCCGAGAGAGTGGCTCTTTTGTTGGGTTGCAACCCATGGGCTTTTATTATAATTAACGTTTTACAATCGATCTATTTTCCATGACATTTCATCCTCTACTCGAATGCTGGTATCTCACGGGTCCGACGGCCGCGGGCAAGTCGGTGGCGGGCGTGGAATTGGCCCTGCGGATCGGGGCCGAAATCGTGTCCATGGATTCGATGGCCTTGTATCGGCACATGGATATCGGCACGGCAAAGCCTTCCGATCAAGAGCGTCGCCGCGTGCCGCATCATTTAATCGATGTCATCGATCCCTACGAAGAATATAGCCTGGCGCAATATATCGAAGCCGCGCATCGATGCGTAGAAGATATTATCGGCCGGGGCAAGAAAGTGCTCTTTGTCGGGGGCACTCCATTATATTTAAAAGGGCTGCTGCGGGGGATATTCCAAGGCCCGGCCGCCGATTGGGCATTTCGCCGGCAACTTCAAGAAGAAGCCCAAAGCCAAGACCCGCTCTGGCTCCATGGGCGGCTGCAAGAGGTTGATCCGGCGGGCGCTGCACGATTGCATCCCAACGATACGCGGCGGCTGATTCGGGCGTTGGAGATTTTTCATCTTACCGGCCGGCCGATCAGCGAATTTCAAAAACAATTCGACATTGCAGCGCCTGCCGAGCGATGCCGCGTGTTCGTGCTCGATTGGCCGCGCGATGAACTCCACGCCCGGATCGATCGACGTGTAAGCGAAATGTTTGAAAACGGATTTATCGGCGAAGTGCGGGCGTTATTGGACGGTGTAAAACCGCCGGGAAAAACCGCCCGCCAGGCCGTGGGATACCGCGAAGTGATCGAGCATCTCGAAGGCCGCCATACATTGGCCGAGACCGTGGAATTGGTCCAACTTCACACCCGGCAGCTTGCCAAGCGCCAAAACACCTGGTTTCGCAGCCTGGGCGAATGCCGTTTTGTCTCGGTTTCTGGAAATCTCGATCCGCAAGAAGTAGTCCGCATTATCACTTGCTCGCCTTTGGCTCGCGGCTAAACGGCCACTATTCACCGTCCTCTGTCCACTGCCTACCTACTTATTGAAATAATACTCCAAAACGTTCATCGCGAATCTGCTGGCGACGGTGGCCGGCCCGCCGCCCATTTCCATGCTGACTCCTATGGTCTCGATGATTTCATCCCTTGTGCTTCCTGAATTTAAGGCGCCCCTGATATGCCATTCCATGCACGATTCGCAATTTGAATAGATGGAGATTCCCAAGGCGATTAATTCTTTGGTTTTCTTATCCAGATTGCCGTCGCAGTATGTCTTTTGTTCCATATCCAGGAAAGTGTTGAATACATTGGAACTTTCCGCGAAGTATTTATAGGCTTTTTTCCGATCACTTATAATTTTTTCAATTCTATCTATGTCGATTTTGTCCACAAATCTCCTCCTACCTGAAAGGAATGCAAAAGGCAATTAACGATTATTTTTAAGTGATTGCGACGATTAGCCGTCGAATTCTCCAGCCGTTTGGAATTATTAAATCCAAAACGGCGAGAATCATACTATAAGCGGCAAAAGGCCGGAGTCAATCGCCCGCAATGGCTCGCGGGTTTCGCAATCGACTTTATGGGACTTAACACTATGGCCGGCATACAGTTACATTCTGGATTTACAGCGATCTATCGCACTTTGAAAGCCAACCATAAAAGAAACAGCGAATATAAAAACCACTTTGCGCCACGCTTGTCTTAGACTAGAATTGTAAGTTCTAATATATCAAAAAACCATCATTAGTGGAGATGTAAAA
>JBEKZY010000172.1:0-10271 GCA_049509395.1 Thermoguttaceae bacterium | reverse complement strand
GTCCACAACCATTTCTGCACCTGTATGTCGAGTATGCCCCGCAATAAAAGCAAGGCTCGATTATGGACCAACGTTTTAATGTGCCTGGAATGTACTGGCCCTCTTTGAGCAACGAGTTGCAGAAGTTGCAGACATAATATCCTTCAGGGATTTCATACATATAAAGACAGGATAAATGATTTGTCTAACTTGTCCTGTAACCTTATTCCATTTTCATCATTATAATAAGGCGCAAACGCTACTACAAGAATAGTAGAGTCGAGTAGATCAGGCATTCCGAGCCTGACCATGCAATGTCCTTCAGGTTGTCATGCACGGAGCGCATGACCTATATATGTTAGCTGGGGACTACCCACTGCCCGCTTTTATTCCTTAATCATTTCCCGCACCGTCATGCCTGTGGGGATCATGGGGAGGACGTGTTCTTGGTAGGGAATTTGGACCGAGAGGATGTAGGGACCGGTGGCGTCGAGCATCTCTTGGATGGCGGGAACTAATTCGTCCTTGGCCGAGATCGAGCGGCCGTCCCAGCCGAAGCCGCGGGCAACAGCGATGAAATCGGGATAGTAGCGCTCCTGCGGCGTCACTCCGCTGCCCTGGCCGGTGGCCTCGGGATGGTCGATGGGGCCCAGATACGTGTGCGCCCGGTTGGCGGCGTGGAAACGATCTTCCCACTGCACGACCATGCCCAGGTGCATGTTGTTTAAAAGCAGCACTTTCACCGGAAGTTTTTCGCAGAAACAGGTGGCCATTTCCTGGATGTTCATCAGCAGGCTGCCGTCGCCGTCGATGTCGACCACGAGTTTGTCAGGATGCGCGGCCTTTACGCCCATGGCGGCGGGCAGGCCGAATCCCATCGTCCCCAGCCCGGAACTGCACATCCAATGCCTGGGCTTGATGAACTTGTAATACTGGGCCGACCACATCTGATGCTGGCCCACGCCCACGGCGATATACGCGTCGAGATCCTTGGTGAGATTGTACAATTCGTGGATGGCGTGCTGCGGCAGGATGCCGGGGTAGTCGATGTTGTAGCGGAACGGCTCGTCGCGCTTCCAGGCGGCGATTTTGCGGTGCCATTCGCCCAGATCGGCCGGGGCCTGGACGATCTTGTTCAATTCGCCCAAGGCGTATTTCACGTCGCTGCAAACGGGCAGATCGACCCTCTTGATTTTGTTGATTTCCGAGGCGTCGATGTCGACGTGAACGAGTTTTGCCCGGTGCGCGAATTCCGAGACCTTGCCGGTCACGCGATCGTCGAAGCGCACGCCCAAGGCCAACAGCAGGTCGGCGTTATCGACCGCGTAATTGGCGTAAATGCTGCCGTGCATGCCCAGCATGTCCAGGGCCAGCGGGTGATTGCCGGGGAATCCGCCCAGGCCCATGATCGTGGTGGTCACGGGAATGCCCGTCTTGCGGACCAGTTCGAAGAGCTCTTCGCTGGCGCCGGATGCAATTATGCCGCCTCCGGCATAAATAACCGGACGCTTGGAATCACGGATCCAGGCGGCGATTTTTTCGATCTCCTCGGGCTTGGCCCGTTCTAATCCCACGTGATAGCCCGGCAACTGCATGGGATCGTCGTAGTTGGGCACGGTCTGCTGGAGTTGAATGTTTTTAGGTATATCGATCAGCACCGGTCCGGGCCGGCCGGTTGTGGCCACGTAAAAGGCCTCGCGAACCACGCGCGCGATGTCGTTGACGTTGGTCACCAGGTAATGGTGTTTTGTGACGCTGCGACAGACTTCGACTATGGGCGTTTCCTGAAAGGCGTCGGTGCCGATTACCGGAGAGCCGACTTGCCCGGTAATGGCCAGCAAGGGGATGCTGTCCAGCTTGGCGTCGGCCAGCGGTGTGACCAGGTTGGTCGCGCCCGGCCCGCTGGTGGCCATGCAAACGCCGATCCGCCCCGTGCTGCGGGCGTAACCCTGGGCGGCAAAACCGCCGCCTTGTTCATGCCTGGGCAAAATCACGCGAACCTGATCGCGAAACCGGGTCAGGGCCTGATGCAAGGGCATGCTCGCCCCGCCCGGATAGGCGAAAATCGTATCCACGCCGTGATTTACCAAGGTCTGCACGACTATATCGGCCCCGCTGGTGACTTGGGCTTTGTCGATCGGATTAGACGGAGACTGGCCGGCGGCGGCCGACTTGTTTTTTGCTGCTGCGGACACTGATTTTCACCTATCTGCTTGGAATTAACCTTGGAAACGGCAATGCAACTACTTTTGTCCCAAGATTTTAGGATATGCACGTAAGCGGGTCTTTTCAAGACACTAAAACCGCCTTGGGAGTTCAAATTATATGCAAATTACATCATTATTAAAAAATTTGACTTAAAGCAGCGAGAAAAATCCGGGTTATCAGGATAAAAACTTTGTACGCCTGGAATCAGGATTTCTTCCCTATCTGTATTATTTAGATTCCAATCAGGCATAATTATGTACTGGATAATTTAAAGAAAGGTTTTTATCGCAACCCATCATTTGGGTGGTTAATTAGTAGGCCAAGCATACTAATATGGAATAATTAAAAATGTAATAACTCACAAATAGTTACATATCTTAACCTGATAATCAAAAGAATCTTGTGAAATGAATGCCGGTTAGCTTGATTACCGCAGTATAGTTGTGATAGATTGTTAGATGTTGTTAAACGTTGTTAGATAATTAGGGGGTCTGTATGGCCGACGAATTTAATGATTTTGAGAGTATATCTTTGAGTCTCAGCCGGGTATTTACCCCGGCAACAGCAATAAACTCGGAAGATTTATTTTATGGGAGAATAAATCAAGTCCGTGCGGTTGTAGATGCAATCAATCAGGTTGGACAACATGCAATTTTATATGGTGAACGTGGAGTCGGAAAAACGTCACTTGGAAGAATTTTGCCAACAAAGCTTAGGGGCCGAGAAATGGTCCCGATCATTGCGTTAATGATTACCTGTGATTCTGGCGACAATTTTTCGACAATATGGTCAAAGGTATTTTCGGAAATACCAAATGAATTTGTAGATATAGAGAATTCTAATGTAGAAAATACTAGCCAATTTATTGATATCACGCCACACGATGTTAGAAAAAGAATTGAACCACTTACTGGTAAAGGCATTGTGTGTGTGATCTTAGACGAATTTGATAAAATTCAGGATGAAAATGCACGGACATTAATAGCAGATACGATTAAACTTTTTTCTGATCACGCTGTTAATGCAACGATCATTATTATTGGCGTTGCAGATGATTTAACTGGCTTAATTAGAGAACATCATTCTATTGAGCGCTGTCTTGCTCAAATTCCTATGCCACGAATGGCAGGAAAAGAATTAGAGGACATCGTGTTGGGTGGGTTGAAAAAAGTTGGCATGACCATCGAAAAACAATGTTTATGGGAGATTACTGGACTTTCAAAAGGCCTCCCGCATTATACTCATTTACTTGCTCTTAATGCTAGCAGACAGGCATTAGATGAAAAATTATTAGAAATCGCTCCAACTCATATAAGAAACGCAATCCAATCAGCATTAAAACAAGTTCAGGAATCTATTAGAAACAATTATGATCAGGCCACATATAGCTCACGAAAGGGCACCCTTCATACTCAAGTTTTATTGGCTTGTGCATTAGCTGAAGCAGATGAATTTGGTCGTTTCCAACCACTTGATGTATGTGATCCGTTGAATAATATTATTCCAGGCAGCCGCTCGTTCACTACGGACCGTTTTGCCAGTCACTTAAAAGCATTTTGTGATCCTGATCGAGGAGCAATACTTATCAGAATCGGAGCAGAGTATCGTTGGCGATATAGATTTTCTAATCCCTTAATGCAACCCTATGTGATTATGAGAGGCATCGAACATGGACTTATAAGTGATGAAAAATTAAAAGAAATTACTTCACAGGAAGAACGGTACCCTCTTTTTAATAAAAAAAAGGGACGTGACGGATTTATTCCGTAATTTTTAACCATCGTACTTTAGCTACTTTTTGGGCAATTTCCTTCCACTTTTTGGCCAAGAGTTTAGCTGCCCTAACGGCACAATTTAGAAATCCACTGGTATTCGCCAGTGGGTTTTTTATTATAATAAACATATTCAAAACCACCGTACAGGTTACTTATGTACCCCACCCCCCACTAGTACAAATTAGGACAAGACCGTATATTGGACCTTATTGCGACCGTTTGTAAGGTTATTTATACTAAGAAGTTTCCGGACTTTGGCCCGGGCTGTTTAAGATATATCGCACATTGAGGAGACCGACTGTCATGACGATGGACAAAAGTCTAAAGGTACGGCTGGGGTTGACTCGCGCCCGCAGCGTACTTACCCGGGCCGAGCGAATCCAACGGCTCAAGGCGGCCGATCGTTGGCAGGAGGGCGACGATCCTTTTGGCCTGCCAAAAGTCCGCGTGTACAAACTCACCATGAAGAAGAAGAAAAAGAAGAAAGAAGAAGGGGAAGGCGCTGAAGGCGCGGAAGGCGCTGCCGCCGCAGCTCCAGCCGCTGCTGCCGCCGAACCGGCCAAAAAGGAAGCTGGCAAGAAGGACGCGGGTAAAAAGGACGCGGGTAAAAAAAAGTAGACTGCTAATTGCAAATAAACAATTGTATATTGAAAATTGTTGCAAGTGTCTGCGGTTGTGCAATTTGCAATTTAATATTTTCAATTACCAATTTGCAATATCAACCAACTTGCAACACACGCTCTTACTTCGACACATACAGTCTAGCCACAATTCTCTAGCCTCTATCCATGATCTGCGTCAGCATAGGCCGCGGCCGTCATCGCCACGTGATTGCGGAACACCGACACCTGGTCGAGCAAGGGGCTCGAATGGTCGAGTTGCGTTTGGATTACATCAACGGCGAAGTGAACGTTAAACGCCTGGTGACTGATCGGCCTTGTCCCGTGGTTATAACTTGCCGCCGCCCGGCCGACGGAGGCAAGTACCCCGGTTCCGAGGAACAACGCCAATTGTTGCTGCGCACGGCCATCTCCGAAGGCGTGGAATACGTCGATCTTGATTATGACATTGCCGGCACGATCCCGCGCTTCGGAAAGACCAAGCGGATCGTAAGCATGCACGACTTCCGCAAGACTCCGGAAAACCTGGAGGAAATTCATCGCCGCTTGTGCTCTCTGGATCCGGACATCGTGAAAATCGCCGTCATGGCCAATCATCCGCACGACAACTTGCGGGTGCTCGATATGATCCGGCAAAGCAAGGTGCCCACCATCGGCATCTGCATGGGCGATATCGGCATACCCTCGCGGATCCTGGCGGGAAAGTTTGGCTCTCCGATCACCTTTGCCACGTTTCATCACGAGCGGGCGATGGCCCCCGGCCAGCTCACTTTCCAGCAGATGACGGAAGTCTATAACTACGACAAGATTGACGCCGATACGGAAGTTTACGGCGTGGTGGCCGACCCCATCGGGCACAGTCTAAGCCCTTTGATTCACAATGCGGCCTTTCAGCATTACGGGATGAACAAGGTTTATATTCCCTTCCGCGTGCCGCGCGAGGACATATCCCGGTTCATCGACGAAGCCACCCAACTGGGCATCCGCGGCCTGAGCATCACGATTCCGCACAAGGAAGACGTTATAAAGAAACTCACCGACGTGGACGTAGCGGTGCGCGGCATCGGCGCCACGAATACCGTGATCTTCGATGGCCAGAAACGGCTCGGCTACAACACCGACTGTAGCGCAGCCATGAGCAGCCTGGAGGAAGCCCTCCGCCAAGAGAATCCCGAGGACAAATCGGAAAATCTGCTTAACGGCAAGACCGCCTTGGTGCTCGGGGCCGGCGGCGTGGGCAAGGCGATTATCTATGGCCTCAGCCGCCGCGGAGTGCAAGTGGTCGTCAGCGACGGAGTGTTGCGGCAAGCCGTTACCTTGGCGAAAAACTTCAATTGCCGTTCCGTCGATTGGGGCGCCCGGCACACTGTTGCCGCCGATTTGCTGTTTAACTGCACTCCCGTGGGCATGCATCCGAACGTGGACGAAACTCCTTACGACAAGCACCACCTCCGCCCCTCGATGATCGTTTTCGACGCGGTTTACAATCCCGAAAACACGTTTCTGGTAAAAGAGGCCCGCGGCCGCAACTGCACCGTAATCACCGGCATCGACATGTTCGTGCGCCAAGCCTGCCTGCAATTCAAACTTTTCACCGGCCGGGATGGTCCCGCCGACGTGATGCGCGAAACCATACGCCGGGCCATCGGAGCGGCAAAGTATTGAGGAACAAAGTGGGCACTGGGCGGTGGGCACTGGGCAGAACGGGGCTGGGCAATTTATTGCCCAGTTTATTAGGATGATCCTCACCCTTATCGGTTATCGAGCGACCGGCAAGACCACGCTGGCCAAACTTTTGGCCCAGCGATTGGACTGGCAGTGGATCGACGCCGACCCGGAGATCGAGCGATTGGCGGGCAAGACCATCGCCCGAATCTTCGCCGACGACGGCGAGCCGGCATTTCGCGATTTGGAAACCCAGGTCATCGCCGATCTGTGCCGACGCGATCGGCTGGTGCTGGCCGCGGGCGGCGGGGCCCCGCTACGCGAAGAAAATCGGCAAATATTGCGGCAAAACGCCAAAGTGGTGTGGCTTGTGGCCCGGCCCGAAACAATTCTAAAGCGCATGTCGCTCGATGCCACCACTGTCCAACGGCGTCCCAGCCTTACCGGCCGCGACCCTTTGGATGAGATAGTTCAACTGCTTGCCCTGCGCGAGCCGATGTATCGTGATACGGCCGATTTCACAATCGACACCGAAAATCGCACCCCCCAGGAATTAACCGCGGAAATCCTGGAATGGCTTGAATTACAAAAAAAGTAGATTAGTTATAGATCTTTCAAGTGTAAGTAAAGGAAAAAAGGAAAAATCGGGAAAAGGGAAATGGGCAACATATTAGAACGGCTCATGATTTACTGTTTTTGTTTTTCCCTTTTCCCCCTTTCCCTTTTTCCCTCTTTACACAAATATTCCTTGGAGATGGAGTTTCACCCGTGAATTGGTTCATCGCCATCCCCATGGAAGTCCGCATGATCTTGCTGTTTGCGGCCGGGACGGCGTTCGGAGCCTTGGCAAACCTGGCGATCTATGGTTTGGCGTGGAATCCTCGCCCCATCAGTCCGTGGTTGCGGCCCTATCCATCTGCGCCTGCCCAGCGATGGTCCGACCGCCTGCCGATATTCGGTTGGCTGGGATTGCGGCGCGAGGCGTCCTTACATGGATCGGGCTTTTGGATCCGCCCCCTGCTGGTGGAAATGCTTTGCGGCCTGGGATTGGCCGGACTTTACTATTGGGAATTCGGCATGGTCGCTCTTTTCCCCGCCGACATGCCCCGACCTCCAAATCCCGCCTTGCCGCCGGACTTGCTTTCCATATTACATGAGCAGTATATAGCACACGCGGTTCTCATCTGGCTGATGCTCGTGGCATCGCTTATCGATGTGGATGAAAAAACCATTCCCGACGCTGTCAGCAGGCCGGGTACGCTTGTGGGATTGTTCCTGGCCGCGGTTTGGCCCTGGTCTTTGCTGCCCGACGTAAACCCGCAATTTCTGGACAAATGGGACTTCAAATTTCTCTGCGTCGCCTCTCCCAACTCCTGGCCGGCCTGGCTTGACGGAGCGCCGAATATCCCCTCGCTGGCCATTGCCCTGGCGTGTTGGGCCCTGTGGTGCCTGGCCCTATTGCCGCGAACCTGGTACGTCCGCCACGGTTGGCTAAAGGCCTTGGGCCTGTGTTGGACTCGAGTTGTCCGCCAGGCCGACACCTACCGAATATTGTGCATGGGCCTGGTTGGGGCGCTGCTTTGTGCAGTTGTCTGGAATCATGGCGGCGACAACTGGAAGGCGCTCCTAAGCGCATTGGTCGGCATGGCCGCCGGCGGAGGAATTATCTGGGCCGTCCGCATAATCGGCCGGGCTGTGCTCAATCAAGAGGCCATGGGTTTCGGCGACGTGACCCTGATGAGCATGATCGGGGCGTTTCTGGGCTGGCAGACCTGTTTAATCGTGTTCTTCCTGGCCCCCTTTGCCGCGCTCGTGCTGGGCCTGTTGCGATATTTTCTCATCCGCGATAGGGAAATCCCTTACGGCCCGTTTCTATGTTTGGCAGCGCTGGCGGTGATATTATACTGGGCCCCGATCTGGGATTGGGCCTGGGGCATCTTCGCCCTGGGCTGGTTTGTGCCGTTGGCCATTCTGGCCTGCATGGCGCTCATGGCCCCGCTTTTGTTCTTGCTGCGGGCGATATTCAATGTCATCCACACCCTTCGAAAATAAAAATGAGATAACACTTTTCTCTAGCCCAGGCGTTTACGCCTGCGGACCGGATAATGCGAAAATTTATCCCTTTTTTTCTGAAGCCCCTTTAGGGGCGCATTATGTCAATCGGATGGAAAAGGGGATATCGCCCATTTCAGCGATCTGTCTGTTCTTGAGCACGGACCAACAACTCGTTGAAACGCCTTACGTAACGATCGTTGACCTGGGTTAGGTGCTCTCGGACCGCCTTGACTTGATCGGGATTTGCACGGAGCAGTTCCACGACGTCGCTTTCGTCGCGTGCGCGACCGGCGGCCAGCTTTAACTCTATCAGGCCGTTTAGTTAGATGTAGCTCAAGCGCGCTCCGCGTGCGCCTAAGCGCGAAGGATGTGGAATTGTGGTTGGGGCCGGATTGGACTGAGTGCCGGGCGTTGCGCCCTCCGGCAAAATGTCCACGCTAACGCCTGATTCCTTGTGATGGAGCTTTGGCCAGAGTCCGGCGGTTATGGGAATAATCTCGAAACCGCTTACTGCCGCCACGCGCAGCAGTTCCTCGATTCGCGCGGCGGGCACAACAATGTCCACGTCTTGAGTCAAACGTCCCAGGTATCCGTGCCGCCAAACCGCCCAATTGCCCGCCACCACAGCCTCGCTACCCGTGGTCTCCAGGAGGTGATCCAGGGCACGAATAACTCTTCCATAACGGCCCGGCAAATCCTGCGGATCAAACATGGTATCCTTTCCGGCGCGCAGTGCGTCGGCCAATTCCAGTTGTGCGGCAAGCAAGTCGGACGCAACTGTCGATGCCATAAACACTTTCCGCTCTAATTCCGAAACCCGCTATGATTTTATAGGCATATTAATGCTGGGTCAAGACATGCGTTCGCGGCCGAACTTCCACGCACTCGCCGATCATGTTATGCATATGCCCGGTTGCGGCTAAAATTTTACCTCTTGATCGTCTGTCTTTTTTTGCCGGCCATATCAGCGGCATGTGCTTCCAGACCGATCTGCCGTATCTGGCGCACGCAGGCCGCGCGGTCGGAGCGGAAGATCAGGCCGAACAGTTTCGATATCCAGTTATTGAACATCCGGCAGTCCTGGGGATTTTGAAATTCCTTGCACTCGGCGCACGATGCAAACTGATTGCTTATGCAGCATACCCGCACCTTGCACCAAGAGGCCTTGTGATTTTCCCGGCATCCCGGACACCTGCCGCCGAGATATGCCCTGCAAGCCCCGCAGTACAGGCCGCAGCAGGCCACCAATTTTGGATCGGCGACGATTTCTTTCATGGGAAATTCCTACTGAATATGCTTATCCCGACTAAGCGGCCGGCGATCGGTTGAATCGCCTTGACACAAGAATAAAAGCGACGGTAACGATGATCATCATTATTGTGAACAGGCCAAAATAATTGCCCGGAGACAAATCCAATCCCAGCCATTCTATTTTTGTGTCATACAACGGGGTAATTACGCTATTAAGCATATTGCCCACGAAAACCGTCAACAACCAGCAGGCGGTAATAAAGCTTTTCATCGCAGGCGGCGCGGCCGAAAAAGCCAACTCCAATCCAACCACCGAAATGCAGATCTCGGCGCAGGTAATAAAGATATAGGGTATAACTTCCCACAGTACGGAAATTTTGCCCACCGACGCGGCCCGATATCCGGCAACGGTCATTATGCCCATCAGGATGGCCGTCAAAACGAATCCCACCAGCATCTTGTCCGTCGGCCGCAACTTCAGCCCCAATCGATCCAGCAAATGCCAAAGCAGCGTGACCGGAGGAAGCAACAAAACGATGAAGATCGGGTTAAGCCCCTGAATTTGATCCGGCGCCAATTTGTAGCCGATCAAATTCACGTGCAGATAGTCCCGGACCGTTTCCATTGCCTTCATCTGCCACGTGCCCTCGCCGTAATCGAATACATTTAAGTTTAGATGATCCTTGGCGAAAAGGGTCCACGTGCTTTCCGCCTGATC
>JBEKZY010000171.1:0-10301 GCA_049509395.1 Thermoguttaceae bacterium | reverse complement strand
CCGAAGCGCACAACAACCTTGGTAACGCATTTGTCCAAACAGGCCGATTGCAAGAGGCAATCGAACATTACCGGCAGGCCCTGCGCCTGGAGCACGACTATGCCGATGCCCACCTCAACCTGGGCGTCGCCCTAACCAATGCAGGCCGACCGCAAGAGGCAATCGAATATTTCCGGCAAGCCCTGCGATTGAGTCCTGATTCCATTGAGGCTCACAACAACCTGGGCGCCACACTGGCCCAAACAGGTCGATATAAGGAGGCAATCGAACATTTTCAGCAAGCCCTGCGATTGAATCCTGTTAACGCTGAGGTTCATAATAGCCTAGGCCGCGCCTTGGCCAATGCAGGCCGACTGCAAGAGGCGATCGATCATTTCCAGCAGGCCCTGCAGCTAAAACCTGAGTTTATCAATGTCTATTACAATCTGGCTTTGGTCTATGCCAAGATGCAGCAGTCCTCCCAGGCCGTTGCCGCTGCCCAGAAGGGCTTGGAACTTGCCCGGTCTTCCGGACAGACAAATCTTGCCAAACAAATCGATGATTGGTTGAATTCATACCGTGTCAAATTGTCAAATTCTCCGAATGCATCTCCTTCTAGTGAATCCAAACTCCCGGTGCATTAACCGTACGAGGACGCCGATAACCGATGCAAAATAAATATATACGAGTTGGACGATGATTTTCGGGCATATAAGGGGGGCAAAGAATTATCTTGTTATTTCACAATAAAGTGATATATCATTTATGGTTAATAACGTTCAGTGGGACCGGCATCGGCCGGTAATCGTCAACTTTTTAGCTCTGCCAGTATATGTCCAAGCGAAAAACATCTTTCAATAAAGATAAACTGGCTCTCCAAGCACGATCGGGTATCTTTGTCCCATTGAAGATGAATCTTAGTTTATTGGCAGGAATAGCGATAATCGTCCTGGTCGCCTTCCTTGCTTATCTGCCTTCCATAAACGGCGGATTTGTCTTGGACGACGAATATCTTCTCACAGACAGTCCATTCATAAGGGCCTCTGATGGCCCGTATCGGCTTTGGTGCACCACTGAATCGATAGACTACTGGCCCATGACCAATACCTCGTTCTGGGTCGAGTGGCGGCTGTGGGAAATGAACTCGACCGGCTGCCATGTCACCAACCTGATATTGCATATTGTCGAGGCGTTGCTGATTTGGGTCATCTTACGGAAGATGTCCATCGCCGGCGCGTTCTTGGCGGCCATGATCTTCGCCTTGCATCCGGTAAACGTGGAATCAGTGGCCTGGATCGCGCAGCGAAAAAACATGATGTCGATGTTGTTCTTCTTGCTGTCGATTCTGTGGTATCTTAAGATCGAAATACTCTCGCCCCTCGCATCTCGCTCCTCTCCCTTTTGCTATTGGCTGAGCCTGGCGGCATTCATGTCGGCCATGCTCAGCAAAGGGTCGGCGACCGTCTTGCCGGTGCTTCTGTTGGGGATCATCTGGTGGCTGCGAGCTCTGACAAGGCGGGATCTGTTGCGCATGGCGCCGTTCTTCCTGCTGGCCGTTGTGCTGACTGGAGTGAACATTTGGTTCCAAACGCACGGAAAGGATATAGAGATCAGAAATGCCGGTTTTGCGGAACGTCTGCTGGATGCAGGGTGCGTGCCGTGGTTCTACCTTTACAAGGCTCTTTTGCCGATCGACCTGGCGTTTATCTATTCGCAGTTGCATATTGCGGCAGGTAATCCGCAGTGGTGGCTGCCGCTATTGGCGGCATTGGCCTTTACAGCGGTGCTGTGGTGGTTTAGAAAACGCTGGAGTCGGCCGTTCCTGTTTGCCTGGGGATTTTTCTGCGTGTCGCTTGTGCCGGTGATGGGCTTTACCGACGTAGGCTTCATGAAATATTCGTTGGTGGCGGACCATTTTCAGCACATTGCTGTCATTGGGGTGATAGCACTGGCGGCGGCCGGCTGGAGCATTTGGCATCAGCGGGCGCGAAACACAGCGCACCGGGTGACGACCGCCGTCGTAATCGTGGCAATTGGTACACTCGCGTTTCTGACTTGGCAGCAAAGCGGGATATACCATAACGCCATCGGACTGTACCAGGCAACCCTGCAAAAAAACCCGAGCTGTTGGGTTGCTTACAACAACTTGGGCCTCGCCCTGAACAATTCAGGCCGAATGCAAGAGGCAATCGAATATTACGAGCAGGCCCTGCGGCTGAACCCCGAGTATATCGAAGCCCATTTCAACATGGGTAACGCCTATGCCCAAACAGGCGGATTTCAAGAGGCAATCGAATATTACCAACATGCCCTGCGGCTGAATCCCAACTATGCCAGGGCTCATAATAACTTGGGAAACGCATTTGTCAAAATAGGCCGGTTGCAAGAGGCAATCAAACATTACCAACAAGCCATACGGCTGAAGCCTGACTATGCCGAGGCCCACTTCAACATGGGCCGCACCTTGGTCGATGCAGGCCGACAGCAAGAAGCGATCGAGCATTATGAGCAGGCCCTGCGGCTGAAGCCTGACTATGCCGATGCCCATTTCAACCTTGGCATCGCCCTGGTCGATGCAGGCCGGCTGCAAGAGGCGATCGAGCATTATCAACAAGCCATACGGCTGAAGCCCGACGATGCCGACGCCCACATCAACCTGGGGATCGCCTTGGCCAAAACAGGCCGGCTGCAAGACGCGATCGAGCATTACCATCAAGCCCTGCGGATTAACCCGAATTTTACCGATGCCTATATCAATTTGGCTTTGACCTACGCCGGCACGAATCAGTCCTCCGAGGCCATTGCCGCAGCACGAAAGGGCATAGAACTTGCCCGCTCCCACGGGCAGGGCGCACAGGCCAAACAAATCGAAGATTGGCTGAATTCATACCGCGTCAACATGTCAAATTCTCCGAATGAATCTCCTTCTAGTGAATCCAAACTCCCGGCGCATTAACCGTACGAGGACGCCCATAACCATTGGTTGTTATTCGGTGAAGTTGCATAACGGGAGGGTGGCAATCCTTGGATTATTAGAATAAAATATCCGCGTTTCTATGCTGGCATCGCTTAGGCTCTACCCGCAAACGACATAAACCATTAACCGCTCAACCAAGGAAAATACATTTCATGCCGGATTCGCTTGACGAAACACTTCAAAAGAAACTACAACTCCGCCGGAGCGTGGCTGCGCGCCGGGAAACTCAGGGGGGACTCGATGTATTGAGCCGGCGCATTTGGGACACAATTCTGGCCTTGCCACAGTTCGTCCGTGCCCAAACCGTGATGACTTATCTCGATATCGGCAGCGAAGTCCGCACCCGCCCCTACGTGCCTGAATTGTGGCGATTAGGAAAAAGTATAGTGGTGCCCTACTGCGTTGCCCGCGAACTTCGACTGTTTCACTTGAAAAATATGGACGAATTGAGCCTCGGAACGTGGCAAATTCTCGAGCCTAAGCCCGAGTGGCGCAAGCGCGCAGAGCGGCATGTAAATGCGGCCGAATTGGATTTGATCCTTGTACCCGGCGTGGCCTTTGACCGTTACGGCGGCCGCTTGGGGCTGGGCAAGGGATATTATGATCGTTTCCTGCTGCACATCCGCCCCGACGCCTTGAAGATCGCTCCGGCGTTTGAATGTCAATTGGTCGATAATATCCCCGTCTTGCCGCACGACGTCCGCGTGGATTTGGTCGTTACCGAGAATGCCGTTTACAAAGCGAGTTAGAATTGGGTTTTGAAAATTTCTCCCCTCTCCCTTTGGGAGAGGGGCAAGGGGTGAGGGCGTTTTCACGTATCATTACCCCCAAAAAAATATTTTGTGATTGGCTCTTGATGTGAATTACGACGGCTTATTCATCAGCGAGTTATTTCTTTCATCCGCTCGGAAAGGCGAATATCCTTGCGGTCCCCGTCATACTCGGTCCATACGGGTATTTTATTTTCCAGCCGGGCCAGATAATCCTGTAATTGTTTGCTGGTCCGCTCTTGGATGATTTTTTCCTTGATATCCACCTGGGCCGTGCGGAACGGAGTTGTTTCGGTGTCTACCCGCTCGGTCACGCGGATAATGTGATATCCTTTTTCGGTTTCGATGATTTGGCTGAGTTGTCCCACGGGGAGTTCGAAAAGCGTCTGATCTATTTCTTTAAATTTCAGGGCGCCTTTGGTAGTCCATGCGTACGCCCCGCCATTCGGGGCGGTAGGACCCTGTGAGCCGTTTTTCGCCACTTCGGCGAAGGCTGCGCCCATAATAACCTGATTACCCAACCGGGCGATGGCCTCGAAAGCCTCCTCCTTGCTATGATACTTTGAGGACTGGACCATCAACTCTTCCCACTTTGCCTGGGCGGGCTTTTCAAAGTCCGAGAGATGCTCCTGGTAGTACTTATACATCTGATCGTAGGTGATTTCTTCATCACGCTTGATTTGCTGACCCATGAACTGCTGGACTAGAATAAATTCCTGGAAACTCTTCCGCGCGTAATCCAACGAAATGCCTCGCTTGTGAAGTTTTTTATCCAATTCCATTGTCGATTTGACTTCGCAACATTTGTACAATGCCGGCAATGCCGTGGATTCGTAAAATTTATCCATTTGTTTTTCGATTTCCGGGAAATGCTCGGCCGGGAAACTCTGTTTGGCGTCTAAATAAATTATTTTCGATTCAATGCGGTTAATCAGACGCTGTTTAATCAATAGCGTGCGTTGCATATCAAATTGACCGGGTGGTATTTTGTCTTTGTACTGTTCCAGTATGTCGTCAATGCCGTCCATGATTCCGCATACAACCCCGCCCTCGGACTTCTTTGCATTCTTCCAAACGATTGACGTGCCCATTATTTCGCTGGCAAAGATGCCCTCGGATCCTACCCGGGCAATGATCTTGGTGCTCTCGTCCAATACCATCGGCCCTTGCGGCCCCGCGAAAACGCCCGACATTTGTGCGGCCGGCTGACCTGCCGGAATCGTTCCGCCCGGCCACGTGGCGGGCCGGCTGACGGCCGTTGGCTGTACAGGCGCGCTGGGTACTACTTGGCGCATGAGGTCGTAATTCGACATGGGCGCGGTCTTCGGAACCGTGGGCATTACGTTCGATTGATTGTCGCCGGAATCCCAAGGATCAGCGGCCGCACATGACCGGACCACAATCGCCATGGTCAGAAATATGCCGGATAGCAAAGCAGACAAATAAAATGTTTTATGCCGCATGGAATTCCTCGTCTAATGTAGGGTGCATGAAATGCACCCGGCTAAACAATGGTGCATTTCATGCACCTTACCGTCCAATGGAGCGAATGCCCAAAAACGCGCGGGGAGTATATCGTCAATCTTGCTGCCATTGCAACAGCGATTTTACAATTGCCTGGATGGCCCCCGGCTCCATAACTCCTTGATCCATAGGAAGATACGCGCTTCTTCCATCCACTATCCGAAGCTTCCCCCCGTTGGCGGCCGCCAAGAGTTGGATCAGCCGGGCCGAAGTATACGTGAAAACCATGTATGGCTTTTCCAAATGTATGGAATCGATTTGCCAATGATGGGCGTCCAAGCGGATTTCGGCCAATGACAGCAAATGCTCCATCGGCGGCGGTGGAGGTCCGAATCGATCATGCAGTTCCAATATGATATCGGCCAGTTCCAAGCGGCTGGAAACCCGGGCCAAACGCCGGTACAGATCGATCTTCAATCGCATGTCAGGTACATAAGAACGGGGGATGTAACCCTGGCCGGGCAAATCGACGTCAACTTCCACAACGCTCTTTGGCGGCAAGTGCTTTAACTTCGCCACCGCCTCTTCCAAAAGCGAGCAGTAAAGCTCATAGCCCACCACGGCGATGTGGCCGCTCTGTTCGGTGCCCAGGATATTGCCCGCCCCGCGGATTTCCAGGTCGCGCATGGCAATGGCGAAACCGGCCCCCATGTTGCTGAATTCCTCGATCGCCCGCAGCCGTTTCACCGCGCTGGGCGACAGGTATTTGTTCGGATCGATAAGCAGGTAACTATAGGCTCGATGTTTGTAACGGCCCACGCGCCCGCGGAGTTGGTGCAAATCGGCCAAGCCGTAGCGGTCGGCTTCATCGATGAAAATCGTGTTGGTGTTGGGTATATCCAGGCCGCTTTCGATGATCGTCGTGGCCAGCAGCATGTCGTAACGCTGATCGACAAAATCCAGCATCACCCGTTCCAGTTCGTGTTCGGGCATCTGACCGTGTGCGATGGCCATCGACGCTTCGGGCACGATTTGGCGCAGGCGTTTGGCCACGTTTTCGATGTCTTCCACCCGATTGTGCACAAAAAAGATCTGACCATTGCGGTTTAGTTCCCGCAGAACTGCATGGCGGATCAATTCGGGCTCGAAGCGGCAGACCCTGGTTTCCACCGCCAGCCGATCCTCCGGCGGCGTCTCCAGGTTCGAGATGTCGCGCAGCCCCAGCAATCCCATGTGCAAGGTCCGCGGGATGGGCGTGGCGGTCATCGTCAGCACGTCGACGAGTTGCCGCAGGGCCTTTAGCCGCTCTTTTACTTCCACCCCGAATCGCTGCTCTTCGTCGATAATCACCAGCCCAAGGTTGTGAAAACGCACGTCGCTCTGGGCCAAGCGGTGGGTGCCGATCACGATATCGACGGCCCCGGCCTCCAGGCGCTCCAATATCTTTCCCTGCTCGCCGCGCGTGGCAAAACGCGAAAGCGCCGCGATTTCAAAAGGAAACTCGGCCATTCGCTGCCCGAAAGTGCGTCGATGCTGCTCGCACAGAACCGTGGTGGGCACCAGCACCGCCACCTGGTATCCGGCGTCTACCGCCTTGAACGCGGCCCGCATGGCCACCTCGGTTTTGCCGTAACCCACGTCGCCGCAAAGCAGCCTGTCCATCGGCCGGGGCTGCGACATGTCTTGCTTGATCGATTCGATCGTGCTGAGTTGATCCGGGGTTTCGTTATAAAGGAACGAAGCGTCGAACTCGCGCTGCCACTCGGTATCCTCGGGAAAAGCGATGCCGGGGCGGGAACTCCGCGCGGCCTGCAAGTCCAGCATCTCGGCGGCCAGGTCGGTCACCGACTGCTCGACACGTTCTTTCTGCCGTCCCCAAATCCGCCCTCCCAGCTTGGCCAGCCTGGGCCGGCCTTTTGCCCCCCCTACGTATTTTTGCACCAGTCCGATTTTGGAACTGGGCACGTACAGCTTTGTCCGACCCGCGAATTCCAACGCCAGATGCTCTTCGACTTGTCCATTTTTTTCCAAAAGCTTCAATCCGCGATAACGTGCTATCCCATGGCTTACGTGCACGACAAGGTCGCCTTCGCGCAATTCCAAAAAACTATCGATGACCTTTGCCAACCGCCTCCGCGGGATGCGCCGCAAATCGGTGCGGCGAAAAAGTTCCCCGCTGCTCAGCAATACGATGCGGTCTGGCACCAGGCGAAATCCGTTATGCATAGAACCCAGCGGGAAATGCAAATGCCCCTGCTGGGCAAGTTGCGTACCGGCAAAGATTTCGCCCAACCGGCAGGCTTCGGCCTCGGTCTGGCAAACGATAAACACCTCTTGACCCGCGCCCGCATCGTCCAATTCCTCGCGGACTTTGTTGATATCGCCGCTGAAACGCTCCACCGATTCGATCATCAGGCGGCAGGTTGTTTCCATAGACCCCGCCGCAAGGGCCGAGGCCGCAACCGAGGGAAAACGGAAAATCTCCCGCGTCACCGCCGAAAAGTCGTGCATCTCTTCCGGCCGCTCCAGGCGTTCCAGGTAATGTTCGGCCTGCTGTTTAAGTTCCATCGGTTCCACGAGCATGAACCAACTCTGCCCCGGCAGGTAGTCAGCCAGATGCCCGCGATCGTGCATGCCCGGCGGGAAAATCGTCACCTCCACCGATTCCAGTTTTTCCAGGCTCCGCTGGCTGGAAACCTCGAATCGGCGGATCGATTCTATCTCATCCCCGATGAACTCGATGCGCACTGGATCGAACCAGTCGGGCGCAAAAATGTCCAGAATTCCGCCCCGTATTGAAAACTCGCCGGGCAATTCCACCGCAGGCGTGTTGTGAAATCCGCTTTCCACCAGCCAGCGAGCCAAATCTTCTATACGCCACTGCCCCCCCAAGCTGATACAACGGGTTTGACGCCCTAGGGCGTCGCGATCGGGCACCGGCTGTAATAGGCTTTGGATGCTGCAAAGCACGAGTTGCGGGGCCTGCGCCGATTGAAACTGCTTCAGCAATCGCACGCGGTCGCCGAATGTTTCATCGGCTATCGCCTGCTCGTTGGGAAGCCTTTCCCAAGCCGGAAACCGCTCAGGTGCAACCCGGGTGAAAAGGGCCAAATCGTCGGCCAGATCGTCTACGTCGTCGACATGCGGGCAGACCACAACCAGCGAGGCCGGAGCGTCCTCGGCCAATGCGGCCGCGGCCAGCGCGCAGGCCGACCCCCAGACTCCGTCGAGTGTTGCCGCATGTCCTGCTAATAAACTAACAACAACTTCGGCAAAGCCTTCTTGCCGTTTAATGCGCCCAACCAGCTCTAATAACCGATCCGACGCTAAGGTAGCCGTCCCGGCGTTGGCCATAGTTTTACATACTCCCCTCTCCCTATGGGAGAGGGGCAAGGGGTGAGGGCCTGCACAGTCGAGCAATCTTGGTAAGTCATTCTTCGACTAAAGCCGTCATCCTAATCCTCTCCGGGCACCGACGGGCACCGTGCGAAACATGGTCGTTTGGTCGGGAGAGGAGGACCGGGAATCTGCAATTTGCAAAACTCCGGTTATTATTTTCTTCGCCTTTTGTGCGACTCAGCCCCGGACCGGGAACGGGGCGGGCCGCCGCCCTGTCGCCTGGGTCGAGATTCCATGTTTTTCGTAACGATGCATCCCACCGCTTCTTCCCAGGTGGGAATTGCGCGGAAACCCGATTTGGCGCCCCGCTCGCCGCGATCTTCGTATTCTTCATCGGCGTTCTCTTCTTCGCCCCCGAATTCCTGGGGCGTTCCGCTCGACACAACCGCCTCGGCACGCCCGCCGGTGCCGTCTTTTTTGGCTTCGACGCCTCTTTCCTTGTCGCTTTCAGATCCTATTTTCCTTCGTTTGCGCGATCCGCGCCGTGCATGGCGGTGTTTTAAGTTTTGTTTTTCGGCCTCGTCTTCCTTCGACTCTTCCTCTAGCTCCATGCCCGACTTGGCAGACTTTTCCAGAGATACCTCGGAAAGCGTCAAAGCCTCCTCCAGGCCCGCATTTTCTCGCGAAGCAAAGGAAGGTTTTTTCATCTCGTCAATAGGGCGATCTTTATCCCTGCCCTTGCGATGCCGCCTGCGTCGGTGTCGCGATTTTTTCTCTTTTTGTTCTTGCTCTTCTTCGGCCGATAATGGCTCTGAAATGCCGAAAGGCTCGATATGTTTTCCGAATTCCCCAGTCACCGGCCTGGAGGCTTCTCGCGGCTCTTCGGCCCGGACGGCGGCCTTTTTTTCCGCCTCTTTGGGCACATATACCTGAATCGGCGAAGGCGGCGGAGGCGGTTCCGGCTTTACTTCAATGCCCAATTCCATTGCTAGGGCATCCCAGTTCGAAATAGGGCGGGCCAAAGGGGTCGCTGCCGGCTCACTAGGCGGTTCAGGTTCAGAAGCTTTGACATCCGAATCTTTTATAATATCTTCTATAATATCATCTATCATAATATCTTCCGTGGTTTTGTGCGTCTTTTCTTCGGCCCGGGGTGCAGGTTCGCCGGGCTCCTTTTTTTCAGGTTCCGCCCCCAAAACCGAGGCCAGTATATCCCAATGGTCCGATTGCTTCGAATCTGACATGCTAGTTTTTTTTCTCCTTATGCGGCACGCAGCCGCATCCCAGTTTATTCAATACCAAATTACCTAAGAATAATTGCCAGAACAGGTATACTCTTATGTTCAAGGAATACTTAAAGTATAGGGAGTCCTCTGTGTAATGCAAAGCCGAGAACTTACCGGCAATTGAGATGATATCTAGTCGGACAGGTTAAACAGAGTGGCAGAAAACACTCATCAAATCTATTCTCCAATGAATTCTTACGAATGTCATCATTATTATCAATGCGACATCATTTTGACTACACTGATCTGCCAAACTGAGGATAAAAATTGCTATTGGAAAGATAACATATAACTGAGATAACTCTTTTTATGAAAATAGGTTACATTAAGGAATGTACTTGGATGTTGGCCCATTAATATAAATGGTATCAGGTTCGCTCAATCAGTCCGATTGGGATAGTCAATCGCCATTTTATATGCAGGGAGATCTACTATGAACTGCTTATCACATTCCAATTTTAAAAACTTGCCACGGTATAAATTACA
>JBEKZY010000170.1:0-10572 GCA_049509395.1 Thermoguttaceae bacterium | reverse complement strand
TTGACTTGACAGGACCAGCTTAGTGTGCGGCGTTTTAGCGCCAGCGCGAATGGGAGATTGGTCAAGTCCCACGATTCTAACCACTTGCAACCCTTGACACGGCTCACTTCATGGGAGTCCATAGTATAATAGTGGGGCGATTGCGATGAAAGGGATTCGCCGTTATTTTACTTAGGGGATCTCTCTTTTCAGCGTCACTTCAAGCTCTTTCGGAGCACCTTCCGGCACGTTGAGCGTTTGCGAGACGGGTTTGTAGCCTGGCGATTTTACAGTTACGATGAAGTCTTCGCTAGGCATTAGGTTGGAGCATCGCCAGCGGCCGTTGTTCTCCCTGGTGAACGTTGGCTTGTACATGTCCACCCAATCACCCTTTGCGTCCAACGCCCCACTGATGCGCAGAAATTCCTTGTTCTCTTCAAGATATTCCGCCTTGATCTGCACGTTCGGCACGGTGACGCCCTTGTCATCGGATACCTTGATGCGCAGAACGGGCGGCGTCCATGATGATCCCATCTCCCAGCGAGTCCTCGTATTAGATACATCGAACCCCTGTGCGTCCCAGAACGAATTGAATTGACTTTCTGCGCGGTTGGCCTTGGAGAGCGATTGGCCGCTGTTGGCGAGAAAATGCACCTTAGGGCTTTGCTTGAGTGCAAGTTGGGCGACGTAGTCTTTTGCTCTCTTGGGGAATGCCTGAATTTCCTCGGGCGTGAGTTGATCCAAAGGTTTCATGTTTCGGATCACACAGTTCCGCGCTTGAGATCCGTATAGGTAGAAGTCCCGGCTCAACGAAGTGCAAATGGGGTATGCCTTCACCAAATCGTCCCCGATGCCCGACTCAAGGCGGATTTCGTCCTCGGTTGCAGGTTTGCATAAGTCCGCAACCAACGAATCCCAGTCGTTGCGGTAACACGACTTTACGATCAATTCAATATTTTTCTTGGTGTCAGCATATGTGGCATAATATTGAAACCGTTGGTTGAGGAGGATCAACAAAGCTTCCGACGCACGGACGGACCTTACAGAGGGAGACTCGGATCTTGAGGAAGAACTGGGATTATCGACTTCTAGATCTGTCCTTGTCCATATATTTGTCCTTGACCTTTCATCGTAGTAGAAGTACGGCGTCAAGGCATTAGACAGCCCCTCAAAATCCAGAGCGGCTGTATTCAATGTAGTGTTCTCATCATTCAACAGCGCCTTTCCGTTAATAAGAATGTACAACTTGGCGTTGCCGTACCTCCAGTTGGCGGCGCGCTGCAACTCGGTGGCGAAAGGCACGATCACGAAATTTCGGCCTGCAATCGGCTTATTAATTTCTCCTTTTGGGTTGCCCATCGCGGTTGGCGAAGGATCTGATGGGCCGTACGATTCCTCCCTTTCATTGCCGGGTGTTTTATTTTTGGCGGGCTTATCTTCAGGGGATTGGGGTAGCGATTCAACTCTGATGTCGCCGATGTCCTTTTTCCCGCGATCGGCCGTCTGCTCGGGCAAAACGCCGAGGATCATTTCACGTTGTGCAAGGATGGTATACTTGCGGCCGGGGACGAGTCCGCGGATGAGGAAGCGGCCGTCCTTGTCGGTATCCAGGCGGAGCGAGGTGTTGCCGTAATTTTCGCCGGGCACTCCTTCGCCTTCGAGCTTAACGCCGGCCATCGGGGCGCCTTTGTCATCAACCAATCGGCCGCTGAGGCTTCCCGCCGGTTGCAGTGTAATGGCGAGTTCTTTGGGCGGTTTGCCTTCAAGGCGATAATACCCGGCCAAATCGCGATCGGGATCATAGAAGAACAAATCCCGCGGCCGATCGGGGTAATAACCCTCGACATAGAATTGCTCGCCTTCGATAGGATACCAAGCCTGCTGGATATTTCCGTTGGCGATGACTCCGGATAGCCGTTTCCCCTCGGGATCGAGCACGTAACCAGGCACGTTGATTCCGGAGGTCAGCATTAGCGTTAACTCTATAGGCTTGGATCCTTCCTTGGGATTGATCTGCCGCAGGACGTGATCAATCCCCTGGTTGATATTTATGGGAACGGTCTCAAAGTTTTTCATGGGCTTGCCTAGAATCACGGGAATGGACTGGCTGGGTCCGGTGATTGTCTCAACCCCAACTCCTCGGCGATACCTGGCGTGATCGACGGCTTTGAACGTTAGAAGCCCCAAGCCCGGCATGACAGCGATCTCGAACCGCCCGTCTTCATCGGTTCGACGTTCGTGTTCGATGTGCGATTTTCCATACATGGGGAAGGATTTCAGATGCGGATTGACTTCGAACGGTGAGTATTGCACGCGACCGGGCACAGGTTTTCCGGTGCGGTCGTCGATGGCTCGGCCCCGCACCCAAACGCCTTGTTTAAGCTGGAAATCGCGAGTCAGACTGGGCTGGGCGGTCCGAGTGTCGATCCGCAAACCGGCCGGCAGATAGGCCGTGCTCTCCGGCGGAAAAACGTTTAAATCATTTTCTTTTCCCACGGGCATTCCATCCAGCCGATACCGGCCGTCGGCGTCCGTCGTAGTTGCGATCCAGGGCGCACCCGAGCGGAAAGACATCCCTTCCTGTCCCGCGCTTATGAGTACACCGGGAATCGGTTTGCCGGTATCCGCGTCGGTCACCCGACCCAAGATCGGATTCGATGGCCCGGCGGCATAATCGAAATCGGACACGTAAAACGTATCCTTTCCATCCAAGAGTACATTGGCTCTGCGCCACTCATCGGGAACAACGATTGTATCGCCCTTGCGCGTCCGGGCGTAAATCATCTTGGTTTCGATGCCCGGGCCACTCAGCATAAGTTCAACTACTCGCTCGCATCCCACGCCGCGAAGCGTGAAACGGCCTTCTTGGTCCGTGGTCGCGTCTGGAACGATAAACGGCAACTGCGGACCATTGAGCAGTTCAGTAAAATGTCTACGCAAAGAGTAGAAATCAGCTTTCTTGTCTTTAGCCGCTTCCTCGAATGGCGTGAGGTCTCCTTTCTCGTTGATCCACACTTCCTTGGCTTGAATACGGGTGCCGGCGACCGGCTTGTTCTCGTTGTTTAATATCCGGCCGTTGATCGGCGTATCATCCCGCACTAGGCGGAGCACGCGATTGGGATTTTTCAGACGCTCGCCAAAATAGTTAATCGTTTCGGGAAGCATCTGTCGCACGACCTTGCCAGTTGTTTCAAATATGACCGAATTGTCCGCGGCGAATCCATATCCGTTGGCCTTGGCGACGATCTCGCTCCATAGCCATGCCGAGTTATCGATATTCCCCTCGAAATCGGCCTTAGTGGTTATGAACTCGAATTGCCCCTCTTTATCGGTCGTCGCCCATGATTTGGCCGCGTAGTCCAGCTTAGCGCCGGGGAGCCAGTACGTGAGATAAATCTTTGCCCCGGCAACGGGTTTGCCGTCCGGATCGACGACCTGGCCGCGATACTCCAATCGAGTCTCATCGGTTTTCGAATCATTATTTGCCGTCTTCGCAGCATCTGTAGAAGTCGGCGCTATTGAATCTTTCTCCGCCGCCGACGTTTGGAGCAAACCGGAGGTTGCCTGCGCACCGGGCTCAGCCGTGTTCGCCGGGCCGATTAGAGCCACTCCTGTTAATAGAATTGCCGAAAGAATAAAAACTAATCGACCGGCAGAGCGGCTGACGGACAGATGCGAATGCGCCTGGTCCAACAAAGCGCGTATGCGTCGCTCTAATTTTGTCGATTGCGCCATGGCCACCGCCGTGGACAAGGCGACCGTGCTGTAATCTCGGGCGATCGCCAGCAACTGCTCGGCGTAGTCCGACGAGCATTCGCCCGCCATCAATACGCAATCGTCGCAGGCCGATTCCCGTTCGATTCGCAATCGCCGCATGGCATGCCAGGCCAGCGGATGGAACCAATAGAGAGCGCACGCCAGCCGGGCCAGCAACTGAAATCCCATGTCCCAGCGTTTTACATGGGCCAGTTCGTGCAAGAGCACGATTCGCTGCCTCTTTAGCGGCCATTCGCGCCAGGCGCGGGGAACAAGGACCGTCGCACGCCACAGGCCCCAAGCCATGGGCACGAGCGACTTTTCGGTTTCCAGCAGGCGGACCGTGTGCTTTATGCTCAAACTCCGGCGCAATTCGGCCATTAGCCGGTCCACTTCGGCGTCCGCGACCGGCCGGGCGTTTTTGCCTAAAATGCGGTTGTGGATCAGGCTTGCCGCGATGGGCAACAGGGCTGCCACAAATCCCGTCAGCCAAATCAATACAATCGCCGCGCGCCAGAAGATCGTGCCTGAGGCATGGCCCTGTAAAAAGGAATCCGCGTTCCCTGCCGGGCTTGGGTTTTCGGCCGCTCCCGAGATTGTCGGCGCTATGGCATATTCCCTTTTTAATGCAAAGTCGGCCCCTGACGTGCTACCGGCATCGTATTTTTTTAACGCATCCGGACGAGTTGCGACCATGGTCGCATCATCGGCTTTCTGGAGATTCGGCGAGGCCGGCGGATTCTCCAGGGCGGGCGCCATAAGCGATGATGCATGCGAGTCGGCCAGGACCGGCAGGATCGGTAAACGCCAGTCGGGCAATACCAGCGGAAGCACCGGCAATATGAGCAGACTTATGAAGGTCAGGCACCACACGCGATGCCGGACCGCCGCCGATGCCCTGCACAAAAAAGTCGCCGCCAGATAGCCCGTGGTTAAAAGCACGGTTGCCTTGACGAATGTGTCCAGCAAGAACGGGGCGGCCGCGCCACTGGCAGCCGAGACGAACCAGGTAAATATGGAATTCATCTATCGGCCCTCCTTTCGCGCTTCGTTTATCAGCCGCTGGATATGATCGAAATCGTCCTCGGAAAGATTCTCCGAAGTTACATCGAGTATGGCGGCCACGGTGTTCGATGCCGAGCCGTCGAAAAACGTCTTAATCAGATGCTTTAACGCCGACCGGCTGACCGATTTTTTCGGTTCCGTGGATCGGTAGATATACTTTATGCCGCTGCGGCGATGGCGGAGGTATCCTTTGCTTTCGAGGTGCCGAATCATCGTCCGCACCGCCGAGTAACTGGGCGGATCGGGCAGGCGGGCAAGCACTTCGGCCACCGAGGCCTCGCCCAGTTCAAACACGGCCTCCATGATCTGGCGTTCGCGCCGTCCCAGGTTTTGCTGCGATTTCTTCTTGACCATATCGTAGACCTTTCTGAAAAAAGGCGGGTGACGTGCAACGGATTTCGATGTGGCAATCCATTGCCATGTGTTAATATACTGCCATTAATTCGCGAAGTCAATAGGGCTGCGCAGTTTTGCTGAAAAAAAGATTAGACGCATCTTAAGTGCTTTAAGAAAACGGAGTTGTGGCAGAGTTGTTGAGCTTTTAAGTCTATTTCGTTAAGCCTAAAAGTTGCACACCACTAAGCCCCGGGCTGCAACCCGTGGGCTTGGCTTAGTTTGCCACACACACCAGAGCTCTATTATTCTGTTAAGCAGCACCTGACTTCTTAAACAATAACGGCTGTGATAGAATACGTGCCTATCCTATACCATTGCTTCCGTCACTTGTGCACGAAATGCCGCTATGCTTGGGAGGCGTGCTCATGAAGCATCTTTATACGATCCTGTTGGCAACAATGCTTTTGTCGTTGGCCGCGATTGAGGCCTTGGCTGTGGAACCGGCCGGGAGCTTGGCCGGGCAGGTTCTTCAGGCCGATGGAAAGCCGGCCGCCGGGGCGACCATCTGGCTGGTCGGCGGTGATTATGAAGAAGGCTGGAAAATACTTGAAAAAACGATTGCCGACGATCAAGGCCAATTCGTCTTCGCCAAATTTCAATCGAAATATGCCAAACGGCAACGGGATTTGTATCCCCAAATGTGTTCGCGAAATGCACAGGGCCAAATCGGTTGGGAAGACAGGGTCTGGGCATGGCCTAAAGATACGCCGCGGCAGGATATCCAAATCAAACTGGCGGCCGTACAAAAATATCAAGGCTGCCTGGTCGACGCATCCGGACAGCCGATTGCCAAGGCCCGCATCCGGCCGCGAAATTTTCTATTTGATATCCCCGGCCAACGGAATCGATATCAGCATTCGCTGGGAATACTCCCGGAATTTGCCGATGAGTGCAACGCGGAAACGGACGAAAACGGTTCCTTTACCTTAAACTATGCACCAGCGGGCGCGAAGGCTATCGCCGAAATCGCGGCGCCGGATTTTGGAACCGTTTACGCTACGTGGAGTCTTAAGGAATCCGTCACCCTGCGTCTCGACCGGCTGGGAAAGATTCACGGTTCGGTGGCATCAACTTCAGGCTCCGATTCTCTGGAGGGCATAAAATTTTATCTCCGCCCTCCGGCCGATCCGAACTCAGTAAAAGAATCCGAGTTTACTATCAGTCCTCGCAACTATGGCGCCTCGACGGATAAGGGCGGTGTGTTTCAGTTCAACGATATTCCGCCCGGAAAATATATAATTTATCCCCAGCTTACTGAGTCTACGCTTCCTTTTACCGCCGATAACACGGCCGAGTTCGAGGTGAAATCTGGCACAGTGACGAATGTTTCCATACCACTGCGGCCGGCGATCGAGGTCCGCGGGCAGGTCGTCGATGCGGAAACCGGGAGGGGAATACCGGACGTTTGGGTATACCTGAACAGGCTGAGCGAGAAAGGCCCATGGCGTCTGCAAAGAGCATCGAGAACCGACGCCGAAGGGAAATACGTGGCTTATACCGAACCCGGCCAGATTATGGTCCAAATACACGAGGCGCCGGAGGGTTATCTCCGCCCCGATCCCAAAAACTCCCTACCCAAGTTGGATGCCGCGCAGGCTCTTACCTATCCGACGATCAAGCTCGCTCATGCGGCACAATTGGAAGGGCTGGTCGTGGACGAGTCGGGCAAGCCCGTGCCGGACGCCGAGGTCCAAGCCCTTTTATTGAGCAGTGGGATGCCGAACATGGAGTCCATAATAACCGATTCCAGCGGCCGGTTTTCGATCAAAGGACTCGACGCCGAAAAAACCTTTGCACTGCGCGCCCGATCACCGGCCGGGGTCAGTAATGTATTGGAAAATCGTCTCGCCGATATCCGCACCCCTTTGCGGCTTGAACTGTCGCCCAAACAAGTCTTTACGCTGCGGGGAGCGCTGGTTGATCAATCGGGCCGGCCGATCCGCGCGGCAAAGATCAATGTATCATCGGGCTGGATGCTGGGCTCAATCGGCTCGAGTGATAGCGTTGGGAGCGGTTCCACGGACAACGACGGCCGCTTCAAATTCGAGAATCTATGGCCCGGTTTCAAATACACGGTAAATGTAGACACCGAGGGATTCGCGAAATATGAATCGAAACGGATCAAGGGCCAACCAGGAACCGCCGAGGATTTTGGAAAACTAACTTTGATTGAACAGAAAGGATCGGTCGAGGGAATGGTCGCCGATTCGGCCGGAAAACCGCTGGCCGGAGTGCGGGTTTTCAATTCGGGCGACGCACCCAGTACTCTTAGCACGACCAGCGACGGATCGGGACGATTCCGCCTCGACGGCTTGCGATCGGGCGGCGTTTTTGTGTTAGCCGAAAAGGACGGTTATCGCCTGAAGGCTGCTGCAACCAATTCGAACGCCACCGGATTGACGGTTACGCTGCTTCGGACGGACGAGCCAGCGCCGCCTTGGAAGCCGGTCCGTGCGCCTGCAACTTATGCAGAACAACTTGAGGCCGCGGGCAAAATTCTGGAAAAACTCCATTCCTTGCCGCAAAAAAGTTCCTATCCCTGGACCTACCGATTCATGGCCCGCATCGATCCGGCCCAGGCCATCGAGTGGACAAAAAATGCCAAGGGATCGTACAAGAGCGAGTCCTGCCGGTTGGCTGCCGAAAAGGTCGCCGAGGCGGACGTGGAAGAAGCCATAACCTTGCTGGCCCCATACGCGGATTACAGTAGTTTTATGACGCTCCAAACGCTGGTGAACCGCTATGCCGCGTCGGACCCGGCCAAGGCCGAACGTCTGGCCGAGGAAGCCGTCCTGCTGGCGAGAAAGCTGGATCAACCGGAGAGGACTTATGCGCTGGCCAAGGCCGGGGAGTTGGTGGTGCGCCTGGGTAAGACGGAACAAGGCCGGAAACTCATCGAAGAGGCGGCGGCAATGGCGGATAAAATGGGAACGGCCGACAGCAACGTCTATTATCGCGGCCTGGTAGCCGGGGCGATTGCCCCGTTAGATTTACCTCGGGCAATGTCGTTGGTTGAACCGACGGACGCCGGGTCGGAAAAAGACCGTGCATTGGCGCGCATTGCAAAAATCATCGCGCTAACGAACCTGGAAAAGGCGCTGGAATTGGTGAATCGATTGGAAAAGCAATCCAATCAGCGCGATAACACCCGATTGGCAATTGCCTATCAACTTGCGCCTACTCGATTAAAAGACGCGCTTGGAGTCGTGGACTCGATGGACACTTTCGCTGCCGCGAAGACCAAGGCCGAGGCCTATGGCTGGCTGGCCGCGGCCATTGCACCCAAGGACCGTCAAACGGCCTGGTCGCTGGTGGATAAAAGTTTTTCGCTCTTTGAAAAGAATGCCCAGGAAATGCGAGGCTGGAGTTCGTCCGGCGGGCGCGGAGCATTTGCTGCCCAGGTCGTGGCGCAAGCCAATGCAATCGGCTATCCGGACGTGGGGTCGCTCATCGATCGGGTTTTGGCGATGCGCTCCTTGGGAGACGAAGTATCGTCTCCGCGCGAACTGCAAAAGCCCACCGTGATCATGGCCAAGATCCTGGCCCTGGTCGATCCGGAAACGGCCAAGCATCTTTTGGAGACGGTGGCCCCGCGGATCGATCAATACACCGATTTTGATTATTTCGGAGTTGACGCCCGCGATTGGTACCAGGCCTGGGCCTTGGCCGATCTGGCCGAGACGGTAAGTTTCTGGCAACAGCGATTGGAGACCGCCCGGACAAATCCTGATTTTAAACTTGATCAAAACAGCTTGGATACGACCATTGAGTTGCTGACCACGCCGGCAACCGATCGCCCACAATTAATGCTCCGCTACATCGGCGGTCATTGGTTTCCCGGCGAAGATTAGGATGATATATTATTGATATGGATGTTTAAAAGGAGGCGATAATGCGACTTTTCAAGCAAATTAGTAAAATGCTGTTCGGATTAATCCTGGCGATGGCGATGATTGCGGGATTATTTGTCCTTCCGGCATTCGGACAAGACAAGGCCGCGGAACCGGCGGAAAAGACCATGGGTCCATTCGCTGGCACGGTCGTCGATTCGGCCGGAAAACCCGTGGCCGGGGCCAAAGTCTTGTTGCGGGACGGACCCAATCAAAATGATATTCGAGTCATTGCACAGACAACAAGTGACGAAAAGGGCCGATTTCAATTTGAAAAAGTAAAATGTAAACTCCCCCGACAAATCGGATATGCCGAGATGTTTCTCGCTCGCGACGCGGCGGGTCGAATCGGCGGTGTGGATCGTTACCCGGACGAAAATGGATCAAAAGAATTCCAGATCAAACTCCAGGAGGTGAAAGATTGCCGGGGGCGGCTGATTGACGCTTCAGGTCAGCCGATTCCCAAGGCGAAAATCCGGCCCACGGGCTGGACCTATGAACATCGCGAGGGCGGTTTCCGGCAAGAACTCTTTTTCATACACGCCGACCTGGGAAACGAATTGGCCGCTGAAACCGACGCCGACGGCGCATTCATCCTTCGCAACGTGCCGGTGTTGGGAAGAATTAACGCGAGAATCACCGCCAAGGGATTTGGCGAACCTTATGCCTTGTGGAAGGCGGAAAAGCCGGTGATATTTCAACTCGTTCCGGTGGGCTCGGTCCGGGGATCGGTGACGTGCCCTAAAGATCCCGGCGCAACGGCAGCGGTCAAACTCCGTCTGGAACAAAAATTCGACTACGAGCGTTGGAACAGCGCCGAATCGATGCTTACCTACTATGCCAACGGCCTGACGCAAAAAGACGGTAATTTCAGTTTTGAAGAAATTCCGCCGGGCCAATACAATGTAAAACCCGAACTGGCCGATTCCTTCGCGTATTACTACGACGGGAAAGATTCCATCGAGGTGAAATCCGCCGAGACCGCCCATGTTTCGCTGGTACTTAAACCGGCCGTAAAGCTGCAAGGCAAAGTCGTGGACCAGAAGACCGGCGAAGGTGTGGTGGGCGTTTTTATTAATCTTATGTATGTGGACGGGCAGGGGCCGGATGGAGGGCCGAAATCGGCCACTACCGACTCCGCCGGATCGTTCACCATTTACTCCCGGCCCGGCAAGGTCCGGCTGAATGTGAATGTCAGGCAGGCTTCCGAGCAATACAACAATCCTTCCACTGACTGGAAAAAGCCGCCCATGGATCTAAAGGAAGACACGGTCATGGAACCCATCCAACTGTCGAAAGCAAGCGTGTTGGAGGGGATCGTGGTGGATAAATCGGGCAATCCGGTGGCCGACGCCGAAATCCGCTACACAGATATGGACGAATACAGATCGCTGGATGAAAGCGTCCGCAGCGACGCGGCGGGAAAGTTTACCTTGAAGAAAATCTCGCCGCAAAAGACGTATATCGTCCGGGCGAGAACTGCAAA
>JBEKZY010000017.1:0-40731 GCA_049509395.1 Thermoguttaceae bacterium | reverse complement strand
TCCACTGTTTTTGCATGCGTTTGGCCAGTTCCTGGGGATTGTCCTCGTCGAGCTGGCAAGCGGCCTCGAGGATCACCAGTTCATCGAGGCTGCTTTCCTGGTAGCCGAATTCGAGTTCGTCGGCCTGGCGCTGGAAAACGTCGCCGGTGACCGAGATAACAGTTGCCTGGATCGTCCACTGGCCGATGCTGCCGCCGCGGGTGCCTGCATTGCCGTGCAATGCGCCGCCGACGGTGCCGGGAATGCCGATCAGGGTTTCCAGTCCGGCGAGGCCCCGATGCACGGCGCCGGTTACAACGCGGCCCAACAGCGCCCCGCCGCCGGCGGTTACCGATCGGCCCTCGATCTTGATATTGGCAAAGGCGGGGGCATAAAGGTGAAGCACCATGCCTTTAAAGCCTTCATCGCGGACGAGGATGTTCGATCCCCGGCCCAGCACCCGGGCCTGCACGCCATCCTGGTGACAGCGGCGGATGAGTTCGATTAATTGCTCCGGGTTTTCCGGTTCGGCGAAATATTTTGCCCCTCCGCCGACTTGCAACCAGGTGTGCATGGCCAGCGGCTCGTTCTGCCGCACGATTTGCTCGAAACCAGTTAATAATGGCATGAAAGACCTTTCAAATGATTAAATCATTGCAAAATGCAAATTGTAAATTGCAAATTAACACAAATCTCGATGCAAAATCTAACCCGACAAACCTCCGAAGCGTCTATCCCGGGCGGCGTAGGCGCGGATGGCCTGGTGCAATTGGGCCTCGTCAAAGTCGGGCCAACAGCAGTCGGTAACCCAAATTTCAGCATAACTGATTTGCCATAAAAGGAAATTGCTCACGCGCATTTCGCCGGCCGTGCGGATCAACAGATCGGGTTCGGGCATGCCGGCGGTATAAAGATGCGCATCGATTGTCGCTTCGGCGATCTCGGCCGGATCGAGCCGACCGGAGCGGACCTCCCGGGCAATGGATCGCATGGCGTCGACCAATTCGGCCCGGCCGCCGTAGTTTATCGCCAGGCAGACTTTTAAGCCGGTATTTCCCCGGCTAAGGTCCACGGTTTTATCGATTTCCTGGAGTATGTTTTGCTGTAGCCCTTCGCGCCGGCCGATTACGGTCACTTGCACGTTGTGCTCCATGATCGTGTCGCGCTGCTGGGACATGTATTTTTGCAGGAGTTCCATGAGGAAATCAAGCTCATCGACCGGCCGTTTCCAGTTTTCGATGGATAGACAATATAACGTGAGTTGCTCGATGCCAAGGCGGACACATTCCTCGGTGACCCGGCGCACGCTTTCGGTGCCTTGCCGATGGCCCTCAATGCGCGGCAAACCTCTTTGTTGGGCCCAACGGCCGTTGCCGTCCATGATGACCGCGATGTGCCGGGGCATTTTCTCCGGCGGCACTTCAAAAGTGGATAGGGGATTGGCAGTGGGGGAAAGGGAATTTTTATTCATCCTTCATCCTCCACACCGGGCAATAAATTGCCCGGCCCATTTTGTCCACTGCCCTTCGCCAACTTCATACTTAATCCTTTGCGAAGATCGTCTGTTCGCGGTCCGGGCCCACGGAAATGATTTCCACCGGAATGCCGATTATCCGGCTTAGCCGGTCGAGATATCGCCGCGTGTTGGCCGGTAAATCGGAAATGCGGCGGACATTGCTGATTTCGGTTTGCCAGCCGGGCAGGGTCTCGTAAATCGGCACAACGCGGCGCAAATCGTCCACGTGGCTGGGAAAATTGGTTGTCTTCCGGCCGTCTAATTCATAAGCGGTGCAAATTTTGATTTCCGGCAACTGGCTGAGCACGTCCAACAACATGACGCTCAATACATCAACCCCGCCCAGGCGTGCGGCGTAGCGAACGGCCACGGCATCGAACCAGCCGCAACGGCGCGGACGGCGGGTAACTGTCCCGTATTCGTTGCCCCGGTCGCGGATGTGTTGGCCCGTGGCGTTATCTTGCTCGGTGGGAAAGGGACCGCCGCCGACCCGGGTGGTGTAGGCCTTGATAATGCCGATTACCTTGGTGATGTATCGGCCCGGCACGCCTGAACCCGGCGAAACGCCCACCCCGGAACTGTTGCTGCTGGTGACAAACGGGAAAGTGCCGTGATCGATATCGAGCATGCTGCCCTGGGCACCCTCGAAAAGCACGCGCTTGCCAGAGTCCAGGGCGTCGAGGAGGTAAATCGTGGTGTCGGCCACATGCGGTTTCAGCCGTTGGGCGTATCGCTGGTACTGCTGGAATATCTCCCCGGCGTCGAGGGGTTTGATCGGTACAGCCGGTGTGGATGAGGAAAATAATCGATTCTTTACCCGGACTATTTTTTCAATCCGCTCGAAAAAACCGGGATGATACATATCGCCCATGCGAATGGCCAGCGAGCGGCCGACCTTATCGCTATAGCACGGTCCGATTCCTCTTTGGGTGGTGCCGATCGATTCGCCGGACGTGCATTGTGCGTCGAGCAGTTTGTCTTCTTCCACGTGCCAGGGGAAGATTACGTGGGCCCGGTCGCTAATCATCAGGTTTTCGGCGACATGTATGCCCCGGCCGATCAGGCCTTCGATTTCGGCCAATAGACTGGCAGGATTGACCACTACCCCGTTGGCGATAACACACTGCACTTGGGGGCGGAAAATGCCGCTGGGAACCAGGGAAAGTTTGAAGGTTTGTCCCTGTGTGACTACCGTATGGCCGGCGTTGGCCCCGCCTTGATAACGGACGACGACGTCATGCTGTTCGGTCAGCAGATCGACGATCTTCCCTTTGGCCTCATCGCCCCACTGCAAACCGACTACACAAGTCGCGGTCACCGTTTAAACCCTCAATAAAATCAATGAAATAAGAAATATTTACCCAAACCCCGCTAGTTTATCGTCCATCCATGGCAACTACAAGGGAGGGAGAAGCAAGGAAAAGGATGAAGGATGAAGGATGAGGGATGAGGGATGAGGGATGAAGGATGAAGGATGAGGGATGAGGGATGAGGGATGAGGCGCAAGTATTTATGGTTGTTCAATTTGCAATTTGCATTTTGCAATTTTCAATTTGCAATAAAATAATCGTTCGCGAAAAAACGCTCAAAACTCAGCATAAAGACTTCATGCCTATCCCCTACCCGAGCGGATATTGCCGGCAGAATTCGTACAGGGCCATGGCCGCGGCAGTGGCGGCGTTGTGGGCATAAGGCAGGCCGTAAACGGGGATTTCCACGGTCCGATCGAGGAGTGTCAGCACCTCCTCGTCGATGCCCGAGCGTTCGTTGCCGACCACCAAAACGGTTCTCCTTTGGAATGGAAATTCATAGAGCAAGCTGGAATTGCTGGTCTGCTCGAGACCGATCAACTGAAATGCCTCTTCGCGCAGCCTTTTGAGCACCGGCGGCAGGGTGCGATGGACCTCGATCTCGATAACCTGGCCGGCGTCGCGGGCGATTTTTCCGACTACCTTGGCATTGCCGCAGCAGATTACCCGTTTTACCCCGCAACACCCGGCGGCCCTGACAATTCGGGAAAGATTAACATTGCTGCGCATGGGCTCGCAAGCCACAATCAGCTCGCGCGGCCGTTCTAATTGCACCGGTGTTTTGTGTCGTTGTTGTTCGAATTCGGACACGGAAATATGTTATTAATTCCGATGTAGCCAATGATCCTTATTCAGCCGCAAACACGGCTGTTCCAGCCGAGTTTGCTAGCCGTTTGGCCGTGGAGTGGTTCATATGCAATCCAGAACGCAATAGTAATAAAAAAATCGGGGCCAGGCAACATACTTCGGAGGTTTTGCCGTTGTATGCACCTGGCCCCTTGTAGCGATATTTTGTCGCTACGGTACCTGTTTGATGATCTGTCTATAAGGGTGCGCGGATAACTCCGCAGCCCAAACAGAGCAGGAAAATCCTAATTACGTAAGCGTCGAAAAAGAGTTTCATGAAAAAAGGCCTTCGCAACGCCACAATATAAATTCTACTTGACGGAAAAAAAATTGCAAAGCGCAAAATGAAAAGAAATGAAAAAACAATTAGTCAACCGACATTAGTGAGCAACTACGTAACCATACCTGAATATACTCACATTCAATGATTTTTATTTTATAGAAGCAGTTTTAGTGGAAGAAGAATCGCCAAATGGCGGGTCCAATCGTGGGCGCCGCTTGCCAGATGCTTATTGTTACGCCCGTCAGCGATTCGCCTGCGATAAGTCCGGAGGAACCGGGAATAACGAAACTCTCCGCGCTTTTACTATGACTTTTCATCCAAATCCAGGCTGCAAAAGCGCCAATAAACATGGAAATGGAATTATAAGCCGGGATAACCCCCGCGATGCCCAAGCCGGTGGCCGAGGGAATCCATCTTACGTAGCGCTTGGGCAAAAACTCTTCAGCCAGCGAAATCAGGATGCCCAGGATCCCGCCGATAATCATGCCGATTACCGTCCCTTTCTTCAATTTATGAACGCCCTCGGCAAGCAGTTCGGCTACGCTTTTCCAGACGGCAACTGAAGGGGCGGGAAATTCCTTGGTAAGTAAATTAGTTTGCATAGTATTAGCTGAATTGTCCTTTGCTGGGCTTGTGAGGGTGGCACTGGCTGAGCCAGTGGCACGCGGCAATTCTACATCTCCTTTCACCGAATCGGCGGACGCGCCGGTTTTTGAGCCTTGGCTCGCCACCTGCCCGGAGGGGGCCTTGGGATCGAAAACTGGCGTCCTCACGATGATCGTATAAATCGGCACGCAAACGAGCACGCCTGCTAGCACGCCGAAAAATTGGGCGATAGTCTGTCGGCGGGGATTTGTTCCTATCAGATAACCGGCTTTTAAATCCGTAAGCAGATCGGCCGACTGTGACGCGGCGCCGGCGGTAATCGAGGCGGTCATGAGGTTTGTGGTGATGTTCGTCGGGGCAACTACGCCGTAAGTAAGTTGGGTGATTTTTCCCATTGCCCCGATCGGGGTGATGTCGGTTTCGCCGGTGGCGCGGGCGGCAACAACAGAAAGGATAAATGTGATTGCCACGGCCAGCACGCTCATCCACCATCTGATGGCAAAGAACAATTGCCCAAAGATTACACAGGAAACGCAGGCCGTTGCCACTCCGGCCATAAACCACCAGGTAGGCATCTCGATCTGCGCCAAAACGTCTTTTTCCTTGTTTTTTGTGTTAAACATGGCCGTCAACCCGCTAAAGGCCCGAACCATGATGCGCCATCGCAAGGCAAAAGAGGTTAAAGCGGCCGAGACCATGAGCGCGACCGCCGGCCAAACAGTCCAGCCCCCGGATATACTGGACAGCGCCTTGCCGGGCGCTATCGTGATAATCTGCTGCGATTCCAAAATGGGGGCCATGAAGCCATGGAAAAAGATTGCCCCCAACAGCAGCGAAACCCCGATGCGAATGCCCATGATCGCACCGGCGGCCATCATGAATACAGAGCCTTCATAGCAGATCGTATAGTGGTCGAGCAGATAATTTCCAATTTTGCCTGGAAATAGGGGGAAATTATCGGGACAGGCATACTTGGCCAAGGTTGCTCCCAGGTCGGGACGCTTCAGCTTATTTCCAAGCCAGATCATGGTCGGCGCCCAGGCATCGACCCACAACTTAAGCATGCCGCTGAAGATCGTGCAGTAAAACAGGGCCTTTGCTTGTTGCACGGCCTTGCCGCCGGTTGAGTGAAGGCTTTTCAAGGTTGCCGCCGTGGCCGTGCCCGAGGGAAAAGGCAGTTTGTCGATGTTGATCAACTGTCGCTTCAAGGGCACGGCCATAAACAGCCCTAATATGACAATCGAACCCATCCAGATCATCATTTGCCAGGCGGGCAAGGGCCGCCCGGTGAGCAGGTAAAGGGCCGGGATCGACGAAACCATGCCTGCCGCGGAAATGGAGCCGGCCGCGCTGGCGGCGCTGGTCATAGTGCAGTTTTCCAAAATTGTGAAGGGATTTCGGCGATAGGCGGGAATCACGGCCTCCAACGACTTGAACACCGCGTAAGCGATGATGCAGGACGTGACGGTCACGCCCAAGGTCCAGCCGGCCTTCAAGCCCACGTAAAGGTTCGAGACCGACATCAGCCCGCCGATGAGCATCCCGGATACTATCGCCCGGACCGAAAGCTGCCGCACCTTGTCGCCGCAGTAGACGTTTTCGATCCACCAGCGGTCGTTGGCTTCGATATCATGCTTTGTAGGCAGCGGAGCGATATTTTCCGCGCCCGCGGCAAGGCTTCCTGAATCAAAAGACCCCGGATCGGTAATCCTTTCCAGCGGACCGGAAACATCGTCATCGCCGTGCTTCATGGGGCAGGCTCCAAGTTTTGTAAGGTGCGTGCAACGCACCACTTGAATGATGTGTGAAACTCACCACAACCTATTTATATGATGCGTAATAGAAATTGTATATTTTTTGGGCCAAAGGCCCTTGATTCTCCCAGCCCAGGGCAACGCCCTGTGGAAAGGGGTAAAAACCATTTCCGATTCGGCCCAACGGGCCAACCATTCGATTGCCCATCCCAGGAAAAATTGGCCCTTTGGGCCGACCAAACATTTTTTTCAACCTCTCACGACCACAGGGCGTTGCCCTGGGCTGGGAGAACTGCTGCCCCTGCGGGGCGTTTGAACTTTATGCTGATTGCTAAATCAGAGCAAAAAACGCTCTAACCCAACAGTATTATGCGAAAAATAGTAATTGACAAGGTCTGCAATACCGCTATAATCAGTGGTGTAAACTACCACTGGGTGGATTTGCCTCTCGATTCGCCGACAATCCCAGCACACACCATCATAATCGGGTTTTGGGGCAGTTTTTAATATTCGTTGCAATTTTTTATTTCCTCTACTTAACGTCTAACTCGATACTACGGATTCCCAGGAGCTTAAGCAGGTAAGCGACGACTGATGAGCGGTAAATGGCGCGTGTCATTTTAGTATTGAATTATTAGTTTTTCCATTCTACTTCATTTAGCTCTCATCACTTCAAAGGCTTCCTTCTTAGCCGCTGCGCATGTCCGTAGTAAGAAGGAGGTCAGCCATGTATAGAACTTGGCTAAGTACGCACTATTACTTCTTAGCGACGGGAATCTTGCTTTTCAGTACATCTGTCGCTTTAGCGGCGGACAACAATTGGAACGTTTCTGTAGGTGATTGGTCCGATACTAATCCCTGTCCGTGGGATACCGGGATTGAGCCTGACACTTCCACAATCGCATATATCCAAAATAGCGGAACCGCAAACCTTACCCATAATGGTGAAGTATGCAAGTCTCTTTATGTCGGTGGTTCTGATACTGGAACAGTTCAAATGAATGGCGGTAGTTTGTCCATGGAAAATTTATATGATGGATACTTAGGAACGGGAACATTCACTCAGTTTGATGGAACAAATACAGTATCATCGACCCTTTATATTGGAAATCATGGAGGAAATGGAATCTATAATTTAATGGGCGGGACCCTTATTACAAAATCAATTAGTATCTATTCTGCTAGCTTTGGCAACACATTTAACTTTGGCGGGGGAACGCTCGAGGCAAGCGGTAATTTCAGTACTGGACTTCTAATTACATTTACAGGAACAGGCAGTAATTCAACGATCGACACCTCCGGATACTTGATTAAACTTTACGGGGATATGTCTGGATCAGGCAGCCTTAATAAAGATGGTACTGGTACTCTTCAATTAATTGGTAATAACGTTTCATATTCTGGTGATATAAATGTTAATGCCGGAACTCTTGAAATCCTTAAGAAAGGTTATACGGGTTTGGTTACAATAAATAATGGCGGCAGATTTGGGGGTAGCGGATTTGGCTCAATTAGTCAAATTATAGTAAATTCCGGCGGACATATTTATGCTAGAGCCTACCAGCCTGACATCGGCACATTATCGCTTACAGGGAATCTGACTTTAAATTCCGGTGCTGTGTTGGAATATGATTTAAGCCGAAATTACTTAGGAAGTGATAAAATCTCATTAACGTCCTCGACGTTGTTCCTTCATGGTCAACAATTTTCTGATTTCATTTTTACACCAGATAGTAGTTTTGGTCCGGGCATTTATACCTTGATCGACGCCGGCGACATACAAGGCAGTCTTGGCGGAAACCTTACCGGCACAATCAAAGGTCTGCAATCTTCATTGTCTATCTCAGGCAATGACATAATATTGTCCGTTGTGCCCGAGCCGGCAACCATGGCACTATTGTCTGCCGGTTTGTTATGCCTGTTTATCGGGAATTTATATAACCGCAAGCGTTATTTGCCTGGATTTTATTGTTAATTCCGTTCCAGGCCGGATTCTATTTATCCGGGAAGTGCCGTTGACATGCCCCGGCAGTTGGCGGCACTTCCCAATAATCAAAAATACTCCAACATCAGAAAACTCACCACGGAGAAACGGAGGACGCGGAGAAAAAAGATGAAGGATAAGAGATGAGGGATGAAGGATGGATATTTAATTCTGAAGATAAAATAATAAAAACTGTCAACTGAAAACTGATAACTGAAAACCATTTTCTCTGTGACCTCCGTGTCTCCGTGTTGTTTTATGGGTTTTTTAATCCGACATTTTGCCCGAATCGATCAGTTCCATGAGGCGCGGGATCATGAGCCGGGCGGCACGGGCGCGATGGCTCAGGCAGGCTTTTACCAGGGGGCCGAATTCGGCGAAGGAGCGGTGATATTCTACGATTTCGAAGAGCGGGTCGTAGCCGAAGCCGTTTTCGCCCCGGGGCTGGAACAGAATCCGACCGCGGCATGCCGCATCGCTTTGGGCCCTGATCGCGCCTTCGGTATCAGCCAAGGCCATGTGGCAGACGAATTGGGCCGAGCGGTTTTCGATGGGCGTATCGCCGAGGCGCTCGAGTAAAAGGCGGTTGTTGCCCTCGTCGGTGGCGTCTTCGCCGGTAAAGCGGGCGGAAAGGACGCCGGGCTCGCCATTGAGGGCATCGACCAAAAGCCCGCTGTCGTCGGCCAATACCCAGCGGTGCAGTTGCCGGGCATATCCGGCCGCCTTGAGCACGGCATTGGCGGCGAAGGTTTCACCATCTTCGGGCACAGGGACAATGCCGGGAAAATCGGCCAGCGTTTTTAGCTCCACGCCCACGGGCTGGAATAGGTCGGCCAATTCTTGGCCCTTTTTTCGATTCGCGGTTCCAATGATGAGCATGGTGTAGTGAGTCTAAAGTTCTCAGTTGTCAGTTATCGGTTTTAAGTATGAAGTACGAGTACGGAGTATTCAACCCTCAACCCTCAACCCTCATCCCTCATCCCTCATCCCTCATCCCTCATCCCTCATCCCTCATCCTTCATCCTTCATCCTTCATCCCTCATCCTTCCCCCAATTGATGCACCACGATTGCATTATGCGCGCTGGCGGTGAGTCCGGTGCCGATGATCAGCACGATGCGATCGCCGGGATTCAGGTAGCCTTTTTGCCTCCCCAGTTGAGTGACATATTCCAGCAATTCTTGGCTTTTTCCGACCGGGGCCCCGGCCAAGGGGAAGACGCCCCAGTACAGGCACATCCGCCGCAAGGTGGCTTGGTTCTCGCTCACACCCAGGATAGGCACGATATTGCGATTTTTCGACAGGGCCAAGGCCGTGGCCCCGCTGGAACTGGCCACCACGATCAGCCTGGCCGCGACTTGCTCGGCGATGCGGCCCGCGGCGTCGACGATTGCTTGCGTAATCGGACTTACCGCCGAGGTCATTGCTTCAGCCGAGTCCATGGCAAGCCGGCAGCGGGGCAACATGGGCTCGGTGGCAAGGGCGATGCGGTGCATCATTTCCACCGCCTCTTGTGGATAATCTCCGATTGCCGTCTCGCCGGATAACATGCAGGCGTCGGCCCCGTCCAGGATCGCATTGGCCACGTCGGTCACCTCGGCTCGGGTGGGAAGCGATGAGTGTTGCATACTGTCGAGCATCTGCGTGGCGATAATCACCGGTTTGCGCTGGCGATTGCATGCGGCTACGATATGTTTTTGGGCCAAGGCGACTTGGGCGATGTCGGTCTCCACGCCCAGATCGCCCCGGGCGACCATCACGCCGTCGGCCGCCTCGACGATTTCGTCCAAGTGGTCCAATGCCTCGGGTTTTTCGATCTTGGCGATCACCTGAGGCAAAAAAAGGACCGGACTTGTCCCCTCTCCCTTTGGGAGAGGGTTAGGGTGAGGGCTGGCCAGGAGCGATTTTAATTGACGCACATCATTGGCCGCGCGGACAAAACTCAGGCCGATAAAGTCTATTCCCATGCGGGCGGCCCAAACGGCGTTTTCGCGATCGACCGGACCGAGCGCCGGAACGCTTAATTTTACCCCGGGCAGATTAACGCCCTGCCGGCTGCGAATCAGGCCCGGCTGAACCACCCGGCATTGGGCGAAATCCTTGCCGTGCTGTTCCACGATTAGGCTGACGGTGCCGTCGGCCAACATCACGCGGTCGCCGACCGCGAGTTCATCGACGAGCGGTTCGTATGTGGTTGTCAATTCCTGCGGCTCCCGGGCGATAGTGCCGCGGATGAAGCGCAGGCTTGCGCCGGCGTGACAATCCATCTGCCCGCCGGGCAGTTCGCCCAGGCGGATTTTCGGCCCGGCCAGATCGGCCAGCACGGCCACGAATTGGCCGGTTTCTTCCATGGCCTGGCGTACGGCGGCCAATCGGACCTCTTGCTCCTGGCAAGTTCCATGGGCCATGTTCAAACGGAAGACGTCCACCCCGGCAATGATTAAAGCCTTCAATCGGTCCAGCGATTCGCAGGCCGGCCCGATGGTGGCCACGATCTTGGTTTTGGAAAACCGTCCCGCAGGTAATTTTTGTTCCATAAACAATGATGATAAAACATAAGCCCGCGGGTTGCAACCCGTGGGCCCTCACCCTAACCCTCTCCCGACCAACCTTCGGTCGGTGCCCGGAGAGGGGACTTTAGGAACAAGCATTTAGTCCAATTGCTTTCTATTGACCTTCAAAAAATGCGTGGCGCAACTGATGCAGGGATCGTAGTTGCGTATGAGGTGCTCGCATTTTAGGGCCATCTCTTCATCCGAAAGCGAGGCAATTTGATTGGCCAATTGGCGCAGGTCTTCTTCGATGGTGGGCTGGTTCTGGCTGGTGGGCGGCATGATGCGGGCGGTGGCGATGGTGCCGTCGGCCTCGGTGCGGTATTCGTGCCAGCAGATGCCGCGTGGGGCTTCGGTGCCATGGCCGCCTATGCCCGCGCGGGGAGTGATGGGAATCCGCGAGCGCTTGGGCAGCGTGTAGTTTTTCATTATGTCCACGGACAAGGCCAATGCATGGACGGTTTCCACGCCGCGGGCCATGAAATTAAGGAAGCTGTTGCGCCAAGGCAACGATTTTCCCAGCGTCTTGCATACCGAATTGAGGATTTCGGCAGCCTTGGGATGCAGATTTTCGGCGTTAAGGTTCAGCCGGGACAAGGGCCCCACCACGTAAAAACCCCTGTCTTTAAACCTGGCTTGCAAGGCCATGGAATGCTGGACCTGAAACTCGTTTGCCACCGCGCCGAATTCCTGCTGATCGACGTCCAAGCCTTTATTGCTTTTGATTCGTCCCAGATTCATGGGATACCCGTTATCAGGGCACAGGGCCACAAATTCGTAGTCCCGATCCAACTCGGGGAATTTCACGATTTTGGCCAATGTCAGGGTCAAATCGCACATGTCGTCCAGGCAGGATTTTATCTCCGGCAGAAGCGCGGCGACCTCGGCCGGCGGAGGCGCCCTGTGGAATCCGCCCACGCACACGCCCACCGGATGCACCGAGCGTCCGCCCAAGAGCGACACCAGGTCGTTTCCGGCCTTTTTGATCCTGAGCGAGCGTTTCACCACCGGGCCGTGATCCTGGGCCATGCTGATCGCGCTTTCATATCCCAAAAAGTCGGGCAGGTGCAGCATGAACATGTGCAGGACGTGGCTTTCGATCCATTCGCCGCAATATAAAAGATCGCGCAATGTGCGGATGGCCGGATCGACCTGGTCGAAAACGCCCATGGCCTTTTCCAGGGCGTGGCATGCGCCCATCTGGTAGGCCACCGGGCAGATGCCGCAGATGCGGGCGGTGATGTCGGGCACTTCCTCGAAACCGCGGCCCCGCAAAAAGGCCTCGTAAAACCTGGGCGGCTCGTAGATTTTAAATTGCAGATCCTCGACGACGCCATTGCGCATGGTGATATTTAGCGCGCCTTCGCCTTCCACGCGGGCAAGGGCTTTTACGCTGATCGTTCTTGTGCCGGGATTACCGCTTTTTTTCACATCGCTCATAATATTCACTTGCCTATATAAACGGTTTTATATGCAGTTAAATCGCGACCGACCAACCTTTGGTTGGCACCCGTCGCGGCTTTATGTGGAACTTATTGTTTTTTCTCACGCCGCTCATAGTATTCGCTGGCTTGTTTAAATGGTTCCAGATATCCATTGAACAACCGCAACATGCGTTTCATGTCGCGGTCGCTGTGGCCCAATTGGTCGGTGAACCACCGGCCCAGCGAAGTGATGTTGGGTTGTTCCATGGGCCCGAAACAGCCGTAACACGCCCGATCGCAGGCCGGACAGAGTGCTCCGCAGCCGACTTGGGTGATGGGTCCCAGGCATGGTTTTCCTTGCGATACTAAAACGCAGGAAAGCCCGCGCCGCTTGCACTCGATGCACACGCTATGCGTGGGGACGTTCGGTTTTCGGCCAGTTAAAAGGGCCGAGATTAGTTCCAACAACTGATATTGATTGACCGGGCAGCCGCGCAACTCGAAATCGACGAACACATGTGATGCGATTGGCGAGGCAGTTTCCAGGCTGGAAATATATTCCGGTTTGGGGTAAACGCAACGGATGTAATCGTCCACGTTCGCCCAATTTCTGAGGGCCTGAATGCCGCCCGAGGTGGCGCAGGCGCCGATGGCGATTAAATACTTGCAATCGCGGCGGACCTGCTGGATGCGTTCTTCTTCATCGGCGGTGGAAATGCTCCCCTCGACCAGTCCGATATCGTAGGGCGGGGGAAGGACTCGGCGGCGGGCTTCGAGAAAATAGGCTATTTCCACGGCGCCCAGCAAATCGAGCAATTCGTTTTCCAGGTTCAGAAGCTGCAATTGGCAGCCGTCGCAACTGGAAAACTTGTAAACCGCCACTTTTGGTTTAACAGGGGGCATCTTTACATCTCCTCTTTGGTAAAGATATCGGCGATCTCGGCGAAACTGAACACGGGCCCGTCCTTGCAAATGAACTTCGCCCCCAGTTGGCAATGCCCGCAACGCCCGAAACCGCAATTCATGTTCCGTTCCAGACTGACGTAAACATGATCCGGCGACACGTGCAATTGCAAAAAATTCCAGGCGGCCACGCGGTTGAGAATTTTCGGGCCGCAAACAAGCACGACCGTACGGTCGGCGTTGACCTTAACCCTCTGCATGAGGTTGGTGACCACTCCCACCGGACCGGACCACGCGCCGGTGGCGTTATCGACGGTGACCAGGACTTGAATCGACCCGTCCCGATCCCACTGTTCCAGTTCCTGGGCGAAAACGCGATCCTCCGGCGTGCGGCAACCGTATAACAGCACAACGCGTTTGTAAAGTTTGCGGTGCCGCAAGATCCAATAGACCGTGGGACGCAAGGGGGCAAGGCCAATTCCACCGGCCACGATGACCACGTCTTTTCCTTCCATTTCCTTAAGCGGCCAAGGCGTTCCGAACGGGCCGCGCAGGCCGATGATCGAGCCCTTGGGAAGCTTTTCCACCGCGCGGGTGACGGAACCCACGATGCGGACCGTGTGCTGTAAATGGTCCTTTTGCTCGGAATCGGAACTGATGGAAATAGCCGCTTCGCCCACGCCCGGCACATAGAGCATGTTGAATTGCCCGGGCAAAAAGCCGTACATCTTGCGGATATCTTCGTCGATGAACTGGCAGGTGAAGGTTTTTGTGTTTGAATTTTCGGTGCGCACGTCAAGGATGCGGGCTGGAACGGGCATCCATGTGTTCATCCCGCAGATGGGTTCCGGACGGGCGGCAGTCAACGTTTCAGTCATCCTAAACCTCTCTTTCACGAATCGAAGAACCGCGTAAACGAGTTGGCGCCACTTCGCGCAGGCGTTTCGATTCCTCGGTGAGATCGATGCCCACCGGGCACCAGGTGATGCACCGGCCGCAGCCCACGCAACCGCTAGTGTTGAATTGATCCCACCATGTGCAGAGCTTGTGACGCATCCAATGCCGGTAACGTCCGCGAATCGTGTTCCGCTCGGGACCGGCGGGAGTATACGTAAATTGATGCGTGTAACACGATTCCCATTGACGGGTGCGAGTGATTTTTTCTCCGCTTAAATCGGTGGTATCGGTTACGGTGCAGCAAAAACAGGTGGGACAGACCATGGTGCAATTGCCGCAGGAAAGGCAGCGCTTGGCAACGTCGTCCCATTCGGGAAATCCGATGCTTTGGTCCAGCAACTCCTTTAATCCGTCGGTATCGAGTTGCCGGCCCATGTGTTCGCGGGCGCGCTCGAGCTTCAAGTCGGCCAGTTCCAATTCCGCGCCGGAAGGTTCTCGAACGGGTAGTTTTTCGGCAAGCCCGGAACCGCGCTTCGATCCAACGTCGATTACGAATCCTTCGTGTAATTCGGTCAAAGCAAGGTCAAAACCCTCGGTGGCCTTTGGACCGGTGCCCCAGGAAGCGCAAAAACAGGTGCCGCCCGGCCGGTTGCAGTTAACGGCGATTATCAAGGATTCCTGGCGGCTTTGCATATACCAGGGTTCCGACTCGCAGCGAAACACGTCCGGATCGCCCATGCCGAAAACGCGATCTTGCACCTTGATTGCCGCCAGTTCGCAGGGCCGAATGCCCATGAAGGCCAATTTTGGCACTTGCGGAGGTCCGGCGTCGAGATCGAACCTGTCCTTTTCGATGTGGAATTGGAACAACTGGAGATTGGAGGGGAAAAAATGCCGCTTCGGTCCCTGGGGACCAACCACGTACTCGAAGTTCAACTCAGGATCGCCTTCCACCAGGCGATATTTGCCCCCGTCCTGATCGTCCTTCACTCCTTTGGGAAGATCCGCGGCCGATTGAAGCGGCTGCAAAGAAATCGCGCCGTCGGCAATCACCGGGCCCAAGACGGTATAACCCTCTTTACGGAGAGATGCAATCAACTTGTCTAAGCCCGAGCGCGGTAAAAAAAACCGACTGCCGATTTGAATCTTGACTTCTGGCATGGACCATACCTTCGTAATCGTTAGTTACAAATTGTCGGACGCGCACGGATTTCACAATTAACCGTGCCGCTCTCCATCTCATTTTTGGCGAATTTCGTAATTTACTTTTTGTGCGATGGATTGTCGAGGCCATGGGCGGGAAACAATAAAATTTGTACAAAATTCAAAGTAAGTGATCTGGATTTTTAAAATAAGTCCCCTCTCCCGACTAACCTTTGGTCGGTGCCCGGAGAGGGGCAGGGGGTGAGTGCACGGAGAAAGAACATAAGAAAGACGAGACTTTTTTCAGCAAAACGCCCTCACTCTAACCCTCTCCGGGCACCATTGGGCACCATGAGGAGCAAGGTCGGTTGGTCATGAGAGGGACATTGCATTAGCAATTTACATAACTCCCGTGATGATATAAACAATCTGCTTTCATACCCCCTACTAAAAGTAAGACATGTCCAGTTAATTTTAAAAAAGTTATTGACTATCCAAGATAGTTTATATATATTAACTATATAGGACAATTAAGGACTTAATACTTAAAGAACTCTGCGGATGGCTTTATATGCCATTTCTGGGGGGTTGAATGCCATGAACCATTCGGTCAAAGCGGAAGAAGCACTCGCCATCGCGACGTTATTGCCCGCGATAATGCGACAGCTCTTTACTTTGGATGATGATCTGGCCGTGGATTTGCCGCTGGCTCAGTTAAGAGTGTGTGCCAGCTTGCAGGATGGACCGCTTCCGATGTCGGCCTTGAGCCGGGAACTCGGCGTTACGCTAAGCGCCATGACCCAGATAGCCGACCGCCTGGAACGCGCGAATTTAGTCAGCCGCGTGGCCGAGGAAAAAGATCGCCGGGTTCGCTGCCTGCAATTGACGCCGCGAGCCGAAAAGATCATGCGCCGCCACGAAGATTCTCGAATCCGCAGCGTGTCGGCTGCAATAAATCATTTATCCCCGGATGAACGCAAAGGAATATTGGCCGCTTTGGAAACATTAATGAAGGCAAGCGCCGCCGTAAAAAATGAAAAAACGTGCAACGGCAATAATGTCGCCGGTTCGCGCCATCATCCAGGGGAATTATTAATATCGAAGGTGATTTCATGAAATTGGCACTAAGCATAATTATGGTGATCGTACTCGTGGCCGGCGGAGCGGCGTATTATACGGTATATGTCGCGGCCGAAACGCCAACTAATTTCCTCACCGTGACGGTCAATCGCGACGACTTGCTTTCCACGATCAGCGCCACCGGAACGGTCGAGCCCGAAGAGGTCGTGGACGTGGGCGCGCAGGTGGTGGGCCGAATCAAGGATTTTGGCATTGACCCCAGCGAACTGAAGGGCCGGAAATCCGCAGACATTGATCCCCAAGAACTGGCGAAAATGAAACGCATCGACTATGGCTCTGTCGTCCATGAAGACACCGAACTGGCTTACATCGACGATGCCGTGTACAAGGCGCAAGTTGATCAGGCTAAAGCGGCTTATATACGTTCGCAGGCCGACTTGAAGCAGATGCAAGCCAAACTGTTGCAGACGGAGCGTGACCGGAAGCGGGCCGAAGAACTGCGATCCATAAAAGACATTCCCGGCACTGACCGGCCGATCAAGGGGATTGCCGACAGCGATTACGACCTGGCCGTTGCCAACAACGAAGTAGCCAAGGCCAACGTGGCCGTGGGCGAAGCAACGATCGTTCAGAACAAAGCTGCGCTGGATATGTCGAAAACCAATTGGGATTATTGTTTCATCAAATCGCCGGTAGAGGGCGTGATTGTCGCACGCCGGGTAAACATAGGCCAAACTGTGGCTGGAGGCAGCCTTAACACGCCCAGCATGTTCCTTATCGCCAAGGACCTCAGCAAGATGCAGGTTTGGGCCTCGGTAAACGAAGCCGACATCGGAAAGATCCGCACCCGGCAGGATATGCCGGTGCAATTCACAGTCGACGCTTACCCGGGCGAGGTGTTTCGCGGAAAAGTGGCCCAGATCCACTTGGACGCCAACAGTACGCAAAACGTGGTTACATACACGGTGGTCGTGGCTTTCGATAACTCCAATCTTAAACTCATACCATATCTGACGGCAAACCTGCAGTTTGAAATCGACCAGCGCAAAGACGTGCTGCTAGTGCCCAACGCGGCAGTGCGCTGGAAGCCCCGGCCGGAGCAAATCGTTCCGGAACTGCGGGAAAAGATGGCATCTGCCCTTGGCGGCAGGTCCGGCGACCGGGATCCTCAGAACGCCTCCGCATCACTGGGCGGTGCAAGACCGGTCAAGCAACTGGCAAGAGGGCGTGAAGATCGCGGGCGGCTTTGGGTAAAAGACGGAAAATTCGTCCGGCCCGTCGATATCCAAATCGGGTCTACAGACGGAACCCAAACCGAGATCTCCGGCGATGAGGTGAAAGAAGGCATGAAAGTGGTCAGAGGTGAATCCAAAAGCCCTGAACTTGCCGACAGCGGCGATACCACAAATCCGTTCGCCCCAAGAATATTCCGCAGCGGCGGCGGCAGGGGCGGCAGGTAATTATAACGGGATACTACCATGGAACTTATCCGACTGGAAGACATCCATAAAACCTACCACCTGGGCGAAGTGGACGTGCCTGTGCTCAAGGGCATAACGATTTCCATAAACCGGGGAGAGATGGTCGCGCTGATGGGCGCCTCCGGGTCCGGAAAGACAACCTTGATGAACATCCTCGGCTGCCTCGATCACCCCTCCTCCGGCAAGTTCTGGCTCGACGGTGAGGAAATGAGCGGGCTGACGCCTAATCAGCGGGCGATTGTGCGAACCACGAAAATCGGCTTCGTATTTCAGAACTTCAATCTCCTGCCGCGGACCTCGGCCTTGCAAAACGTGATCATGCCCCTGGACTATAATCCTCATCGCCCCGTCGCCTCCGAAGCCCGCCGGCTGGGCGGGATTCTCTTGGATCGTCTCGGGCTGGCCGATCGCAGCCACCACGAACCCTCGCAGATGTCCGGCGGACAGCAGCAGCGCGTTGCCATTGCCCGGTCGCTGGTGAATCAGCCTTCCCTGGTCCTGGCCGACGAGCCCACGGGCAACCTCGATTCGCACACCAGCGTGGAAATCCTGCAGATGTTTCAGCAACTCAATGCCGAAGGCATCACGGTCATTCTCGTCACCCACGACCCGAATGTAGCCGTTTATGCGCATCGGGTCATCAGAATCAGCGACGGCCTGGTTGAAAATGACGGAGCGAACAAATCCGGCAACGGGGACAATCGGCCTGGTGTGGGGGCGGATCACCAGCCTGCAGCAGTCCATCCTGCCCTCGGTCCGCATCATATGAGAGCGGATATAAACTCGCATGAGGGCAATTCGGGCGCGACAGATGGCAATTCGGACGCGATAAACGGTAATTCGGACGTTATGACCGCCATTGCGGCGTCCCGGACTCTCGTCAAACAAGCCGTGCCGGCGCCAGCCGCCGCCAGTCCCGCTCCATTGATCGGGGATGCGCTGTTTAAGGCACGGCGCAAGAAGATGCCCTTGCTGGTCCCCCACACGTTTATCACGGCATTTAAAGCCCTTAAGCGCAATAAAATGCGTTCCGCCCTGACTGCCCTGGGCGTCATTATCGGCGTGGGTGCGGTTATCGCCATGATGGAAATCGGCCAGGGTTCCAAGAACGCCCTGCAAAAGACGATTGCCAGCATGGGGGCAAACACGCTTTTAGTCCAATCCGGGGCGGCGACCAGCGGCGGGGTGAGTTTCGGCTCCGGAAGCGTAATGACACTCACGCCCCAAGACTGCACCGAGATCGCCCGCCAGTGCCCGGCCGTGGCCGACGTGACCCCGATTGTCCGCACGCGTGCGCAAATTGTTTACGGAAACCGCAACTGGGTGCCCATGCAAATCAGCGGCACCACGCCGTCGTTTTTAGCGGTCCGCGATTACGAGGATTTTTCCGAGGGGCAAATGTTCTCCGATCGCGACGTCCTGGCAGCCAACAAAGTATGCGTGATCGGCGAAACCCTGAAGCGCGAACTATTTCAAGGCGAGTCGCCCGTCGGGAAAGATATCCGGGTAAATAACGTATCCATGAAAGTACTTGGCGTGCTTCCCCGCAAGGGTGCGAATATGATGGGCTCGGATCAAGACGACATCCTGCTGGCCCCCTGGACGACCATCAAATACCGCATAAGCGGGGCACAAATGGCCAATGCCAACCAAAGCGCCGCGGCCGCAGCCAGCACCGGCGGCACAAGCACGGCGGTCAATACGCTAAGCAATCTCTACCCCGGCACAACCGTCCTTTACAGCACTCCCACAACCACCCAACAAGCCGACACGCCTCAACCGATCCGCTTCACTAATGTGGACCAAATTCTCGTGAAGGCCGCATCGGCGGAGGAGATTCCGCAGGCAATGGATCAAATCACCGGACTCTTGCGCGAGCGACATCACATTCACTCCGGCGACTCCGATGACTTCAACATCCGCGATATGACCGAACTCACTAATACCTTGGCTCAAACTTCCGAACTGATGGCTACCTTGCTTTTGATTGTGGCTTTGATTTCACTTGTTGTCGGCGGCGTGGGCATTATGAATATCATGTTGGTCTCGGTCACAGAGCGCACTCGGGAAATAGGACTTCGCATGGCCGTCGGCGCAAGGTCACACCACATCCTGCGGCAGTTTCTGGTCGAGGCTGTCGTGCTTTGTCTGTTCGGCGGCGCTATAGGAATCATCGTAGGCCGGGGCGCGTCGATCTTAGTTCGGACCATCAAACATTGGCCCACCGAAATCTCGCTGCCGGCCATAGTTGCAGCGGTAGCCGTCTCGGCCGGCGTAGGTATTATCTTCGGCTTCTATCCGGCCTGGAAAGCGTCCAGGTTAGACCCCATCGAAGCCCTGCGATACGAGTAGGAGATCACGAGTTTTCCAGCACCCATTGAACTGCGCGGCGGTTGAGTTCCGCGGAGTTTTTCAGGTCCAATTTCCCCTTGATCTTTTCCCGGTGGGTTTCGATGGTTTTGACGCTGAGTTTTAGTTTTCCCGCGATTTGCTGGGTGGTCAAACCCTGCCCGATCATTTCGAAAACTTCCACTTCACGGTTGGAAAGAGTTCTGATGGGATCCGTCTCGGCAGGTTTGCCGGCAAGATTGTGCATCAGGCGGTTGGACATCCGCGCGGTGAGGTATATTTCCCCGCGTAATACCTGGCGGATGGCATCGAGCAGGGTTTCCGTAGCTTCTTGCTTGGGAATGTAGCCCAAGGCGCCGGCCCGAAGCGAACGCTCGGCAAACAGCAATTCATCGTGCACCGAGGAAACCAGCATTTTTACGCCGGCATAATTGGCCTTGATGTGCTCGATAAGTTCCAGGCCGTGGCCGCTTTTCAGCGAGATATCCAAAATGGCCACATCGGGGCAATTCGCTTCAATCTGCTTAATGGCTTCGGTCATGTCGGCGGCTTCGCCGCAGACCTCCATATCCGGTTCCATGGCTATCAGTTCAGCCAGGCCGCGCCGTACAATGGGGTGATCGTCGACTACCAATACTTTATGCTTTTTCTGCACATTCGACGATTTGCTGGTGAAATTCATGTCTATTATTAGAACGGTCGTGAAATTTGATGTCAAGCGCGGCGTTGATAATTATTCTGATTAAATACAACGATTTTATATAATATTGTATGTCAATCACCGCCCTTTAAACGACCGTCAGCCGATCTGGGTGCAAGATTTCGGATAGCGGCAATCAAGAATTCCGCCGGTTCGTCTTTGGATAAGTAGCCTATGGCCCCTGCTTTGTACAAGGCCTGGGCCAAATCTTCTTCCTTATGGGCGGAGTAACCTATCACGCCTACACCCAATTGTGCCGCGGTAATCCGCCGCGTGGCTTCAATTCCATCAACTTTAGGCATGGTTACGTCCATTAATACCACGTCCGGGTTAAATTGCCTGGCAAGCTCGACTGCCATTTCCCCGTCAGAGGCCTCGGCAACCACCTCGATGTCCGCCTCCTGATTAAGCACTCCCACCAGGCCTTTGCGTAGAACTGTATGGTCATCGGCCAGTAAAACACGTATCTTCCGGGAGGTGGGGATATCAGATTGGTGCTTCGCTAAAAGAGCGGGATTCCCCTCCATTAACAGCGTTCCCTCGATAGACTGCCTTATCGCGGCGCCTTCGCCAACGGAGGACTGTTGCCTATGGCAGGGGGCGAAGATCGATACGCTGGTTCCTTGCCCGGCGCCGGTGTGAACTTCCAATCGCCCTCCCATCTGCTCCAGCCGTTCCCGAATGCTGAACAGGCCGAGTCCGGTGATGCCATTGCCGTTTACTTGCATCTGTTCCGCGTTGAAACCGGCGCCTTTGTCCTCAACATCGATGCGCACTTGTTGATCCGGCGTCAAACTCATTTTTACCGATGCGCATTGCGCCCCGGCGTGCTTGACCACGTTAAAGAGCAACTCGCGAACCGACTGGAACAGCAAAACCTTGATGTCTTCGGCTTCCGGTTCGGTCTGGACGTCGCTGTGGACCTTTATCAAAAGTCCGTAGTTAAGCTGCATTTGCCGGGCGAGCCATTCCAGGGCCGGCGTCAGGCCGGCGTCGTAAAGCACGGGCGGGCTAAGTTCGAGCGTAACCGACCGCGACTCCTCGATGCATTGACCAAGCAACATATCAAGGTGTTGGATTATGTTCTGCAACTCCTTGTCCGGCACTCGGCGCTTAAGGATCGTTACGCTTAACCGGGCCGCATATAACAGTTGTTGCAGGTGATCGTGCAGGAGTTGTGCCAACCGGCGGCGTTCGCGGTGTTCGGTCAAGGTAAGTTCCGAGGCCAGGCTTTGCAACTGGGCCGCCCGGTGTTCCAGGGCCTTGTGCAGGGCCTGCAATTCCTTGTCCATCCGATTGTGTTCGGTTACGTCATGGGCCGCGGCAAAGACCCCCTGCACCGCGCCGGCCTCGTTGCGGTAGACCGCGGCGTTATAAAGCACGTCGGTCGTGCATCCCGACGTGTGGCGAATGGTCAATGGGTAGTCGGTAACCGATCCCTGGGACAGAACGGCGCGATAACCTTCGTCGGCTTTTTTAGGATCGGTAAAATATGCGGAAAAATCACTGCCGATCAACTTTTCCCGGACAACACCCGTTACCACTTCCGTGGCCTTGTTCACATCCATGATTTGTCCTCCGGGGCTGATGGTCACCAGCGGATCGAGGCTGGCCTCGAGGAGGTTCCTCGCATAAAGGAATGCCGTGCGCAGATCGGCGGTGCGTTCCTCGACGCTCTGTTCCAATCTCTCATTGGCCTTTTGTAGAGCCTCTTCGGCCCTTTTGCGCTGGGTGTTGTCCTGCATGACGGCTTGGACAGCCGGCCGACCGTCGTAATTTATTACAGTCCCGGAAGATGAGATCTGAATCTCCGCGCCGTCGAGACGGATAATTTTTGAGTCGCGAAGCAGTGAGATTATACCGGTATTCTGTATTCGTTGTATTCGCTCGGCGACCGCTTGACGATCGTCAGGATGCACGAAATCGAGTACGTATTTGTCCAGCAGTTCCTCCGGCCGGGAAGCGCCAAACAGACGCACGCAGGCGGGATTGACATAAATGTATTTGCCGTCGCGATGCACGGCTATGGCCAGGGGTGAAAGCTCGACCAGGGATTGATAGCGGTGTTCGCTTTCCCGCAACGCGGTTTCAACCCTTCGCTGCCGCCGGCTTTCGATGATCTTCCATTGGTCGGATTGCTTGATCAACGCGAATTGATGGTTGCTGACCACGTCGATCAGTTCAGTTGCACCGCATTTATCAATGAAATAAGTGCAGATGGCGAGCATCCGGTAGTTGCCGATCACTTCGTTGACCACCGCTTCGTAATCGGAGAAATCCTTCCAATCTTGCTTTTCCAGCCAGAAGATATTACCCGTCAGGCGAAGGCCCTCGTAACCGCGCCCCCGGGCGTATTTTTCTTTATCTATCCAGCCTTGCAGCACCCGATCGGCCCCAAATTTTCCCGTTGCCGTGTACCACTTGCCGTAATCGAGAATTTCTATCTGGCCGCGGCGAAGATAATTGTCCAAATCGGGCACGGCCTGGCGCAACGCCGCCTTGGCATCGTCTACATTCAACGGCTCGGAAGTGATCCACATGCAGAGCTCATTCAGATGCAAACCCTCGCGAAAATACGGCACCAGGATGTCGACGAGATCCTGTTTTGTTTGGTAGAATTGGCAAAAATGCGTTCCCCAAGGCACATCGCCAATAACGTCAATGCCGGTTCTTGTCATGATATATTCCAAGCGATGCTAGCAAGTATGAGTGTAAACAATCGCCTAAACACGCGATAAATGCAAAAAAATCCCGTCATAATTGCCCATTTATCATTTATCGCAACCCTAACTTCCTTTATTTATACTTCTTTGTGCTGGTAGGCGGGATAAGGATTTTCCCTATGCCAGGTTAGTGATTGTCCCGATTTGTAAGTTTCCAAGGTAATTTACAATTCGCTATATCCAAATAACTAACGAACAGAGGAACGGTCTTTTTATAGGAAAAAAGGGCGTTAAAGAAAACAGGTTCCTCCGCCGTCCGACATTGTAAAACAAACTCGATATTTCAAAGGATAAGATAAACCGTTTCACTAAGCATGCATGTAGGAGATATGCCATGTCAATCATCGATATGAACATCGTTATGAAATCGCCCGGATTAAGCGACGAATCCAATGATCGGGCATTTGCATATTTGGAGACCGGAAAAACGGCCGAAGACCGGCTTCGCCACTCGGACTACCTTGAACTGCGAAGCGTTTCCTGCGATTTTCACGAAGGGGTTCTCACGCTCCAGGGACGCGTGCCCAGTTATCATTTAAAACAATTGGCTCAATCGCTTCTTTGTGGAATAGCGGGAATATTGAAACTGAACAATCAATTGGAGGTTGTCCCTTCCATAAATGCCAGGCAATCCAATTGCCGTCCAATTAACCATAACCCCCAGCCGCGCCGCTATATTTAATTTTTTACAATCGTGTTTTTTAAACATTACTCAATAAGGAGATTGTTAATGCTGGTACTTACGCGAAAAAACGGTGAAACGATTTGCATCAATCAACATATAGAAGTCAAGGTGCTGTCTATCAGCCGCAACACTGTGAAACTCGGTTTTTCGGCGCCGCCGCAAGTAAACATTCGCCGTCAAGAACTCAGCCCCGCGACCAAACGGCAGGCGCGTTGCGACCGCAAACCCCTGCCCGCAGCCGCCGTTTACCATTCGCTGGCATCGTGCTGACGTCCGAGAAGTCCGATGACGGATGGAACGGCCGAATGCAAGGCAATGTGCATTTAAGAACCGGGAGTAAGCCCACCGATTGCCAGCTTCTCCATTGGAAAATCCGGGAATTTGAACCTCGTTAGTGCATTTAGCGATTTCCCATCAAGGAAAAATTATTGTCCGGCCAAAAGTAGGATGCTTACCGATGCTTACCTCAACGAAATGCGAACCTCGGAACCTCACGGGTGCGAACACAAATCGCGGTCAAGGCGCTGCTATAAAAAAAGTCGCGGCCGGCGGAACGCATGGGGTTGCCCATTATGTTCAACCGCGATTGTCTTGCGAATTGCAGAACGGCATTCCCATGGTCCGAGGCGCCGCCTCGAGCTACTACGTTTTCAATCAAAACGGACAGCGGTTGCTCATTCTCACCCGCAAACAGAACGAGAGCATCGTAATTGACAATGTCATCGATATCGTGGTTCTTGAGGTTAACTGTAACGAGGTAAAACTCGGCATTATCTGTCCAGATGATACTCAAGTTCGTTGCGACGATAACCGCAATAAAAGCGGAACAGCTCCCCGACCGTGGTAATTCTTCTAATCGGGGAGGACAGGCATTCCTGCCTATCTTATCAAAAACCGGCATCCTGATTTGGTTGCTTCATTTTGTCCGGCATCCGCGATATATTCTGCCATCGCTCCACCCTGTCGTGGGGATCGCTCCAAAGTGCATAACGCGATATGCTTGCAGGGAACTTTTTTTAACCCGGCTTCGTCAAAGCAGTAGGACCATTTTTTATAAACTAGTCTCCGCGCTATTTAAGTGCCAATTTACCGGCAATGAAGCCGGAAAAGGCCACAAACGGCACACGGAGTGTGCCTGCTACATTGACGCAGGGTCGCCGTGAACGATTAAAAATTCAGGTGTATCAGCCGGGTTTTCAGATGGAGCCTTTGCCATGAAAATAAAAGTGTTGCTCGGTCTTTTTACATTCAGCAGTATATTAGGAGGATTGGCCATGTCGGCGACGGTTTTAACGGACCTGCAGTCGCAGCGCGATCAGGCACATAAATCCTATCAAGAGGGCAATTGCAAGGATGCCTACGATGTCTATCGCAAGTTGGCCCTGGACCCAAACGACGATCCGCACCAGGCTGGCAGCGATCTAAGCATGGCGGCCTCCTGCCTCCTGTCGCTCAATCGAGTCGATGAAATAGACGATTTCCGGGAAGCGGTCGTCGAAATCCATAAAAACAACTGGCGATTGCTGCAAGCCGCCGCATTGAACTACATCGGCGAACCGCATAACGGCTTTATGGTGGCGGGCAAGTTTTACCGCGGCAATAAGCGGGGCGGAGGGAACTGGGTTAACACAAACGAACGCGACCGCATCCGGGCTCTGCAACTAATGATGCAAGCCATGCCTTTGGCCCAAAAAGACGACAATCATCGCGAAGTCGGGGCTTTCTTTCTATCGCTGGCCGATATTTTATTGGCCGGTCGCGGGGGCCAAGAGGCCTGGCGACTGCAATATCTCAGCGATTTAAAGGTCTTGCCCGACTTCGAACCGGGCTGGAGTAATTATCGCGAAACCCGCGGGGCCCCCGTCGATGCCGACGGTAAACCGGTTTTTTATGCGATTCCCAAGAGTTTTGAGGCCGCCGAGTCTGACGGACAACGCTGGCGATGGTGTCTCGAACAAGCGGCGGAATTCGATCCCAGCCTCTTAAATAATACCCGTAAGCAATTCGCCGATTTTCTGCACGAGCAGTTCGGCGAACAAACGATTGCTCAATTCGGCTGGCGATTCGGGCGGATGCAGACCGACGACACCAAGAACGATGAAAGCGGAACTTTCGCCCTGCACACTCTGGGCGAAAACGAGACCATCGCCCGGCTGGCCACCGGAGTGAAACGCTTTGAACTGCCCGACGAGTTCAATTTCATCAAGATATACCAGAAGATCGGGGAGGATCCGAAAAACGCTTACGCTATGGAATCATTGGAGGAACTGGCGAATATTTTCGAGAACCGGCGGCAATATCCCAAGGCGGCCGATTACTTTCGGCGCCTGCTGAAAGAATTCCCCGACATCGATAAAAAATTGCCCAACGAAAACAAACGCCAAGGCTGGAGCTTCTGGCTGGAGCAAATCGTGGGGAATTGGGGGCAATTCGAGCAGGCAACAACTCAGCCGGCGGGCAAGGGGGCATCGGTTGAATTCCGCTACCGCAACGGCACGGCCGTGGATTTCACCGCCCATGAAATCAAAATCGATAAATTCCTCGACGACCATAAAGCATACCTGAAATCCAATCCGCAACAGGCAGATTGGGGTAAGTTAGACTTCGGCTACATCGGCTATCGTCTTGTGGAAAAGAACCGGCAGCAATATCTCGGCCGGCAGGTGGCCCAGTGGCAAATGGAACTGAAGCCCCGGGAAAATCACTTCGATCGCCGCATCACAGTGACCACGCCGCTATCGAAGCCTGGGGCATATCTGGTCGAAGCCAAAATGAAGGATGGCAACACCAACTTCATAGTCTTGTGGGTCGACGACACGACGATAGTAAAAAAGCCCATGGACGGCAAAACCTTTTACTTTGTCGCCGACGCCGTTACCGGCAAGCCGGTGGCCAAGGCCAACGTCGAATTCTTCGGCTACCAACAAAAGCAGCTCCAAAACGGCCGCTGGGAAATACTGGTCAAGGATTTCGCCGAGTATACCGACGCCGACGGCCAGGTGATTCTCGATCTGAAGCGCCAGCCGCAGGATTATCAGTGGCTCATCATCGCCCGGACCGCGGAAGGGCGCTTGGCTTATCTGGGTTACACAAATGTGTGGCAAGGCAATTGGCACGATCAACAATACAACGCCACTAAGGTCTTCACCATAACCGACCGCCCGGTGTATCGGCCCGATCAGACGGTGAAATACAAATTCTGGGTCCGCCACGCCCAGTACGACATGCAGGACGTCTCGGATTTCGCCGGCCGCGAATTCATCGTCGAGATATACAATCCCAAGGGCGAAAAAATCGCATCGGAAGCTAAAAAGGCCGACGCCTGGGGCGGGCTGAAAGGCGAATATAAAATTCCCGCCGACGCCCCACTGGGTGTATTCAACCTGAGCGTGCAAAACCTTGGCGGAGGCAACTTCCGCGTCGAGGAATATAAAAAGCCCGAGTTTGAAGTCACAGTCGACGCCCCGACCGAACCGGTCATGCTGGGCGAAAAAATCTCCGCCACGATCAAGGCCAAATACTACTTCGGCTCGCCGGTGACAAAGGCAAAGGTAAAGTACAAAATCTACCGTTCCAGCCACACCGAGCGATGGTATCCGTGGGGGCCGTGGGATTGGCTCTACGGTCCCGGTTATTGGTGGTTCGCCTACGATTACAATTGGTATCCCGGCTGGCATAACTGGGGCTGCCTGCGCCCGCTGCCTTTTTGGTGGCCGCGCGGAAATCAGCCGCCCGAATTGGTCGCCGACCAGGAAGTCGATATCGGACCGGACGGCACGGTCAAGGTCGAAATCGACACGGCCGTGGCCAAGGCTATCCATCCGGACGAAGACCATAAATATTCGATCACCGCCGAAGTGGTCGACGAGTCGCGGCGGACCATCGTCGGAACAGGCGACGTGCTGGTGGCGCGCAAACCGTTTAGCGTCTACGCCTGGGTCGATAGGGGCTATTACCGAGTGGGCGATACGATCAGGGCTGATTTTGCGGCCCGAACTCTCGACGGCAAACCGGTCCAAGGCAAAGGCGAACTTGCGCTGCTAAAAATCGGTTATGAAAAAGACAAGCCCGTGGAAACGCCGGTGCAAACCTGGCAGATCGATACTAACGAAGAAGGCCAGGCCCATGAGCAACTCACCGCCGGGCAGGCAGGGCAGTATCGGCTGTCTTATAAACTTACATCCTCATCCCCTCTCCTTTCTGGAGAGGGGCCGGGGGTGAGGGGAGAATCTGACTCAGCCGCTACCAGCCCTCACCCTAACCCTCTCCCAAAGGGAGAGGGGACGGAGAAAACCATCGAGGGCGGTTATATCTTCACGATCATCGGCGAAGGCATCGATGCCGCGTCGTTCCGTTTCAATCGCTTGGAACTTGTTCCGGACAAGCGGGAATACGCCCCGGGCGAAACCGTGAAATTGCAAATCAACACCGATCGCATTGGCGGCACGGTGCTGTTGTTCCTCCGGCCATCTAACGGCATTTATCTGCCCCCAAAGCTGCTGCGCCTGGACGGCAAGAGCACTGTGTATGACGTGGCCGTGACGAAAAAGGACATGCCGAACTTCTTCATCGAGGCCGTAGCTGTTGCAGACGGCCGAGTAAACAACGAAGTGAAAGAAATCGTAGTTCCGCCGGAAAAACGCATCTTAAATGTGGATATCAAGCCCTCGGCCGAAGCATATAAGCCGGGCGAAAAGGCCAAAGTCAAAATCAAGCTCACCGATCTCAGCGGCGAGCCATTTTCGGGGTCCACCGTGGTGGCGATATATGATAAATCGCTGGAATACATTTCCGGCGGATCGAACGTGCCGGACATCAAGGAGTTTTTCTGGAAATGGCGGCGCAGCCATTATCCGAATAACAACGAAAACAGCCTTGCCCGCTGGTTCGCGGCCTTTGCACGGCCCAATGCCAAAACCATGGCCGATTTGGGTATATTCGGCGGCACTGTGGCCGAGGAGATGGATGAACTCTCCAAATCGAATATGCCCGGCGCCCAACAAAGGATAATGACGGGTCGAGCAGGCGGTTTTGGCGGCGGCAACGGCATACAATTTGGAGCATCTGTTATGACCAAAAGCGCTGCCATGCCGGCCGCACCCATGGCAATGGCTGCAATGCCTCCCATGGGAGGAATGGCCGATAACCTAAAGATGCCGATGGAAAAGGCAGGAGAGAGCGGCGCCGCGCCGATGGTCGAGCCTACCGTACGTTCGAAGTTCGCCGACACGGCCTTGTGGGTTGGTTCTCTAACAACCGAAAAAGACGGCACGGCCGAAGTATCGCTCGACATGCCCGAGAATTTGACCACCTGGCGAATCAAGGTCTGGGGCATGGGCCACGGCACAAAGGTCGGCCAAGGATTCACCGACGTCGTTACCCGCAAGGATCTCATCATCCGAATGGAAGCCCCTCGGTTCTTTGTGCAGACCGACGAGGTCGTGCTATCGGCGATTGTACACAATTATCTGAAGACGAAAAAGTCCGCCAAGGTGTTGCTGGAATTGGAAGGTAAAACACTGGAGCCGATGAACGATTTGACCCAGTCCGTCCAGATCGATCCCAACAGCGAAGCCCGCATCGATTGGCGCGTTAAAGTTCTTGACGAAGGCGAGGCTGTCATACGCATGAAGGCCCTGACCGACGAGGAATCGGACGCCATGGAGCAGAAATTCCCCTGCTACATCCATGGGATGCTGAAGACGGATTCATATTCCGGCGTTATTCGGCCGAAAGACGAAAGCGGCAAGTTCACATTTAACGTGCCTACGGATGCACCGAGCAGACGCTAAATCGTTTCCTGCCCACCGTGATCACGCATAAGGTCCTCTTGGACATGAAGCTTAATCTAAAAGAAATCCAGGAAAAACGGACCAATTTAAACGCCCAGGAAATCGGCTCGGATGCAGATCGTGCAAAACAATGGAAGCGATTTGACCGCAATCCGGTCTTTGACGAGAATGAAGTCCGCAACATGGTCAAGGAAGGAGTCGACCGGCTAACGAATATGCAGCTTTCCGACGGCGGCTGGGGCTGGTTCTCGGGTTGGGGCGAATGCTCCTCGCCGCACACCACGGCTTACGTGGTCCACGGCCTGCAAATCGCCAGGCAAAACGACGTGGCCCTGGTCCCCGGCGTGTTGGAGCGCGGCATCGAGTGGCTGAAACGCTATCAGGACGAGCAGATTCAACTCATCATGAATGCGGCGATAAAGAACAAGCCGGCCGGGCTGCGCTGGAAGGATAACGCCGACAACCTCGACGCCTTTGTTTACATGGTCCTTGTCGACGGCGGCGAAAAGAACGCCGACATGCTCGAGTTCCTATATCGCGACCGCACAAAACTTTCCGTCTATGCAATGGCCATGTACGGCATTGCCCTGGAAAAACAGGGTGAAAAGGAAAAGCTCGACATGATCATGCGCAACATCGGGCAATACGTCCAGCAGGACGACGAGAACCAAACCGCCTGGCTTCGTCTGCCCGACGGTTATTGGTGGTATTGGTTCGGCAGCGAATACGAGGCTCACGCCTATTATCTAAAGCTGTTGTGTAAAACCGATCCCAAGGGCGAGTTGGCCGCGCGAATTGTCAAGTATCTCTTGAACAATCGCAAGCACGCAACCTATTGGAATTCGACCCGCGACACGGCGTTGTGCATCGAAGCCATGGCCGATTTTATCCGCGCCAGCGGCGAGGCCGAGCCGAATATGACCGTCGAGGTTTATTTCGACGGCAAGCTGCAAAAGGCCGTGGAAATCACGTCCAAGAATCTGTTTACCTTCGATAACAAATGCGTGCTTCAGGGCGAAGAACTTTCCACGGGCCAACACCAGGTCGAACTTAAGAAAAAAGGCACGGGCCCATTGTACTATAACGGCTACGCCACCAATTTCACCCTGGAAGATTTCATCACCAAGGCCGGGTTGGAAATAAAGGTCAACCGCAAGTACTATAAACTTGTCAAGGCCGATAAGACGATTAAGGCCGCCGGATCGCGCGGGCAGGCCGTCGATGAAAAGGTCGAGAAATACGAGCGCCAGGAATTGTCCAGCGGGGCGGAACTCAAAAGCGGCGATCTCGTGGAAATCGAACTGGAAATCGACTCCAAGAACGATTACGAATACCTGGTTTTCGAGGACATGAAGCCCGCAGGTTTCGAAGCGGTCGATCAGCGCAGCGGTTATACGGGCAACGAGATTGGGGCCTATGTCGAGTTCCGCGACAACCGCGTGGTGTTCTTCGCCCGTGAGTTGGCCCGGGGCAAGCACAGCGTTTCCTACCGCATGCGAGCCGAAATCCCCGGCAAGTTCAGCGCGTTGCCCACCCGGGCCTCGGCCATGTACGCCCCGGAGCTAAAAGGAAATTCGGATGAATTGAAAATAGGAGTCATAGATTAGAGATTGGGGATTAGGGATTGGTCATAAAGCCGCGACGGGCGCCTACCGATTGTTGGCGTGTAGTAATTTGCGCCCTAAAATACATAAACCCTCGACCTCTTGCATTTTGAACATAGATTTTGTAACATTAATGTATGGCTACTCTTGAAAAAACAATGACGGCGGATCAACTTTTTTCGCTGGGCGATATCGGCCGATGCGAATTGATCCGGGGGGAGTTAATTCACATGACGCCAACGGGATACGACCATGGCTGGATTTCCGGAAATATTATTTGGGCGTTACGCAATTTCGTGAAGAATCGGGGATTAGGACGAGTGCTTTCTTCAGAGGTCGGATTCATAATCGCTCGAAATCCCGATACCGTTCTTGCGCCGGATGCGGCATTTGTCCGCGCTGACCGTGATCCGCCTGGCGGACAGAAAAAATTCTTCCCAGGCCCCCCGGATTTGGCCGTCGAGGTTCTTTCCCCGGACGATCGAGCGAGCAAAATCAATTCCAAAGTACAAAACTGGCTAGAAGCCGGCACGGCCGTCGTCCTGGTTGTCGATCCGCAGACCCAAACGGTCGCCATTCACCTCCGCCCGCGCGAAATACAAATCCTTACCCGCGACGACACGCTCACCATTCCCGACCTGCTGCCCGAGTTCTCATTGCCTGTCAAAGAGATCTTTGTTTAAAACATTTTAGAACAATCCTCAAATCCGCGGATCGAAGCGCCAGTTCCAAATCCAGTACCAATAATCCTCGATAATCTGGAAGTTGGGATTATCTGCCTCAATTTCCAAGTCCACCAGCGGCACTTCGATCTCCCGGTCGGTCGCATGCGTTCGGCAAATCAACCCATTGTACTCTCGCCCAGGATTTTTATCGGGATCGAGCAGCGCAAGCACCTTCACTTGATGGTATGCAGGTTTCCGATAATAATCGCCTTCCTCCGCGTACCGGGCATCAAATGGCAGCGACAAATTAGCCGCCAAATATTCGTAGTATTTTCGCAACCACTCCACTTCCACATTGGGAAGGGGGCCCTTGTTAAGGCCGAGAGCGGTCCTAATTCGAAGTTCTTGCGCTTGCTCTTCAGGCGATTTGGCTGAGAACATAAAACCGATTCACTCTTTTATCGTTTATCTATTTGTGGCGATCATACCTAAGCAGGAACCGCGACGGCCGCGGGTTTGGATGCTTCATTGTTATTCAACTCCTGATATAGGGGCGTGGACAAGTATCGTTCGCCGAAGCTGGCGGCCACGGTTACGATTACTTTCCCGCGGAATTCGGGCCGGGCGGCCAGGCGAACCGCTACCGCCACATTGGCTCCAGTGCTGATCCCGCCCAAAATTCCTTCTTCACGCGCCAATCGGCGGGCCCAGGTAAAGGCTTCCTCGTTTGTAACCGTTTCCACGCCGCTCAGGAGCGAGACATCGAGATTCTTTGGAACGAAACCGGCGCCGATGCCTTGGATCTTGTGCGGTCCGGCTTTGCCGCCCGAGATTACCGGAGAATCGGCCGGTTCCACGGCAATGGCCCTGAACTGAGGATTTTTCGCGCGGATATACCTGGTCACGCCGGTGATCGTGCCGCCGGTGCCTACCCCCGCGACAATCGCGTCAACTCGTCCCTCGGTATCTTCCCAGATTTCTTTTCCGGTGGTTTTCTCATGGATTTCAGGATTGGCCGGATTTTCGAATTGCTGCGGCATCCAACTGTTCGGCGTGGAAGCAACGAGTTCCTGGGCCCTTGCAATTGCGCCTTTCATGCCGTCCTTGGCCGGCGTTAACACAAGCTTGGCTCCAAGCGCCTGTAACATCCCGCGGCGTTCGTAACTCATCGATTCCGGCATGGTCAACGTCAGGTCGTATCCCTTAACGGCGGCCACGAACGCCAACGCGATGCCCGTATTGCCGCTGGTGGGCTCGATAATCTTCGTTTTGCGGGTGAGAATCCCCGACTTTTCCGCGGCCTCGATCATTGCCCGGCCGATGCGGTCCTTAACGCTGGAATACGGATTGAAAAACTCCAACTTCAGCAGAACGGTCGCGTGGCCCGGCGGCACAAGCTGCTTGAGCTTGACGAGCGGCGTATCGAAGGTGGTGTGGACAATATCAGGATATGTTTTTTTGCGCGACATTAAAATGCTCCTTTCATGATTGGCTTTTATTAATCAATTAACGGATTAAAACTCGTATCTAAGCTGCAGGAACCACACGCCGTTCTCTTCGGTATTGGCTAGAGTGCCGAAGTGTCCGTAACCGGCGACGAACGTGGAATTATTGTTCAGTATGAACCCGGCTTCAACCGTGTGCCAACTGTCCTCGTCGCCGACCAGGCCCGGGATCTCTCCAATCGGGCTGCTTTTTTGACGAAACTCATAGGCCACCAAGGCCTTGGGGAATATCAAGTAAGCGATATTTCCTTCAAATGTAATTAGGTAGGAATCGGTGAAACCCAGGAAACCCAGGTTTATCGCTTCGCTTTCGCGCATGCCGGCGGTAACAATCAGCGGATGGCCGAAAACATCTTTAAATGTCTTCGTCGCAGTTAGCGTGAAGTCTGTCCCGTTTGGCCGCCGATAACCGATTGTGTTTAACAGCCCGCCCAGCCGAGCGTTGATGTCGGCAATGCCGTCGTTGTATTTGAAATGAGCGCCGGCAGTGATTGCGGGCAGGGCTATACCTCCCAGGCAGGTATCTTCTTTAACAAGCACGTAGCGCACGTTGAAGTTTTGCAGCCATAAGTCGCTATGATTGATGTCGATGCCATGACCTCCCGGTCCTAGTCCCAGATCGGCTGTCGCGGTGCGAATGTCCTGCGGCAGCGTGCCCAGACCGAGGCGGTCTCCACCGTATCCAAATTCAACTCGTCCGTTAATGGTTTCGATCACGCCGATCGAATCCAAATTCTTTTTGCCCATATTCACGAACGAAAGGGCGGCTGCGGGCTTGCCCCAGAAACTGCCTACGGGATGCGGACTGACCGGATAAGCCATGGGCGTGATCGCTCCTCCACCCACGCCCTCAATAGTAAAGAACGGCAGCGGCGGCGGCTCAGCGGGGTCCGTTTCCGGCCCTGCCGCATCATTGGACTGTCCCGCCTTATCATCGGATTGGGCATAGGCGGTGTATTCGTTTGCCAAAGCAATGGACGATAACGCAAGCAAGGATATTGCGATCGCTACAAAGTACTTCCATTTACTGCACTTCATGTTTAGGTCCCCCCAAGTTTGAGAAACATTCGATACACTGCAAAAATATTAAATAACGTATTCCAGCGGTTCCATCCGCTCGCCTGCGGCGCGTTCGTCATCGATCAAGTCCCTAAGGGATGTGGAATCATAAACGTTTTCCACTGCTTCGCGGGCTTTTCGCCAAATTCCCATAAAAGCGCAACGACCGCTCAGCGGGCAGTAACTTTCGTTCCTGATTGACACACATCTGACTGGCGCAAGTGAGCCATCGACGGAGCGGATTATTTCGCCCACGGTAATCGTTTCCGGCGAAGCAGCCAGCACATATCCGCCGTTGTTTCCGCGCCTCGATTCGACTTCCCCCGAGTTCTTCAATCCTTGTAGAATCAGTTCCAAAAAACGAGGCGGAATTGCCTGGGACCTTGCGATTTCGGCCGCGCTAATAGGGCCGTCCCCCCGCCGTTTGGCCAGTTCGAATAGCGCCCGGAGCGTATATTGGCATTTTTGGGAAATTTGCATGGCAAAACATTTTTTTCAAGTGGAAGTGTTTGGGAAGTAAATCTAACCTAATCTATACCATCGGAATCATACTGTCAATACTTTATGCAATAATGTTTATATAAATATCACTAATAAGATCGACTTTAAGAGCGGTGTTTTACTTCCTCACAAGGATCACATAAAAAATAGATGCCGTTTACCGATTTATTGGGACAGTACGGATTTTCATGTTAGTGCCCAAGTGGCACGGCCATCTTGGCCGTGTTTCTTCACGGGCTGGAAGCCCGTGCCGCCAACTTACACAAAATTTCTTACAAGCCCCTTTATTCGGTCAATGGTAAAACGGGAAACGGCGCAAGGGGCTCGTGGCAATGGTCAGGAGATCTTTTGTAAGATTCCCACCAATCGACCCATTGCCGCCAAGTGATCTGGAACTCGCTGAACATTAGTTTGGAGCGATCGACCTCGGGCATGACTGGCTGCAAGTTTCCGGCAGGAACTTGAGGGGCAACGATTATGTTTTCTTTAAGATCGTATACTACTTCGGTTTGAGGAGATCCTTCGCTACGCTCAGGATGACATAGTGTAGTTTCGGGATAAACGACGATGCCTCGCGGGTTTATATCGTACGCAACGTCGAGCGGAGAAAAGGCGGCTTTGATTTGCTGTTCGACCAGTTCCAGGCCGGCGGTCTTGTATAGGCCGAGGACGGCCGAAATAATCGCCTCCCTTTGGTAATCGGGCAAGCGATCGGCCCAACCCGCTCTGGCGACGCCGCCAGCCAGCCAGTCGCAGTTGATTTCCAATGCGAGAGACAAATCATGGTTTGCAAAATTATCGCGGGCGAAGAAGATTTGCACTCGATTGGTAGCCAGGCGAATCTCCCGAGCCTTGATTGCGGCGGCGCACGGGCAATTGCTTCCCGCAAGCAGTGCCAGAAATTCGCGTTCGATATAACGGCGGATGGACAACTCGAAGCGTTCCAGTGCGTGCAGATATTTTCGCACCGGGCGCCAGTTTCCACCGGCGCGGGCCTTGCGTTCCGCGCGTCGCAGTTTGGCGAACAATTTTGGCAGGGTTCCCGAATGAAAACCCGGCTTTAGCAAGCGGAGCATATTTTCGCCGTGCTTGCCGATAACGACCGGGCTTAAGCCTTTCTTGCGATTTGCCGCGTACAGGCGCCAATTTTCCTTAAGCTCCCACACTAGAAAACCAAAGATGCCGGGAATGGAGATAATCACAATCGGCGCCAGCGTCAATGCCCAGCCTTTATCCATGCCCATGCTCGATTCAAAAATCGAGGCCAGGCGGCCTGTCAGCGGCAGCAGTAGTTTGTGCGACACGGTCACGACTGGAAAGTGCTTGATGGGATTGAGTTGCGGCTCGATCAACAAGTTGATGCAAAATCGCAGGATATAAGCCACAAAGGCCCAGACGGCCCCCAAGCCGGCTTTAAGGCATAAGGTCATGGTGGTTTCGCCGCTGCGAAATCGGAGCCACTCGTCCACTCCATATAACAGGCGTTCGACTGCTTCCAAGACTACGTTGAAGAAATCGATCACCAGCCAAAACAGCCCCATGAAGAAGCGTATCCCGTAGCGATTCCAGGTTTGCACGGCCCAATCCATTGCCATTTCCTCGATGTTGCGTCCCACGCGCGAGTTAAGAAATACATTGAAAGCCACGAAAATGTACGCCGCGCTGGTCAACGAAACCCGCCAGTTGACGCCCACCAGAGGAAAGACCATCCAGGCCAGGAAAGTCCAGGCCGCCGGTTTGATCAGAAACCGCAGCGAGAGCCTGAAGATCATGCTGCTCAAGATCACTTGCACAATGCGCAATTGAACTACGTTCCAAAGCGGCGTGACAAAGTTTTTGTTGGTGGAATAATACGCGTCTAAGAACGATTGTCCTACAAACTTGCGAAACCACCTGACGTTGACCAGCCCGAAGATAAAAACGCCCAAGAGCACGATCGCGGAAGAATTCTCATAGTGATTAATATCTTTACTATGTTTCAGAAAGAAACCGACAAGGTGATTGAGTCCCTTGTAAATTAAAAACGATCCGCCGAAAGGCACTACCAGGCTAAGCGTGAGGAATCGGCCGATCCGCGTGCCGAATCCCAGAGAGCTGAGTTGCTGCAACCAGCGGAGATAAAACTCGGATGGGCGATAGACTCCATCGAGCAGTTCGGCCAGGCGCTTGTCGGCCTGCAACAGCGGATCGCCGAACATCAAGGCGCCCGGTCCGCCGATGTCCGGCAGTTTCAGGGCATTGCGCGAAAGCGCGTCGCGCAGGTCGCCCATGGAGAGAAATCCCCTTTCCACAACCCGGTCCAGCAACTCTTCCACGATTTTTTTCTGGGCTACCTGCTCGGGAAGATTGCGGGGCGAAAGTCCCACCGTGTCCAGCGCATCTCTGATTTTAGGCCGTAATTTCTCGCGCAATCGGGCTTCGACTTGTTGCATGGCGGAGCGAATCAACGCCGCCAAATGTTTTCGTTGCGATTCAGGAAGCCGCACGGAGGCTAGCCGCCGCTGGGCGCCGTGCAAATGCTGCGAGGCGAGCACGTCGCGCTGGTTGGGCAGGGGCCGCTTGATGGGCCGCCGCCCAAACGAAAATAACCAACGGACCAAATCAATCTTGGAAATATCCCGTTCGTAGTCCACGCAAACCTTCTGCAAATCGTACAACAAACGGGCTTCGGGGGTCCAATATCCGCCGGCGGAAAGCAGAACCAGTCTTTGTAGCGAATCGTGCCAGGGCTGCGGCCCCTCATGTGAAAGTTGCAGTGCAGCCTCGAGCCGGCCTATCAACCGATTCACGTCTTCTTTTATCGCGGCTATGCTTCGATCGACCCTTTCCGGCGGCGCGCAACGCAAGGCCTTGACGTGGCATATCGCGCCTCCGACCACGTTCCCCAGCGATTCCGGGCGGCGCGCCTTGCGCATCAGCCTGCGGTACTTCGACGCCGAAGGCGGCTCCTTCTTGTGCGGCGGAGGGGAAGGGGCCTCCTCGCTGCTTCCAATCCATGCCCCAAGATCATCGCTGGCCGAGCGGTCCACCGGGTCGGGAGCGTTTAAAGGCCGCGTGATAAGGTACAACCACTGGGCATCGACATCCTGACTCAATACGGCGGCCACTTCATCCAGGTCTTCCAAAGCAGGAAAATAACGCGGCAAGGCATTCCAGGCAAAGTATCGCAATTCCCAAAAAACCGCGGCGAATTCCTCATATATGCCCCGATCATTCCGCGGCGGCAATAAAAATCCCTCCTGACCAAGCACCGAGCGAATCTCGTCGAATTCCACTTCTCCAATCTGATGAATCCGCTCTCGCAAAGCCGAAGGATTAAGACTTTTTTCGGCAATGCGCTCTTGAACCGCCAAATGCACCCGGGCGTGAAACAGCAGTCGCCAGCAACGGACCAGTGCCTGGTCCGGGGAAGTTTCCAGCAGTTTCCGCTGATCCGGCTGGGCAATGAGGATAAGCTTATCGGGAAGAACCAGGCCGCCAAGGCCGATTTCATCGGGCTCGACGATGTTCAACAGCGACTGCCGATCGATGACGTAGCTCTTCCGATGCGGCACCCGAAAGGCAAATCCCGTCAGGCCGCAATCTTGCTTAATAACCCGGCGGAGGATCCGGGGAAGGATAAGCCGCGCCCTGGGGTCTGCCGTCCGAATTGCTCGTTGGAGTTCGGCCAGAGTAATTCTCTCTTCGATAACATCGGTATGGGGATCTAGGTTCAAGATTTGCTGGAATGAATCCATCCGGAATTCGTTGTTTGACTGGTGTGGTAAATAGATAGCATTCGATTTATTGCCAAAATAATCTTTGTTTTGATCTCAGAAGTTTAATCCCCTCAAAGTGGTTGATTTTATGCAAATCCTTTAGGATTACAAGTTAATGTAAGTTCTCCAGGCATTTAAAAGCCCAACCCAAAGTCCCCTTTCTATCCAAGAGCATTATTCCCTAAGAGCTAATCCCAAAAGTCATCCTGAGCATAGCGAAGGATCTCGGATGCAGCCTCATATTACCCATTTTTGCCATTGTGTTCCTTCTAGATTCTTCGCTTCGCTCAGAATGACGAATTTCGTTTTGAGATAAGCTATAAGTCCTTTTTCCTCCAGGAGGTCTATCTCCGAAGTCCCCTCTCCCTCTGGGAGGGGCTAGGGTGAGGGCATTTCGGACAAACAGTTAGATTGAAATTCAATTATGGGATAGGTTTTTAAGAATAAAAAATGCTCTTTTTTCTTACCGGGCAAAACGTTACACTCCTGCCGCTTTTGAGCCCCTATACTCCTTGCCAAGGAAGGCAATATGAAAACCGAGCAGGCCCGAAACGGTCGGCCCCGATTGTCGGTGGCTATTATCGTACGCAATGAGCAGGAAGTCATCGCGGAGACACTGGAAAGTATCCGGGCGATCGCCGACGAGATTATCGTTTGGGATTCCGGCTCTGAAGACGACACCATTACTTTGGCCCGTAAAATGGGGGCAAAGGTGTTTCAAGGTTTTTGGAAAAACGATTTTTCCGCCGCCCGAAACGCCTGCCTTTCCAAAGTCACGGCCGATTGGGTGCTTTGGCTGGATGCGGGCGAAAAACTGGACAATCTTGCCGCGAAAAAACTGCGAAACTTTATCGACACCACCGCCGATCCGCAAAATGTTTATCTGATTATGGTGGAGATTCCCCCGACCGAAAACTGCACCGCCGGCGAACAAATCGCACAACCCCGACTCCTGCCCGCCAAAGCGGATTTGAAATTCGAAGGCCGGGTGCGCGAAACCTTATACCCATCCATTCAGGCCGCCGGTTTGAAAGTCGACACGGCCCCGGTGCGAATCTTCCGCCACTGCCGGCAACATTCTCAAGCCCGGAAAACCCGGCTGGCCAATCGCGACCTGGGCCTGGTGGAATTGGAATTGATCGATGAGGGGCGAGCCAGTCCGCGATTGTACCTGGCCCAAGGCGAATCCTATGTAAACATAGGAAGTTACGATCACGCGCGAGAGTCTTTCATCAAGGCAATTGAACTCTCCGATCCGGGATCCACAGAGATGTTGGAGGGCTATTACGGCCTGCTGACGGGATACAACGATGATCCGCAATTCCGCGACGCTCAAATGCGCGTATGTTTGAATGCCTTGGAAGTATTTCCCTTGGATGCGCAACTACTTTTGGCCGTCGGAAGTTATTTTCAAATATGCAACCGCCTGGATCTGGCCGCGCGGGCTTTCGAGACCGCCGTCAAATTCGGACAAACCAATTCCTCAACCTGGCATCTTTGCGAACTGCCGGAAGTGGCGGCGTCATGCCTGTCCTTGGCTCTGCAATTGCAAAGTAAAGACGAGGAAGCCTGCCGCGTTTTGGAAGAAGCCTTGGAGCGCCATCCCCAATCGGCCCGGTTATCGCGCCTGGCC
>JBEKZY010000169.1:0-10579 GCA_049509395.1 Thermoguttaceae bacterium | reverse complement strand
CCGCCGGCTCGACCGTCGCCATCGCCCCCATCCCCGGCGGCCCCCTCTCCGCCGCCCCTTCGCTCTCCCCCGTGCCCGAACCCTCCACCCTAGCCCTGCTAATCGCCGCCGCCGCGGGAATATTTTTCTACCTGCGGCGCTAATCGACCGCGGTCAGCCATTCATATTTCCAAAGAGGATTGCCGCATGCGCGGCATTGTTCCACGCATTCCAGAACCTGCGCGCGGCACTGCCGGCAATCGGCAATGGCCGGTAAAATGACGTTTTGCGGCGGCACGTACAAAGTGAGCATGGCCGACCATGTTCCGGCCGACTTTCATAGTAATTTTTGCGACTATTATTTATGGGATACCGGAAACCGGGTCCGTGAGGCGATCTGCCGCGAGACCCGGTTCAAGGCATGGACTTTGTGCAACAGGGTACTTTACAATGCCCTTCGCGGAATCGATAATATTGGGTTTCGAGCTACCCACATAAAGATTCTGTCCGGAAAATAGAAGGGGAGTGCCGAATGGACAAGGTAATCGCGCTGCTGAACTGCCTGGACTTGGAAAGAGACGGCTTGCAGCAAGTCAAGCAGCAGACAGCGCAGAAGAACTTCGATCAAGCTGTTAAAGAGTTGCTGCATTACTACAGGAATCGCAAGGGGATCAACTATTACACCGGCTGGGACAAGCGGGAGCTGAACCTGAAATACGATACGGCGAAGGCCGACGCGATCTGCCGCAACCGCCTCGTCGGGCAGGACTTGCCGGAAGACATCGATTGGCAGGCCAATCCGCACGGCGATCCAGAATGGAAATTCTGCCTGAACCGGCACGAGTTTCTCACCGAGTTGGGCCGGGCATATTGGTTTACGGGCGATGAGAAATACACCCGGGCGCACCAACGAATCCTGACGGATTGGATCAAGAAGAATCCACCGCCGGACATGGATTGGTTGCTGCACGTGCCCAGCGAAACGAGCAGGATGCACTTTATGAAAGTCGGCACATGGAGGCCGCTTACCCTGGGAATCCGCCTGTATACATCGTTTGTTCCGTGTTTTTATAGTTTTCTGAATTCGCCGCTTTTTACGGGGGATTTTCTGGTCGCGATGCTTATGTCCATGGTGGAGCACGCCAGGCACCTGCGGTTATACTATACGCGACACAAAAGCTACTTCAACGTTTCGCCCAATTGGGGGTTGATGGAATCGAACGGGCTGGCCCACATGGGCATTCTGTTCCCGGAATTCAAGGAGGCCTCGGATTGGCGCGAAGAGGCCATGTCGCGACTGGAAGAGCAGGTCAGGATGCAGGTCCTGCCCGACGGCATGCAGGTGGAAAGGGCCTCGGGCTATCACCTGGTGTCAACCTTCTGTCTTTTACAGATACTGGACCTGGCCTTGCGCAACAAGATTCGCCTTAGCGGGACTTATCAAAAAGTCGCGGAGAAAATGATCGATTTCGTCATGGGAATAATGAAGCCGCACGGATTCTATCCCATGCTCAAGGATGGGGACGAAAGCGACGTTCACGGCCCGCGGGCCTCGTACGGCCTGTGGGAGGACATTAACAATCTGAACATGCTCGAAGACGGCAACGATCTGCGCTGGGTTTTGAAGACCGGGGGGCGTTTGTTCAACCGGCCCGACATGCTCTACGCGGCCACACATGGAAAAGAAGGAAAGAAACCGGAAATGGCCTCGGTCGCCGCCCGGGATGCGGGCTTTTACACCATGCGCAGCGGATGGAACAACGACGATCTTTATCTTGTCTTTACCTGCGGGGAACTCGGCGTACACGACCAGAGTTGCGTGCACGGGCATGCCGACGCGCTAAGCATGGACGTGTCGGGCTTTGGGGAGACGCTGCTGATAGATCCGGGCAGGTACATTTACGAAGGGCCATATCGAGTATGGTTCAAGAGCACCAAGGCGCATAATACGATTGCGGTTGACGGCTTGGATTCCTCGGAACTGGCCGACGAATGGATGTTCAAGACCAGGACAAAGGGCACTCTGAAGCGCTGGGCAACCACCCAGTGGTTCGACTATGTGGACGCAAGCCACGACGGGTATCGAAGGCTGAACGATCCGGTGACGCACAGGCGAAGAGTGTGCTTTATCAAGCCGCACTTCTGGCTTGTTGTGGACGAATTGACCGCCAAGCAATCGCATGTCTACGACCAGTACTTTCATTTTGCCGCGGATTCAGAGCTCGAAATCGGCGAACGGCTGGCGGTAACGGCCAAGTATGGCAACGGAGCGGGCATAGTGGTGAAGCCGCTTCTGACCGATGGCCTGAAAATGGAGCAATACAAGGGCAACACGGACCCGATCCAGGGCTGGGTGTCCTACGATTACGCGGTGAAAGTGCCGGCCAATGCGGTTAAGTACGTCCAGCAAGCCGGTGGAACAACGCATTTCGCCACTTTGCTGGTTCCATTCAAGAACAACGCTGCAAACTATGCCGTAGAGGCGACGGGCGAGAATGTCTTCAAAATATCCGGAGATAATCGCTCTTACCTTATTATTTTCTCCGACGGCTCGGACCGGACCTACGGAGAGTTCCGCTTTGACGGGGAATTGCTGTGCGCAGAGATCGACGCCAAGAACAATCTGGTCTGTTGCTATGGAGCGGCTGTTTCGCAAATCGCGTACAAGGGACAGTTCCTGTTGGATTCGGCCGAGCGCGCCAAGATTGACGGAATGTGTGCGCCAAGGATGGTTTAGTAATAATGAAAATAACCTGTAATCAAGAATTGAAAATCGGTTTATTTAGCCCCCGGTGAATACAACGGGGGCCACTCCGGGGCAACAGTCCAGCGGTTGCCCCAACCACGTTATCAATGACAACAGCTTCAAATATTACAGAACAGAAGAGGAGTGCATAATCATGAGTCAGGCAGATGCGAGCGTTCAGGAACGAGAAACCTTCATCGAGGGGATTCTCTCCAAGATGAGCCTTGAGCAAAAGGTGGGGCAGTGTTTCACCATCCACTGGGGCGGTTCGATGATCACTCCTTATGTGATCGAGGCAATCGAAAAGCTTCACATTGGCGGATTAAGGGTCACGCCCTTCGGACAAAACTCGAGAAGGGGCAAGCATTATCATCAAAGCCTGAGTTATGATTTCGAGTATCCGCCGGGTTACAAGAAAATCAAACAAAACCTGTTTATTCCCGGCACCGGGGTCTACGTTTCCCCGGAGCAATACGCCCAGCGCCTCAACAGGCTGCAAAAAATCGCCTGTTCGCGCAATCCCGGCATTCCATTGCACATTTCCATCGATCAGGAAGGCGACATCAGCCGCGATTTCAGCTATGCCGGCATCAACCTCTTTCCCTCGGCCATGGGTTTGACCGCCACCGGCGATCCGGACATCGCTTACCAGACTTGCAAGACCGTGGCGAAACAATTAAGCGCCATCGGCATGACGAACATTCATTCCCCGGTGCTCGACGTGAACATGAATCCGCAAAATCCTGAAATCAATATCAGGGCCTATGGAGACGATCCTGCGATCATCGCCGAATACGCCCTGGCTTCGATCAAGGGATTTATGGACGGCGGGCTGGCGCCGACGGCGAAACATTTTCCCGGCCGGGGCGACTCCGATATCGACGCGCATTACGCAGTGCCCAACGTGGGAGGAGATCGAAAACGATTGGACGAGGTCGAATTGCACCCCTACAAAGTGCTGATTGCCAACGGCCTGCCCAGCATCATGTTGGCGCATACCACGGTGCCGGCCGTCGATCCGAGCATGGAGATTTCCACGGTTTCCAAACGCATTGTGACCGAATTTTTGCGCGGAGAACTGGGTTTCGAAGGAGTCATCACCACCGACGCCATCACCATGGGCGCGCTGATGGAGAAATACGGCGTGGGAATGTCCTGTGCACTGGCGGTCAAGGCCGGCTGCGACCTGGTCCTCAACAAGACCGAAGACGAATTCCGCGACCAGGGTTTCTGCGAGCTGAAGCGCATGGTGGAAAAGGGTGAGATGCCGGAAGAGCAATTGGACGCCTCGGTCAAAAGAATCTTGAGGATGAAATACAATCTGGGCCTGTTTGCCAGAAACGGCCAGGTCAAGGCGTCCCAGGCGGGAAAGCCGATGCGCGACAAGGGCCATATCGGCATCGCCCGAAAGGCCGCGGAAAAATGCGTCACCCTTTTACGCGACGAAGATAACCTCCTGCCCCTCAAGAAAAAACAGACGGTAATGGTGATCGAGCAACAGGTCCTCGACGGCTATTGCGGGTTCGACGTTTACTGCAACAACAAATCGTTCAACGAGGCCATGTACGAGCAATCCATGAACATCATCGGCTTGGACACCAAGTTTAAGGCGTCGAAGGAAGACGAGGACTTTGTCATAGAGCACGCCGCAGAGGCCGACGTGATTGTGGCCACGAACTATTATTGGCGCCTTTGCCCAGCCAATAACACGGAGTTGATCAAGAAGCTCATTGCCATGGGCAAGAAGGTCGTTGTAGTTACGAATTGCCCCTACGAGTTGGGCGCCCTTGCCGAAGCCAGAACCGTGATCTGCAACTATTCGGTCACTCCGGAAAGCCTTAAGGCGGCCGCGAAATTGATTTTTGGAAAAATCCAATCACAGGGCAAATGGATGCTGAAGCATTATGAAATGCCGGTAAAATCGAAGGATCAATCGAGCTTTAAGATCAAGGGCGGCATTACCGACACTGGCGACAACGAGATCACGCAGGTCGTATTCTGAAGGATGAGGGATAAAGGGATGAATTCAAGAACGCTTGCGGTTTCTCAATCGGCCCCTTTCCCACGCCGGAGCGTGGGAACTAGGTTAAAGATGATTGCTGAACCTGAAAACTGATACCCATAAACCAATAACCGATAAAGATATATTATATGACATGGTATGACTACGCCGTAATTGTCTTCTACCTCTCCTTCATGTTCCTCATGGGGCCGGTGTTCAAGAGTTTCAGCAAAACGGCCAGCGATTTTTATCGTTGCGGCGGCGGGCTTTTGTGGTGGGTGGCGGGAAGCTCGACGTTCATGACGACTTTTACAGCCTGGTCGTTTACCGGCCTGGCCTCCAAGGCCTACGAGACGGGCACGTTTTGCATGTTGCTCTATTTTTGCAACATCACGGCGCTGGTCTTCACTTATTTCTTTACCGCCGCCAGATTCAGGCAAATGCGCGTGGTCACCGAAACGGAGGCGATTCGCAAACGCTATGGGAACGTCAACGAGCAGGTTTTTACGTGGCTTCCCATTCTTTCCACACTTGTGCTGGGCGGCGTCTATCTATACACGATATCCAAATTCATGAACGGAGTTTTCGGCATTGAAATATGGTATCTCATTCTCTCGCTGGGCGGGGTGGTGATGCTAATGACCCTATTAGGCGGATCCTGGGCGGCCATCGCCGGCGACATCATCCAAATGCTCATCGTTTTGACGATTACCCTTGTCATGGCCTTTCTGACCCTCCGGCTTCCGGAAATAGGCGGGCTCAGTCAACTGATCCACAAACTGCCCGCCAAACACTTCGATTGGACGTACTTTGACAGGCCGGGCGTCATCCTGTTTTTCGCATTTACCTTGTTGCTCAACCAGTTTGTGCAGAACAACAGCATGTCGACCACCGGCGGGGCGAAATACATATTCGTGAAAAACGGCAGGGATGCGAGAAAATCCTCGTTAATCTCGATTTGCGGTTTTATCTTTCTGCCTTGGATTTGGATTATCCCGGCCTTGGCCGCAACGATTGTATTTCCCGACCTGGCAAAGAATTTTCCCAACGTTAAAAATCCCAACGAGACGGCTTACGTGGCCATGGCCCTGAAACTTTTGCCCAAGGGACTTTTAGGCTTGTTGGTATGCGCCGTTTTCGCCGGCACGTTGACAACCCTGTGCAGTTATCTCAACGTCGCGTCAGGCGTATTCGTGCGAAACTTTTACATCAGGGTCGTGAATAAGAACGCCTCCGAGGCAAGGCAGATAACGATCGGGCGAATCATGATCTTTGCCAACGGCATTATTTGGGTATTGCTCGCCGCTTATTTCAGCACCACCTCGCCGAAACTTTTCGACCTGCTTCTAATCGTCTCGGCCTCCATTGGCATTCCCATGACCATACCGCTTTTCTATGGAATATTTTTTAAGAGAACCCCTTCCTGGGCCGCGTGGAGCACCATGGCGGCCGGCATGATACCTTCCGTTGCCATGCGCATCGTTCTGAGGGATTTGGAACACCAAAGGAGCTTCTTCAGCTCGATTATTCCCGCCGCTACGGCTTTTAACGACCAGGAAATAAGCGATATGAACATCGGATTCACCACGGCGGTGCTGTTTATCGTTTGCACTGCGTGGTACTTTGGCACCATGTTCTTTTATCGAAAGGATAAGCATGAATATGTCAAACAGGTGGACGATTTCTTCGTGGAAATGAACACCCCCATCGACAAAGACGCCAAGGACTCTGAGGATTTCGACAACGATGCGCGCCAATACAACGTATTGGGCAACCTGTGCATTATTTACGGGGCATTTGTTCTATCGCTCATGCTCATACCGAATCCGATGGAGGCCAGGTACTGCATTATGTTCTGCGGATCGATTATAGCGGGGGCAGGATTGATTATTCGCACAATCGGCGTGTATAAACGCAAACACCAACATGATAATCAATAAGCTCAGTTGTTGGTTTTTCAAAGGCTTTGCCGGCTTGCTGATTCTAGGCATGACGGCTGCCCAGGGATCTGACGCGATATATCAGTATTCGGTGATGGTCGGATCGCGCAGGGCATACCTTGCGATTCCGCCGCAATGCTTGCGCGTGCGCGGAATTATCATGTCGATGTCGAATCTTTTGGAACGCAACTGGCTGGAGGACCCGATAATTCGCCGGGCCGCCGCCGACGAAGGGCTGGGCATCGTATGGCTTGGACCGGGCGCCAGGGGGCCTAGCGCAAGCCCAGCGGCGTTGACCGCCGATATGCCCAGCGGCGCGGCAGAAGCGCTTGAGAAAATGCTAAGGGATTTGGCCCAGGAATCGGATTATGCAGAGATCGAATTTGCCCCGCTTATCGCCATGGGGCATTCGGCCAACGGGCAGTTTTCCTGGAACGTCCCAAACTGGAACGCCGATCGCACCATCGCGGCCATACCCATCAAGACCGTGCCCCTGCCCAAGTCGCTCGGTTTCGAAGGCGTTCCCTTGTGCTACCTGGTGGGCGAGACCACCGAATGGCCGCAATATCGCGACGGCCGCCCCGGCGACCGCGACTTTTTCTGGCCCGTTGTCCGCGAAAGCGCAATCGCCTTGCGCTCGGCTAATGAAAACAACCTGATCGGCGTGGTGACCGATCCTGGCGGCGGACATTTCGATTGGTCCGAGCATCAAGCCCAATTCGTGGCCCTGTATATTCGCAAGGCCTGCAAATACCGCTTGCCTGAAAACCCGCCGGACAATGGGCCGATAAAACTAAACAAGATCGATCCGGCGTCGGGCTGGCTCACGGACACCGGCGGCATGGACAAGGACCAGTTCCAGCCCGCGCCTTACAATCAATTCAAGGGCGATCCGAAAAAGGCCTACTGGTTTTTTGACGAAGAAACTGCCCGGGCCGCCGCGGCTTTCCAGGGGGACCGCAAAAAGCGACTACGCCAGATGCTCACTTTTGTTGAAGACGGCCGGCCGCTGCCGGTGGCCAAACAAGGTTTCGCGCCCCTCAAATTTCAACCTGAACAAGACGGCCTGACATTCAAGGTAAAAGGCGATTTTCTTTCGGAAATGCCGCCCGAGCTTATCGGCGCTGGCGAAAAATTAGGGCATGCGCCGGGGCCCATCAAGTTCCGCGTTATTACCGGACCGGCAATTCAGACCGGACCCAAAACCTTCCGCGTGCAATTCGACCGCGGCGGCATGGGCGGCCAGATTTGGATCCAAGAGGAACACCCGGGCGACGACCAGTATCGCCGCGCAGTGCAGCCCGGGCAAATGATGATTCCGCAAAATCTCGCCAAAGGCAAGCCGCAGACGATCACCTTTCCCAAGATCGAAAATCAGAAAGCCGGCGTTAAAACAATCAAGTTGAAAGCGACGTCGGATTCCGGCCTGCCGGTCGATTACTTCGTGGTCGCCGGTCCGGCGGAAGTGGATGGTAATACTCTAAAGCTGACTCCCATACCCGTGCGCAGTAAACGTCCGGTCAAGGTCACGGTCACGGCCTACCAATGGGGCCGGACAATCGAGCCGCTATACCAAACGGCCCAACCGGTGGAACAGACTTTTACGGTTGAGTAAAAAAAGGTATCAGAACGATAGGGACAGTCGCGAATTGCGCCCCGGAGGAAGCACGCAGTTCACAGTCGCGACGCCGTTTTTCGGCGGATCGCGCTGAATACTGAACTTGGCCTGTTCGACCTTGTGCCGGCCTTGGTCATCCTCGCGCCACAATGTCAACCTACCGTCTAGAACAGCGTTTTGGGGTAGAGTGAAAACCAGACCGGCTTTGATTGAAGCGGAAGAAGAGTAGCGCCATCCGCCTTCATCGCGGAGCAGTGAGGCGTTGATAGGCGCATTGTCTGCCGCTGTCAAGAATACGCGTGAGTCGCCCAAGGATTGTCCGTGTCCCAGATACACCTCTGAAATCGCGCCGTCCCGCATCGCTATCACTCCTAAGCTGCCCTGAAATTTGTAACCCTCGAAGCTATGCACACCGGCAGGCTGATCGTCTTGGGCCAGCAGCACCTTTAGTGCAGAGTCTTTTCCGCCGTCCTTTGTCCGGCCATCAACCACGCAAGCAGCCAGGCTTGAATTGTCGCCTTCCCGTTTGGCCGCGCGTACCGCCGTAATCGAGGGTCCGTCTGTGCTCAAGTACGGCTCATATATGGCAATGAAGGGTTGCCGCCACGCATCGCCTTGCTGGCGCACGAGCACGGTCGGCATGGGAATTTCCACAAACGCAGGAGGCAGCGCATCGCGGCCGGCGTGGTTGGCCGGCGCGTCCAAGGCAAACACTCGCCGCTTCATTCCTCCGGGCATCCACAAAGCCATGAGACGTTCCGGACCGCTGCGAACTTTTGCCGCGAACGTCGCGCGCCAGTCTTCGGCGCAATCAACCGATCGCTCGTTTTTGAAATAATCGTAGCCTTTCAATGTTCCGTACTTCGACCCCAAAAGATCGCTATCAGCCAGAGCCAACGGCTTTCCGGCCGCGTTGCAAATGGCAAGCGACTGCCCGATATTGTGATAAAGATAATCATGGAACTGGTCCGACTCGGATTGTGCCCGGCTGCGGAATACGTCGAAATAAAATCCGCTCCGTGGGCCGGTGCGAACCAAGGCCAGTGTGCGTTGCTGTTGGGCCTCGGGACTGACGTAGTGGAATGCGGCTTGGGCGAAACCGATGTTGGGGCTCACGGCCGGCTCACCGGATGCGGGTTCGATTAATTCCAGATCCATGGCAATCTGGGCGCGGCCGATCAGGTAAGTGGATTTGCCGTTGACGATGACCGTGTTGTGGGCGGGCGGCTGGGAATAATATTCGGCGTGATCGGCCTGCCAGTAACTCGAGCCGCGCCCGGGATCGGCGCCTAGAATCAGTCCCGCCCCATAAAGCTCGATCGCCAGCCCGTTGGCGTGAACGTGTCCGCCCGCGGTGCCGAACATCGCCGCCGCCAGCGAGTAATCCGGACCGCCGGCCGATTCGTTCCGCTCGAAAAGCACGTTCAAGGGTTTGCCGAAAAAGGTCCGCGATTCGTGCGACGACGCGGGCGGAACTTGTTTCAATTCCGCGACATATTTCGTCAGCGCGACCAAATTCGTATTGGCCGAACGGTCGTAATTGCCCGAGGAAATTTCTCGCTCTAGAGCCGCGGTAAGCCGGTCTTCGAGCGCGGCGTCGGATCGCCGCCGGGCGTCGGCGATCAATAGTTCCAACGCAACCGTGTTAAGCCGGGGATTTACCGTATCGCCCAAGCCGGTGGCGAATCCGTTGGGATATATCAAACCCATCTGCGCCATGATCGCCCGGGGCAGAATTGGATCGGCAAGAACAGCCTGGCCGGCCGGGTCGCCCGACATTAGCGACGCCGTGCGCACGATATCCGCCGTCGTGCCGAATGAATATCCCGGGCCTTCGGGCCATATCGCGGTTTCCTGGTCATAGCCTTCTTTGATCACGTGGGTCAATCCGGTCTGAGCGGGCAGCCGGCAGTTCAACACGGTATCGATATAATACGGCCGTCCTTTGCCGTCGGGGTAATTGCCGTTTTCTTCCAGGGCGAGGCCCGCAAAAGCGATGATTCTGGCCTGGTTCAAGTTCCAATTGCCCTCGCGCCCGCCGCCGTCTATCACGCGGTCGGCCATGCGTTTGAGTTGATTTTGCATCAGCACCACGTCCTTGCCCTGCTTTTTCAGAAAGTCGTAAAGAAAATCGTAGCACTCGGCCAGGGGAGTGACGATGTCTTCGTGAATCACTTCGAACGAAGAAAATCCGATGATCCGCGCTGAGCCCGGATCCGGAACGGCGAACTTCGGCGGCTGGACAAATGAGAAACCATACATGTAAGTCCACAGGATTTCGCTTGCATAGTTGG
>JBEKZY010000168.1:0-10648 GCA_049509395.1 Thermoguttaceae bacterium | reverse complement strand
TTTGGAACTCCGAAGCCGAATAAATCGGAAATTGATGAACGAATGCTATCATCGCTACCAAAATCCCGGGATTCACAGCAATTTGAGTGTTGCATTTGCAGTTTGTCACCAGCTATCATTAAACCAATCTTAATATCATGAAAGGAATGAACGGATGAAAATCTCGACTTTGATATTAGTTCTGGCTGCCGGCTTATTCGCGGCGGCAGCTTGCCCAGAACAGGCATCCGCCCAACACGCTGCTGCAATCGATGCAACGTCGTCGGCGATGGATGCGGCAAACAACAAGTCGCTGGAGGACTATAAGCTGGTATGGGCCGATGAATTCAACAAAGACGGGCCATTGGATGGTAAGGATTGGGCGTATGAAACGGGATTTGTGCGAAACCAGGAATTGCAATGGTACCAAGCGGAAAATGCGATTTGTAAAGACGGTTTTCTCGTGATCGAGGCGAAAAAGGAGCGAAAACCGAATCCGCGGTATGTGGCGCCGGCCGCTACAGCGGCTACGGAAGAGAGCGAAGCAACGGGCGATCGATTACGCCCTGGACGCCGTGGCGCCGGATGGCAGAACAGGGAGTCGATTGAATATACTTCGGCAAGCGTGAATACCAGGGGCAAGCACGCCTGGTTGTATGGACGCTTTGAAATCCGGGCGAAAATCGACATCCGCGCGGGTAGTTGGCCGGCATTTTGGACGCTAGGCACACAGGGACGCTGGCCGGCCAATGGCGAGATCGACATCATGGAGTATTACCGCCAAACCGTACTGGCCAACGTGGCTTGGGCCGGAGGAACGCCGCCGGCCAAGCGGGACACATGGAACACGAAACGCATGCCGCTGTCGTCCTTCCCCAAAAATTGGGCGGAGAATTTCCATACATGGCGAATGGATTGGGACCGGAATTTCATCAAATTATATCTGGACGATGCAGAAGTGAACTCGCAGGATTTGAGCAAGACGATCAATGCGCCGGCCCAGAATGCATTTGGAGGAAGCCCCGGGCAGACTCCGGAAAATCCCTTCCACACTCCGGCGTACATATTGCTGAACCAGGCGATTGGAGGCACACAAGGAGGCGATACGGCGGCGACGGAATTCCCCGTGCGGTTCGTGGTCGATTATGTGCGTGTGTGGCAGATACCGTCGCAACGTGAGAAAGCAACCTCGACGGGTGAAGCGAAAGAATAAAGAATAAAAGTGTCAGGAACCAATGTCGCTCAGTGGATTTGATAATTGATGGTTCCTGACACTTTTATCTGACCCGTAATGGTCCACCTCATTCAACCTTTATGCCGTTCTTCCATCCAGTAGCCGAATACATCTTCCCAGATTTCGTCTTCTTCGTCGAGTTGCTTTGGGGGTTGGGGTTTTTTCGGTTTTTCGGCCGCCACGCGACCGACCGGCTGAAGGAATGGAGGAATCGGGGGCTGAGTTGATTCAGCCGTTTGATCAGGCGCCGGCGCCGGTTCCGCTGGTTTGACAATGGATTTCGGAGCGGTTGGTTTGGGCTCGAAGACCATGTAAGGTCCGGACTCGGATAGATGGACCAGGTCGCCCGGATTGAGCCAGAGTTTGCGTCCGGGCACGCCGTCGCCGACCTGTAATAGCCAGTCGCCGGCCGATTCGATCATCCATTTGTTGGCCACTTTGACGATCCTGGCATGGACAGGTTGGATTTTTGGCGAATTAACAATGCGGATGTCGCTCGCCGCATCTTGTCCGATGGTTGCGGAGTCGTGCTGGACGGTAATTATTTGACCGATGCCAAGTTCTACAGTGATTGCCATGATTGCAGGTGGTTGGAGATTAGGACATTTTAAGGGGTCCGTCTTCTTTTTGAATTCGCTCGTTCCAATTTTTCATGACTTCGACCGTCATTCCCGTGGAGCGCTGGATTTCCGAAGTCGCTTCTTTATTCAGATCGGGTAGCCTGGCCTTGACCGTGAGCCGCCCGTTTTGGCCGTAGCGGAAGGTGACGTCGATGGGAGTCCGGGCGGGCAGGCCCGGGGGCAGATCGCGAATAACGCATTTGCCCATGGGTGTGGCATCGTTGCCGCTGGCGTCTCCGCCCTCGACTACGTTGACGGCCACGGCAGTCTGATTTTCCTTGTGGGTGGCAAAGCGGGATGTTTTAACGGCCGGCAAGGGCGTGTTGCGGGGTATCATCACGCGGTTGCGAGGCAAGCCGGTTGCTTTCTCGATTCCCAATACGCCCAGGCTATGAGAATTCACGTTGCGCACTGAGAACTCAGGGCGGCTAGCGGTCTTGGCGGTCATCACCAGTCCGGCGTATATGGCCGCGCCGTGGGCGACGGATTCGTCGGCCGACAGGGATCGGTCGGGTTTTTTGCCGGACAGTTCCTCGAGCATTTTCTGGACCATGGGCATACGAGTTAGACCACCGACCAGCAAAAGACGGGTGATATCTTCCCATTTCAAGTTTCTTTCCTGCATCAGATTGACCACGGTGAAGCGCGTGCGATCGAGAAGATCGGCGGTCATTTCTTCAAACTGCGAGCGAGTAAGGGGGACTTGAACCATGAAGCCCGCGTGTTCGAAAGTGATTGTGGTCTGATCTCGCACCGATAGGGTGCGTTTTGCATCGTCGGCCTCGCGCAGCAATCGCTGAAAACCGGCGGGGTGTTCCTTGGGATTGATGCCCCGATTTTTTTTAGTGAATTCATGAGCTACATAATCGGCGATGCGTTGGTCCCAGTCGATGCCGCCCAGATACACGTCGCCGGCGGTGGCCACGGCGTCGTAGTGGTTGCCGTCGATGTCCATCAGGGTCACGTCGAAGGTGCCGCCGCCGAGGTCGTACACGAGTATTTTTTCGTGTTCCCTGGCTTCGCCCTTGGGCGAGAGGAAACCTTGCTGGACGCCATAGGCGATGGCGGCGGCCGTGGGTTCGTTGATGATGTCGATCACCTCCAGACCGGCCAGCGAGCCCGCATCCTGGGTGGCCTTGCGCCGTGGTTCATTGAAAAAGGCGGGGACCGTGATGACGACCTTGCGGAAATCGCCGAGTTTTAAAGAGGCGTCGCGGCGGAGTTTATCGAGAATGAACGATTGAATGACTTCGGGCGGTATGTGTTCCCCGTGGATCGGTTTTCCATAGAATGTGCAGCCCATTTCGCGTTTCATGAACTGGGCAACGTCTTCCGGGGCGGCAATCGCCGCTTTGACGGCTTCTTTGCCGACGACGATATTGTTTCCGTCGAAGAAAACGGCGCTGGGCGTAATCAGATCGCCCTCGGCATTGGGAATCGTCCAGGGCCTTCCGCTGGGATCGAGATGGGCGATGACGGAGAAAGTGGTTCCCAGATCAATGCCGACAGGGGGCTGATTTGAACCATGCATAGTCCGGCCTGCGGAGGAGTTTCCAGGTAATCGGCTACATTCCATTTCGAGTGGGATTGCACTGCCAGCCGCGTCAGGTAATATACAAATAGTATACTATTTTTAGTAACTTAGAACAAGTATGCCCCATGGGCGGGGACGCGGCGTTTATTTTTTTCGTGTAAAAAACGATAGAAATCCCTGATGTTCGACCCATATCATAAATGGCTGGGCATCCCTCCTAAAGACCAACCGCCGAATTATTATCGGCTGCTGGCGATCGACGTGTTTGAATCCGACCCGGAAGTTATCGACGCGGCGGCAAACAGGCAAATGGCTTACGTGCAGCAAAGGGCGACGGGCGAACATATCGCCGAGTCGCAGAAGTTGCTCAACGAATTGTCGGTTGCCCGATTGTGCTTGCTCGATAAGAAAAAAAAAGCGACTTATGATTTACAACTGAAAGTGAATCTCAGACTGCAGGCCAGGCGGCCCGGAGGACGTCAAGATAAGCCGCCAAAGATTACTCAACCGGCGGGCTTTAAATCGGCCGCGCCTTTGACCGACCGAGCACATGCGCCGCCGGTCGTGGGCGCCCAACCGCCATCGGCCGACGACGTGCCGGCGGAAGACACTCTTTTTTCCCGGAGTGTGGGGCGAATGCGTTTAATCGCTTTCGTCTTGGGAGGCGGTCTTTTTCTGGTTATGGCCTTGGTGATTATCCTGTTCATCGTACCGGGCCGGGAAAAGGAACCTAATTCCATAGCGGGCCAGGCGGCCTCGAAAACTGAGACCGGCGACGCAAAGGGCAATCCAACTGAAAAGCCGCCCAAAAGCGCGGGGATGGCCATTTACGACGTGGAGATCGATCCTCCTTCGGCTACCCTTGCCATCCATAACAACATGGGAATTATTACCGGGACTGGCAAGGCGCGGCAAATCAGTTTCGATAATATTCCCTGGCGGAGTTATGTGAATGTCACTGCATCCTGCGAGGGTTATAAGCCATACAGTCAATTGCTGGCCCCCAGGGCCGGCCAGAACGAGAAACTGTCGATTGTGCTGCAAAAAGAACCTACGACGCCGTTGAACAACTCAAGGGACAATCCCCCGCAACCAACGACGAAAGTTGCAGGCAACATACCGCCGGCCAGTGCTAATAATCCGCCGATTAATCCAACGATAAAAATCAATCGGCCCATTGACGCCAGGCCTGAATCAGTTCCAATCGCGGTTGAAGCGCCGAAGACGGAGCGCCGCAAGGTGTTTGTATTCGGCGGAGAATCGGCCATCGTGACGCCGGTCCAGCGGTCCTTGCCCTCGACCGTGGAAGCCTGGATTTGGTGTCCGGCGCCGGCCGAAAACGCCGACATGTATGTGTTCGGCTCCGACAACCCCAAACAATCGACCGGCGGACTGGGCGTGCGCATCGGCAGGAACGGTCAATTGGGCGGGCGGCGCACCCAAATCAACAAAAAACTGCGGGATTTTCCCACGGGTGAAGCCGTGCCTATCCAAAAATGGATGCATCTGGCGGCCACCTTTGATGAAGACAAGATCTGTTTTTTCCTGGACGGTCATTTGATCCATACGGATAAAGGCGCGCAGGACACGGATCACTCGCCGTTTGTCGTGGGTTATATCGGCTATGGAAAATATAAATTTCCCCAATGCTTTTTTGATGGAAAGATCCGCGCGATCCGGATTTCCACCGGCATTCGCTACATCGGCGAGTTCCGGCCGCCCTTCGATTTCAATAAAAATCAGGACAAGGAAGGAATCAAGACAAGCCTTATATATGACGCCTCGGATGTAAAAGGCGACTTGATCCTGGACCTAAGCGGCAATAAAAAAGACGGCGCCGGATTGAATATCAAGATCGCGGAAGATGAATTTCCAATACCATAATCAATTCCCGGGACTGTCACGGCAAGCTATTGAGTCTCAGATTAACAATTTCAATAGCCGGCGGTCAACGACCGCCGGAATACACATGAATTCCCACCGGCGGCTGTTAGCCGCCGGCTATTGCGTGTAACATTAGATTTATGATTTTCACTGAATACACATAGTTCTAACCGGAGAATTAACATGCCTCGAACGATCCCGTTGTTAGTCTTTTATGTGATTTATACTTGCGGTCAGGCATCGGCGCAGCCTGCCGATAGTAAAGATATCGGCCGCATCGCGCAGCCTGAGCGCGCATTAATAATGTCGCCGACGGCGGCTTTGGCAACCGGGAAAGCGGCAGCAGTATACAACGTACGCGATTATGGGGCTACCGGCGACGGGAAAACCCTGGATAGTCCCGCCATCAACCACGCCATCGAGGAATGCGCCAAGGCCGGCGGAGGCACGGTCCGTCTCCCCGCCGGCGCCTATCTATGCGGCGGTATTCACATGATGAGCAACATCAATCTGCTCGTCGACGCCGGCGCGATCATCCTTGGCGCGCCGCAGGACATGAAAGTCTACGACCCGGCCGAATCTTTCGAGGGCCCTGCATATCAAGACGGCGGGCACACGTATTTCCACAACAGCTTGATTTGGGGGGAAAACCTCACTAATGTCTCTATCACGGGCCAGGGCATGATAAACGGCGGCGGGCTGATGTCCAATGCCAAGATTCTAGACACGATCAGCGGTTTTTCCAACTTCGGCCGGGCAAATCCCGCCCCCGTGCCGACGCCTTCAGAGCCGGTGCGCCAGGGCAACAAGGCCATTGCGCTTAAGCTCTGCCGAAACGTTCTGCTCCGCGATATCACCATCTTTCACGGCGGTCACTTTGCCGTCCTGGCAACAGGCTGCGACAACATGACCATCGACAACGTGACCATGGACACCAACCGCGACGGCCTGGACATCGACTGCTGCCGGAACGTAATGGTTTCGAATTGCCGCATTAATTCGCCCAACGACGACGCCTTGTGCCCGAAAAGCTCCTTCGCCTTGGGCAAAAATGTGATCACGGAGAATCTGGTGATCGTCAATTGCCAGGTATCCGGGTTCGAGGAGGGCACGCTATTGGACGGCCGGATGCTGCCCAGCAAAACCAAGAACGGCCGGATAAAATTCGGCACCGAGGCCAACGGAGGCTTCCGTAATGTAACCGTTGCCAATTGTACTGCCCGCGGGTGCCGCGGAATCGCCCTGGAAGAAGTGGACGGAGGCATTATGGAGAACATCAGCATCTCGAACATCACCATGATGGACGTCGCGGTATATCCGATTTACATTACGCTGGGCCGGCGCAACAGGGGTCCTGAAGTCACCTCGGTAAGCTCGGCCCGGAATATCAGCATCAGCAACGTGATCGCCACGGGCATAGAGCCGTTCAGCGGCATACATATCACCGGCCTGCCCGGCCACGACATTGAAGGGGTCCGGCTGGAAAACATCCGGCTTGGTTTCAAGGGTGGAGGGAAGAAGGAAGACGCCGCCCGGATTCCGCCGGAGTTGGGTATTCAATATCCGGAGCCCAGGCGAGTGGGTGTCACGCCCGCTTATGGAGTCTTTGCCCGGCACGTCCGCGACCTGGAACTGGCGAACATCCGCCTGAGCTTTGAGAACGAAGACCTGCGCCCGGCAATAGTTTGCGACGACGTGGACGGATTGGAGATCGACAATTTCAAGGCGCAAATTACGGACGGCGTGCCGGCGGCCAGATTCGAGGCGGTCAAACGGCTTGTAATTCGCAACTCGCCTGCACTCCTGAAATTGGATGCCCCGGCAACGGAACCGGATGCAAAAACCGCCGCGCCGGCTCCGGACGATTATAAGCCGTAAACACCCGCCGTAACAGGACTACAGGACATTCTTGCCCGGCCTGAAAAGTCAGGCAAGAATGCCTGTCCTTCTGTTTAAAATAGGACAGGTTATTTGATGCGGCCTCTTGACGCCGATCTACTTTAATGCAGGCGCCGGAATTCTTCCGGCGAGAGCCCGAAGACTTTTTTGAAGGCCCGGGAAAAGTGGAATGGATCATTGAATCCCAGTTGCACGGCTGCCTGTTTTACTAGCAGTTCGGGATTCTGTAGTCGCTCTGCGGCCAGGTTCATTTTCAAACGCATGAGGAATTGATAGGGACTTTGGTGGGCATAGCGGCGGAAGAGGCGGCACAAGTAGGCGGGATCGACGCGGCATTCGCGCGACACTTCGGCCATGCTCCGCAGCCGCGGATGGTTGGCCCAGATGTACCGATGACAGCGTTGATATGTGGCAAAGGCCGGGGTCTCCACTCCATGCCAGGGCATTAATGACTCGGCGATCTTGAGGATCAGGTATTCCAGGAGCTTTACGCACAGAGATGGCGAGAAGTAAGTGTGCCTCAAACCGTTGCGGATCAACTCGTCGAAAACGTCTTGAATTTCGGCTGGGGCGTAAACGCGCCCGATGTGTCCTGGCGCCAGGGAGTGTTGCTGCAACAAATCCAGGGCCTGAGACCCGGTACAGGAAATGAAATATTTGCCCAGCGGATCGTCGGCAAAGGTGCTGAAGTCGTGGGGAACGCCCGGGCCGTATGTGAAAACGGTGCCCACCGTCAGGGGATAATCCTGGCCGTCTAGGGTTACGGAACCCTTTCCTCGGGCTACGAACTCGATGGTGTAATAGGGAAAATTCATGCGATGAATGGCATAGTCGGCGGCGCACTGTTCGTAACCGCCGCAGACTACGGCGATGGGCTCGGTGGGTGGCGGGGCAAGATCCAGATAGAACCTCTGCGCCTCGCGAACTTGAAGCGAAAAAAAATCCGGCTCTTTATGCGGCTGAACTGGAATATCGGGTAACTGGTCCATAAAACATGTCAAAAATAGTCATGTGGCTGTTAAGTATTAGCACGGTTCCCTTTATAATAACCAAAATCCGTGCTGTTGGCAAGACAATTTTAGTAATGAGTGGGCAAAAATATCAAATCCAGATTAGTTTGGAAATTTAATGATTTTACATTTTGGATCATCTTTTTTCATGTAGTACTTGTAAGGCTAATTATAATTTGCTGTTTTGTGTGTCCTGAATTTACGTTATGTAAAACCTTGTTATTGCATAAGGTCGCTTTTTATATATATTCGGCATTCATGATCCTTTCAATCTTCGTAATGGATGGCCAGCCAGACCGTCTGCTGGGTTTGACTGGTTCGCGCAAGGCGATGTTTTACGTGTGCGGGGATGTTGAGATAAGAGCCCGGATGAAGCTCCACGGATTCGGGATCGCCGTCGAACTGGATTGAGGCGTTGCCTTCCAAAACTATCAACCATTCGTTTTCGTTTTGATCGTACCAGAATCCCTGCGGAGAGCACTGTCCATGCGAAACGATCCGTTCAAGGCGAAACTTTTTGGCAGTATGTATTGTGGTGAACAATTCCTTACCCAGTTCGGATGGAATACCGTCGAAAATGTTTTTTACGTTCATGCGCCGGCCTGCCTGTTGCAATAATGTTTTTCCATTAAAATTCCTGGTTTGGATACGGCGTTTGAGTTTTGATATAACTCAAACTGTATATGTCAACTATTTTAAGGTTTGACGGGGAGGAAATCCATGGCAAGAGAAACCGTCTTGATTACCGGGGCGTCATCGGGCATCGGCTTGGCATTGGCGAAACTGTTTGCCGCCGATAAAAGCGATCTGGTGCTTGTGGCTCGGAACCAGGCCGCACTTGAAAACCTAGCGGAAGAACTGCGGCGGGATCACGGCGGGGATGTCTTGGTTGAGCCCAACGACCTGGCCGATGCCGCGGCCCCGCAAGCCATTTTCGATCATCTGACGGCAAAGGGGATCACCGTGGACGTTGTAGTGAATAATGCCGGTTTCGGGTCGCTAGGCGCCTTTACGAATCTGCCTGCACAACGACAATTGGACATGATTCAGGTGAACGTTGCGGCACTGACACACCTGTCCAGGCTGTTCCTGCCGGGGATGATTGAACGAGGGCGGGGCGGCATTTTAAACGTCGGTTCGACGGCCGGTTTTCAACCCGGGCCGAATATGGCTGTCTACTACGCCGCGAAGGCCTATGTCCTCTCCTTTACCGAGGCCTTGGCTGAAGAACTGGCCGGAACAAAGATCAAAGTAACTTGCCTTGCCCCCGGTCCCACCGCGACGGGATTTGCCGCCCTTGCCCGCATGGAGAACGCTCTTTTATTTCGTCTTGGCGCGATGGATGCGAAAAGCGTGGCTTCAGTTGGCTATCGAGGATTTCGCCGCGGCAAAGTGCTGGTCATACCAGGATTCAGAAACAAATTAGGGACCTTCGCGGTTCGTCTCGGTCCGCGCCTTCTCGTCAGAAAGATAGTCAAGCGGCTGCAATCCTGAATCTCGTGGTAAACAGTCGGAGATACATTGCGAAACCGCAAATGGTCGTGGACTTCCAAAATAATTGCCAGTTGCATAAATACTTTAAGAGACGGGTGTAATTACTCGGCAAGTTGGGGATTTGTAATTACGTCGGTTTGTGGGGTCTGGGTTTTTTAATCATTACAATCGGCAAATTCCCTATCCAGTGTTATTACATTGGGTATTATTACTCGCGAGTTGGATGTATGAGCGGGAGAATTATGACCTAAACTTATTAGAGAATAAGAAATATATGACGACGGAAAGCCCATGGTATATAACTGGATACGTGGAGTTATTTATTACGCGGACCGGCTGAATCCACAACAGTGGTTGCTGGTCTTGGGCGCGGTGATTATTATCGGTCTGATTTGCCTGCGGGGATTTGGTTCGCGGTCGCAGTATTAGCGGTTTTTATTAGAAGGCACTGCCGCAGCGGCGCGCCGATATGTGGGGATTTAGCGGGGCATCAACATACAGATTATCAAGAAAAGACTATGCAGTACCTCTTTGGCAACTTGGATGTCTGGATGCTTCAGATCCCCATCCCCGTGGCTTTGGCCATGGTGGCAACCATCGGGTATTTAGTGGGCCGGCGTACGCGGAAGGCGACCAACGAAATGGTCGAGCATTCAAAGCGGGAATTGCGGCATGCACAAACTGTGGCCTCGGAATTGGAAAAAATCTCTTGGGGGATCCGAAAGAGTTTGGCGAAACACCATGCCAATGTCACGCGCTTCAAAGATCGCATCGGCAAGCTCAGCGATCAACATGAGGAATCGGCTTGGAAAGAACTCTGCCGCGAGGCCGAGGAGATTTTGAAACCCACGCTGAAATTGGCAACGCAAATTGCCAACGCTTACGACGAAATCCGCCAGCAAAGCGCAAACCTAATGACGTTCACGGAAGTGAGAACCGATCCATTGACGGGCGTTAAAAACCGCCGCGCGCTGGACGACGCCATTCAAGCGCA
>JBEKZY010000167.1:0-10676 GCA_049509395.1 Thermoguttaceae bacterium | reverse complement strand
CCGGCGAATGGTCATTATCCGTATGGCATCCGCACTTCCAGCGCCCGGGCAAAAGCGAATACGTTACATTCAGTTCGGGCGAGCAAAAAAAAGCCCAAGACTTACGGGTATTCGAGCGATACGAGTCCGAGAATGTTTTTCCCGACAGAATGGCTATGGAGAATTCGGCGACTCTTGCGGACTTGCTAAAACAAAAGTATTTCACTTTTGAGATTCCGACGATGGCCCAATACCCGGGATCGCGCCAATATCGCTTTGCCGAACTTACGGTCAATAGCGTCGCTGGAAGTCGCATCAACGTCGAGCCACTGAATTTACCCAACGACGCCACCCCGGAACAGATAGCGAAGGCCGCCCACGTCGGGGAACTGTATTATGTTGCGCCCGAGAATCTCGTGACTGTTAACGGCACGATTCTGGCACCATGCAGGCTTCCGGAAAAAAAGGACCCGCAAGAAAAGCCGTTGTCGCAACTCTCGAGGCTGACGCGAGCAGAGATTCAGGAGCTAGTCGAGACTTCGCTCCGCAAAACGCCCGAAGCCGACGGTCGGCAGATCAAAGTCAAGAAGGGCGATTGGTATATCGCGGTGCGCAACGACGGCAGGGCCTTTTTGATCAACATCGATGAGTCGCTAAGCAAGGATTTTATAAGGCTTTTAACATATTATATCGGGCAGCTTGATATTGGTGCACGACCGGCAGAAAATTTGGCCGCAGCCAAGCCGGACGGGGACGCCACGCCGGCCAAGACGGTCCATGGAAAAGTGGAAGATGAAAATGGAAAGCCCATTGCCGGGGCGGACGTCTGGATGATGCCGGCGTTGGCAATAGACCCGGTGCAGAAACGGCCTGCGGCGCATGACACATCGGATACCCAAGGCCGGTTCACCGTGCCGGTGCCCCCGCTGGCGGATTACAATCGCCAACAGCCTGGGGCCTATCCATTCGGCGGTCTATGGGCCTATGCCGAGGGACACCAGTTAAGTACGGGAATGGCCGGCGACCAGATTTATGGCCGAGACAAGTCGGACGTTGTGCTTAAACTCAAGCCGGCTACAGACACGGCAATTGTAGTGTTGGGCCCGGATGGAATGCCGCTGGAGGGCACCCTAGTAGAGCCATATTTTGTAAGGACGATGCCCTTTGGCGGCGAGGCGCCTGATGAAGTCCGGTCTCGAATCGGGGTTCGCACAAATGCAGATGGTCGAGCAATCCTCACTGCACTCCAGCGCGACGCTCTGGTCTCGATCCGAATCGTAACCGCGGATTTCGGCATTCAAACGCAACAACTGATAGGTCTGGGCTCAATAACTTCCGATCAGCCGATTCGGCTGCGGCAGGGCGGCAGAATCGAGGGCCGCGTGACCGCCGAGAAACCGGAAATGGCCCGGGGCGTAAGAATCATCTTAACCACCGGTACGCCGCGATCTTATCAACCGGGAGGCGGGCCGTCGATGACCAACGGATATGCCGACGTAGAGTCCGACGAACAAGGGACATTCCTAGTGCCTGCGATGGCAGCCGGCCGATTGTGCATCGAGGCCCGCGTGGACCCTGGTCTGCCGGTCCTTGCGAGAATCCCCGACTTCACAAAACGGGCTATTGACGTGCATCCGGGCGAGACGACGATGCTCCAGATTCCGCTCGAGGCCGCGGTGTCCGTGCGGGGCTCCGTCCGAGCAAAGGATACAGGCAAGCCGATCCCCAAGAGCTTGATTCAGGTTAATTATGGAGTCGATCCGGTGCAGAAAGATCTTGTGTTTAGCGATGCGCAAGGCAATTTCGCCGCTTCAGTGCTGCCGGGTCGCATTCAGTTACAGGTTCTCGGCGAGAGGGACAAATACAGCCAGATGGGCGATGGGCCGCAGTACGAGGTGCCCGCGAATGTCAAGGAGTTCCAGGCGCCCCCGCTCGAACTAGTTCCGTCAAATGCAAAAAACACCAAGGCGGATAAAACGCCTGAAGATGCACAACAAAAGAGCGAGCCGGCAAAAGCGGAGAAGCCCCCAGTAGCTCTGACAATTGTAGTTCAAGCCGTGGACGACGTCACGGGCAAACCGCTGGCCGACGTGCCGATCGTCGCCCGGGCGTTCCAAATAAGCACCCGAAAAACCGACAAAATTTCGAAAAAAACGGATGCCGAGGGGAATATAACTTTTGAAATCCGCGGCGACACGGCCAAGATCGGCGATCTATCGATCGAGGCGCGGCCGGCGGAATACATTCCGCAATACTACGATTGGACTCCCAATAAGCCGCAGGCGAGCATCCCCGGGCAGATCACGATGCGGTTTAAAAAGGGGATTACGATTGGCGGACAGATTCAGGATTCGTCCGGCAAGCCGATTGCTGATGCAAAAATCGAATTAACCATGCCAGCCACTTTCGCCGATAACCGCATGCACTTTCATTTGGGAACCCTAAAATCCGACAAAGAGGGACGTTGGCATTGCGATGTGGCCCCCGAAGACCTGTCCGAAGTAAGAATATCCGCTTCGCACCCGGATTTCATCCCGGGTGGATCAGAGTCCACTCCGGCAATGAAAGAACAAAAACACGTTCTGCACCTCGAACAAGGAGCGCTGGTCCGGGGACAGGTTTTGGATGCACAGGGTCAACCGGCGAAAGGAATGGCCGTCAGCTTGGGGCAGATGTGGGCTGAACCAAACACTCCCCAAGCTAAGACCGACGCCAAGGGGGAGTTTGTCCTGAAGAATTGCCCCATCGGGCCGTCGGCAGTCACCGTTCAGGGCGAAGGATTTGCCCCGCAATGCCAAAAATTCACCGTTGGCAAGGAAAATCAGCCGCTGTCTTTCCGGCTGGAGCCTGGGGCGACACTGCGCGGCCGGGTAGTCGATCAGCAAGGTAAACCCCTGGAAGGGATCGGGGTCTATGCCGACACCTGGCAAGATCTACGCACTCTAACTTTCCGTTCAACCACCGACAGGGAAGGGCGGTTCGTTTGGAAAAATGCGCCGCGCGACGCAGTTATCTTTAATTTTTCGGCCAATGGTTTCAGATCGGACCGGAATCGCCCTCTGACGGCATCGGACGATGAGCAAACCATCACGCTCTATCCGGAACTCCTGATCCGGGGAACGGTGGTGGATGAAGAAACGGGCAAGCCCGTCGATAAGTTCCAGTATTGCTCCGGATTTCGCCGCGATACGGAGGACCAGTCCTTTTTCGACAATCAATTCATTCCCGGCGAAAACGGCCGCTTTGAATATCACATGGAGGAGGCCTCCATGCCCAATAATTTCGTGAAAGTCATGGCGGAGGGATATAACCCGGCTATTTCTCGGGCGTTTAAACCGACCGAAGGGCAGCAATCGTTCGAGTTCAAATTGAAAAAGGGGAAAGGATATGGGGGCGTCGTGTTGCTGCCCGACGGCAAGCCCGCGCAAGGTGCGACCGTCGCCCTCCTTTCGCAAAGCTCTCATCCCTTTATAGAAAATGGGGTATTAAGTCCGAATAGTTCCGCGATCAGGACTACTACCGACGCCGAAGGGCGGTTCAGTTTTGTTCCACAAACCGAATCCTGTTCCTTTTGGGCCTTGCACCAAAGTGGTTTCGGCGAAATATCCCAGTATGATCTGGAAAAAGCCGGGACCATCAAACTGCAACTGTGGGGCCGGTTGGAAGGAGTGGTAAAGATCGGCAACCAAATAGCAAAGAACGTGGAAGTAACCTATTCCTCGGAAAGGTTCACTAACGAAAGAGGCTGGTACCACCAGTATGAAACAAGCACCGACGACGAGGGACATTTCATTTTCGATCGTGTATATCCGAGCAAGGGGAGTGCGGCCCGAGTGATAGTCGTTGATAATGGGATGTTCCATCCCCATGCGCCAACCAATCCCGCGCCCGTCGTAATCGTTTCCGGGAAAACTTCCAAGGTCGAAATCGGCGGCAAAGGACGGCCGGTTGTGGGGCGCATAGATACGGGCGGCAAAATCACGAATTGGATCGACCATGGCAGTCTTCGGCCGAAATATCGGATGCCGGACGGGTTCAGCGACTATTATAGCTTCAAAATTGAATCCGACGGATCGTTCCGCATTGACGACGTAGCGGCGGGCAAATACGAACTCGACCTGCGGATTACCGAACCTCAACGTTACAACATGAGTGGAATCGACGCTCCGGCCGGCTTCGAGACGCAAATCGGAAATGTCAATTACAATTTCAGCGTGCCGGAAATGCCCGAAGGTCAAGACGATGATCCGCTCGACCTGGGAACGATCAAGGCGACTTTATATAAAGATTTTAAGCCCGGCGATCCCGCTCCGGCTTTTACCGCTGAAACCATCGACGGCAATAAATTTTCATTAGAGGAGCAACAGGGCAAAGTCGTGCTGATAAAATTCTGGGCAAGCCGGCAAGATCCCAGGCAAAATAATTTTCCCGAGTTGAAACGGGTCTATGAACGATTCCATGACAACCCGAAATTCGTGATGATCGGACTCTCGCAAGATCAAAACAAAGAAATAATAGAAAGATTTGTGAAAAAGGAAGCCATCTCCTGGCCGCAAGCTATGATAGGCGCGAATTACGAATCGGGCGTGGCGGCCGACTACGGAGTGCGCTTCACACCGGCGGTTTTTCTCGTCGGCAGCGATGGAAAAATCATCGGCAAAGACCTTCACGGAGCGGAACTTGAAGCCGCTGTGGGAAAGGCTCTCAAGCCATAAACGGCCCTCACCCCCGGCCCCTCTCCCAAAGGGAGAAGGGAGGTTTGAAAGTAATAATACAGAGGATTTTTATCATGCTATACCGGACATTGCATATTTTGGGGCTTTTTGCCTTCGCGTTTGCCTTTATTACTGCGGCCGCGCCTGCGGACGACAACTACCGGCTGCGCGTGGTCAGTGAGAAAAATGAACCTATGCCCCGTTTCCAAGCGATGCTGTATGCGGGCAAAGCGGAAAATACCGGCTGGATAGCGGGGACGCAAGGCGAAGCGTCCTTCCAGGCTTTTCAGCACGTTCCCCCTTTGCTCCATATTTTGGCTCGGGCCGACGGCTATGCCCCCGCCATCCTTCCGCTGGAAGGCGCCGCTTTGGAAAAGCTGAAAACCAGTAATTTGACTATTACCATGAAGCAAGGTGAAAAAGTAGAGTTGCATTTCCATTTGCCGCCCGAGGTGACATTACCAGAAACCATCCTTCCCGAACTTTATTTTGACTTTTGCAAAGACAAGATTTATTCGCTGCGGCGATCGACCGACAAACAGAGAGCCGAACAACCGGACTTTAAATTATTCAATGTCCGCCGCACGGATCCGAGCAAGTTTGAATTCCAGATTGCCCGCGATGCCCCGGCTTTTTACATCGGCCTTCGTGCGCGCGGCTTTCCGCTATCGTGCGATATGGGGCCATTTACCTTTGCGGACGTGAAAAACGGGACGCTGGAGATTCCCGTCCCCGGTCCGGCCGGTTTAGATATTCATTTTAACCCCGGCGCCGGCAATGCCGGTGAACTTCTCTTTCAAAGCGTCTCGTGCGAGGTGATGTGGAAAATCCCCGGACAAGGCGATGCGATGCAGGACATCGCGGATAAAAATTCGGAATCCGCGAATCTGGATTTCCGGGTTACCGACCTGAGGCCCGGCGATTATTTGGTCACCATCCGAACCAAGCCCAAGCCGGACGTGCAAATCCTGCCCAGTACGGTCGTTGATAAAGAACCTCATTCAGGGATAAATCCTGGGATATATTACGATCGAAAAATTGTTTCTCTGAAACTGGGACATATCTAAAGCATTGATTTTGGTTGTTCGCCGTTCGACTCGGAGGGCTTTCGCGGCAATTACACGGCCGTGTTGCGCATCGATAAGCCCGACGGCTCGCCGGCTGCAGGTGGCAAAATCAATATCAGTTTTTATGACGGTCATTACGGGTCGCTGCCGGTCTTCTCGGGTGAAATTCCTCCTACAGGCGAGATCACGCTCAAAAACCTCGCCCGAGGTAAATCTTTAGCCGGTTGGGTCCGCGGCAATTACAGCATCAGGGCGGAAGATGGCCTGATAGGCTCCTTCGATTTTGATCAGAATAAACCGGTAGAGAACTTCGCCTTCCACCTTCCGTTTAAAGCGGGCGATATGGCCCCCGACGTGGAGTTGCTCGACGTGGCCGCCGATAAAACCATAAAACTCCGCGATTTGCAGGGAAAAGTCGTCTTTTTGGAGTTTTGGGCTACTTGGTGCGGTCCGTGTCAACCGGCCATGGAAAAGCTGGATTCTTTGGTTCAGGACCATGCGTAGGATTGGAAAAACCACGTCGCTATCGTTCCCGTGAGCATTGACGAGACGGTAGAAATCTTGAAGAAACATGTAGAGCAGCGCGGTTGGAATCATTTAACGCTTTATTGGACGGGAGATAAAAATCATACTGGATTCGAGTCCTCGGCCATGCGCGCCTTTGTAGGAAACGGCGTGCCGGAATCCATTTTAGTCGGTCCGGACGGGCGCATTCTCTGGCGGGGCCACCCGATGGATGACCGCGACGGTCAAGATCTGAAAACACGCATCGAAGCGGCGATAAAGAAATAATTCAGTAAATTTCAAATCGTGGGCATCGTAAATCTTGACAATCTACCGGTACACAAGCGCGATATGGGCAGTAATAACCTAATCAAGCACCACGCATCTGGCGATTCGTTGACTGTTTACGCCTGCAGCTTGGCCCATTGCCGGTCCAGCCGCTTCGGCGAGACGGGGATTGCTGTGCCGAGTTTTTGGGCGAAAAGCGAGACCCGGTATTCCTCCAGCATCCAACGCATGTGCATCAGCTCTGGGTCTACGACGCCTTGCGGCCGGCGCTGCCGGGCTTGTTCCTGATAAAGCTGCCAGCGAGGTTGGAACTCCTCGAATTTCCGCAAGTCGCCGGGCAGGCCGCCCGGTAGGTTTTCCAGGCGGCGGCAGATGGCTCGGAAATAACGCGGGTATTGCCGCAGCCAGTCCCAGGGCGTTTTTGAAAATGTTTTTGGATCCATCAAGCGGGTGATCTGCTCGCGGACGTCGTCCACGGCATATTGCCAGCGCGGCGCATTGGAATCACTGTCGGTCGAGCCGGCAGCAGCGCCCTTAATTTTCTTTGAGACATTGTTTGACGGGACAGCGGGGGCCGGGATTTTGTTAATAGCGGCGCCAAACAAACTGACCTTGGCACGTGTTTTTTTCTTGGAAGCCGTGCCGGACGATCCGTCAACGGCGCTCAAACCCAAAGCAGGAGGTGGTTTTCCGGCGGGCGTGTTGCAAAGTTCTTCGAGGGCAAGGCTTGCACGATGGTATTCTTCAAAAATCGGTCCAACTACCGCAGTCAGTTCCTGCATGGCCCAGGCGATGCGCTCACGGCCGGCATCCAGCAGCCGCTGGAAATCGTCCTTGGTGCGCGGCAGGGGCCGGCCGGCAAGCATGGCGCGGTCGGCCAGCAATTCGGCAAGCTGGCGGCGAAGATCGAAGCCCGGAAGCGTCGCCGCGTAAACCTCGATCTTGTCGAGGTTCGGCAGCCAGGCCACCTGTGTTTTCAGTTCGCGCTGGGCGGCCAGGCAGCAAAGCCGCCGCAGCCCGAAATGCGTTTCGAACTCAGCCCGGCCAGTTGAATCGACCAGCCGCAATGAGACCGAATCGTCGCGATCGATCAGCGTTGGATAGGCTTTTACCAAGAGCCGCCCGCGCGGCAGTTCGATTTCCGCCGGCAGATCGTCGAAGTCCCAGCCGGTCAGGCCGTCGCGGTTCCAGCGAGGATCATCGACTTGCGAAAATATTTCGGCCGCTTGCAATCCCAGATCGCGGCGGATCGCCTCCAGTTCGCGGCCCGAGGCCAACTGCCGGCCTTCGGCGTCGGTCACGCGAACATTCATCCGCAGTTCCGCGGGCAAGCGATCTTCTTGAAAGGCGTCGGGCGGAATCGATACGCCGCCCAGTCGGCTCAGGGCCGCGGCCACGGCAACGTGGATATCTCCGTCGCCGAAGCGGACCATCGAGACGACGTGTTTTGCGGTTTCTGGAGCGGGCACGAACCGGGTGCGCAGCGACTTCGGCAGCGAGCGGATCAACGCCAACACCTTTTCCTCGATCAAGCCGGGCACAAGCCAACTCAGCGGTTCAGGGGCGACCTGGTTGAGGGCCTCGATGGGCACGCTCAGCGTCACGCCGTCCTGCTGCGAACCCGGCTCGTACTTGTAGTCCAGCGGCAGTTTTAGATGCTGGACGTTTATCGCGTCGGGAAATTGATCCTCGCGCAGTTCGCCGATCCCTTCCTGCATCAGATCGGACTTGGTCATCGTCAATGCGTGCGGATTTGTCGAAAGCCAGTTGGTCAGCGTCGCGCCGTCACAGACGTCGGGAGGCACGCGGCGGTCGTAGAACTCGTAACGCGCGGAATCGCTTACCAACAGATCAAGGCGGCGGAGCTTCGCCTGAAGCCGATCCAACTCTTCGACCAACTCTTCGTTGCGCACGAGGAAGGCCGGTTTGGACTCGATCTGACCCTCGACCAAGCCTTGCTCGATCATCAGGTGGCGCGACATGTCCGGGTCGATAGGCCCGTAATGAATCCGCCGCCCGGCAACAATCGTCAGGCCGAAGAGCGTGACCCGCTCCAACGCCATGGCCGAGGCTTGCGCGGGATCCCAGTGTACGCCGTGGTACGACCGTTTCACAAGGTGCCCGGCGATGGGCTCGATCCAGATGGGATCGATCCGTGCGCAAGTGCGCATGTAGCGGCGCGTCGTCTCGACCAGTTCGGCCGCCACCAGCCACTGGGGTTTTTGCTGAAAAAGTCCGGAGCCGGGCCAAATGTTTGCCTTGCCGCCGCCGGCCACGCTGTACTCGTGGCCGTCGCCGCGAAGAGCCACGTTGGAGAGCAAACCCGCAAGGATGGCGCGGTGAAGGTTGTCGTATTGTTGCTGATCGGTGCGGCCTTGCTTGATGCGGTTGGAGGCTGCTCCATTTTTCGGCGCCAGGGAAACAGTTCCATGATTCGGTACAAGTTGGGCCTGCCTGGCCAGTTCCATCAGTTCCCGATGCACGTCGAGCCATTCCTGCATTCGATTGGACGACAAAAAGTTCTGCCGGCAGGCTTTTTGGAGCTGATTACGCGAAAGTTCAGATTTCAGTTTATGATAGAAGTCCCAGAGCTTCAGATAAGCGGCGAAATCGGACTGTTCATCGGCCCGCAAGGCGTGGCAGGCGTCGGCCGATTCCTGTTTTTCCAGCGGCCGCTCGCGCGGATCTTGCACGGACAGCGCGGCGGCAATGACCAGCGCCTCCGGCAGGCAGCACTCATCAGCGGCGGCCAGAATCATTCGTCCGATGCGCGGATCGACGGGCAGGCGGCTCAACTGACGGCCGATCTCGGTCAGTTCGCCCTTGGCATCCATCGCGCCGAGTTCAACGAGCGTTTGGTAGCCGTCGCGAACGGCATCGAGCTTGGGCGGATCAAGGAAGGGGAATCGCTCGATCTGGCCAAGGCGCAGGGCCTTGGTCTGCAAGATGACGGCCGCCAAATTGGTTCGCTGGATCTCGGGCACGGTGTAGGCGTCGCGGGCGAGATAATCTTCTTGGCTGAACAGCCGCAGGCAAATGCCCGGCCCGATCCGCCCGCACCGGCCCTTGCGCTGATCGGCCGATGCACGGGAGACCGCCTCGATGGGCAAGCGTTGGGTCTTGCTGCGCGGCGAATAGCGGCTGATGCGCGCCGTGCCCGGATCGATCACGCAGCGAATTCGGGGCACCGTGAGGGACGACTCGGCCACGTTCGTGGCGATGACGATGCGGCGTTTCGCTCCCGGTTGAAACACGCGCTGCTGCTCGCGAATCGACAGCCGGGCGTAGAGCGGCAATATCTCCGTTTCGCGGCCGGTCGGATCGCCGGGCAGCGGCCGGGCGCGAAGCGTCTTGGCCGTTTCGTGGATATGCCGCTCGGTAGGCATGAAGATCAGGATGTCGCCGCGATCGATGGATGCGAGTTCCTCGACCGCCGCCAGCACCGCCTGCTGCAAGTCGGGCTCGCCGCCGTCTTCGTCGGCCATCGGCGGGCGCCAGCGGACTTCGACCGGATACGTGCGGCCGGAAACTTCAACCACCGGCGCGGGTCCGTTGGCCGCGGCAAAGTGGGCGCTGAATCGGGCGGCATCGATTGTGGCCGAGGTGATGATCAGTTTCAGATCCCGCCGCTTCGGCAGCAGGCGCTGCAAATACCCCATGAGAAAATCGATGTTCAGCGAGCGCTCGTGGGCCTCGTCCAAAATAATCGTATCGTATTGATCCAGGAACGAATCGCCTTGGGTCTCGGCCAGCAGAATGCCGTCGGTCATCAGTTTGATATAGGTTTGGGGCGAGAGAGATTCGGCAAACCGGATCTTAAACCCCACGTCGCGGCCCAAGGGCGAGGCCAGTTCGTCGGCGATTCGCGCCGCCACGCTGCGGGCGGCAATTCGACGGGGCTGCGTGTGACCGATCATGCCGTCGATCCCGCGGCCTATCTCCAGGCAGATCTTCGGCAACTGGGTTGACTTGCCCGAGCCTGTTTCGCCGCAAACGATCACCACCTGGTTGTCGCGGATGACGCCGGCGATCTCAGCGCGTTTGGACGAGACCGGCAGATCGTCGTCGTATCGAATGAGGGGCAGGCCGCGACGGCGCGATTCGCGCAAGGCCACCGACCGCC
>JBEKZY010000166.1:0-10745 GCA_049509395.1 Thermoguttaceae bacterium | reverse complement strand
ACGGCCAGGGCGGGTTTTTCCTTGAATCGCTTTACGATCTTGCCGCCGCCGGGGATCGATTCGCCCAATTCCAAGTAACCGTAAGAAGTAGCCGGGCCGGTAGGCGTTATGCCAAATGTAACCTTTGTTTGCGGATCACGCTCGACCAAGGCAAAACCCTGTTCGATGATTTTCTGGAATTTATCGACCGGTTCGATAAGGTGATCTGCCGTAAATACCGCGAACACTGCATCTGGATCCTTGGCATGCAGCAAAGCGGCGCCAAGCCCGATGGCGTTAAGCGTGTCGCGGCCCACCGGTTCGCCCAGAAAATTCTCCTTTTCCAACTCCGGCAGGGCGGAAAGAATAGCCTCGCGGTGCTTTATGCCGGCGCATACATATCGCCGCGACGCAGGAATCAGTCCATCCAGCCGCTGGAAGGCGATATCAAGCAGGCTTTTGCCTTGGATAAAAGGGATGAGTTGCTTGGGAACGTCGCTGCGGCTCATCGGCCAAAGGCGAGTGCCTGATCCGCCGGCGATTATCAGCGCGTATCGCATAAATCTGATTAGATATGACTATTCCCGCAATGATTAATCAAGTGCGGGTTATGGCTTCATACAAATTTACTGCAAATTGCTAATAGCTCGTTGAAAAAGGGTGCCACTGCTGGCTTGTCCAGCAGTGTTTGTCCGGGAGTTTATCCTATGCACTGCTGGACAAGCCAGCAGTGGCACCCAAATTCTCATAAATCGACTTTTTCAACAGGCTGCCAACTCTAATCTTTATCTTTGTCCAATTTACAATTTGAAATTTGCAATTATCAATTTGCAATATATACATGCGTTTAAAACGGGCTCATACAACAAACGAAGGCTCTAAACCACTTCCGCTCCGTTTGTGGCCTGGCAAACGTACACCGCCGGTTTGTGGCCGGTCTGTTTCTGGTAGCCCTTGGCGGTGTGGCTGACGAAATCGTCGGCGTCCTGGGCCTTGATAAGGGCCATGGCGCAACCGCCGAAACCGGCGCCTGTCATGCGGGCCCCGTAACAAGCCTTGTGCGTGCGGGCGTTGTCGACCATTGCATTCAGGGCGTCGCTCGATACCTCGAAGTTATCGCGTAAATCCTCGTGGCTTTGGTTCATTAATTCGCCCAGCTTGGCAGCATCGCCGCGGCGCATGACCTCGGCGGCTTTCACGGTCCGTTCGTTTTCGCCGATGACGTGCAATGCCCGGCGGCGGGTCAGGGGATCCAAGCCGTCGGCTTCCTTCAGAAACCTTTCCATGCTTACGTCACGGAGGGCCTTTACTTTGAAATATTTGGCCGCCGCTTCACATTGTGCGCGCCGTTCGTTGTATTTTGAATCGACCAGGCCGCGGCGCGTGGAGGTGTCGAGCACCACTACCGCTACGCCAGGCGGCAGGGGCACTAGTTCGGTCTTCAAGTCGCGGCAGTCGATAAGCAAGGCATGGCCGGCCTTGCCGGCGGCCGAAATCATCTGATCCATTATGCCGCAGTTCACGCCGACCCATTTGTTTTCCGCACGCTGACCCAAGAGTGCCATTGGGGCGGGTTCCCAGGCAATATTTGAAGCGGCGGCAAAGGCCCGGGCAGTGGCCATTTCCAGGGCGGCCGAGGAGGAAAGGCCGGCCCCTAAAGGCACGTCGCCGGCAAGCACGCCTTCCCAACCGCACAAACGATGATCGGCGTCCTGCAGAGCCCATGCCGTGCCCTTGAGGTATTCGATCCAGCCGCTTTTGGTATTTTTTAAGGCATCGAGGGAGAATTCGCCGCTTTCTTTATAGTCGATCGAATGCACGACCACCTTGCGGTCGTCGCGGGGCTCCAGTGCGATCCACACGGCCCGATCGATGGCCAGGGGAAAGACAAAACCGTCGTTGTAATCGGTGTGCTCGCCGATAAGATTTACCCGGCCCGGGGCACGGACGATCCACTTGGGTTTCCGGCCGAGTTTTTGTTCAAAATGTTTCTGGATATCTTTTTTTTCGATTGTCATGGGAGTGTGTGGATGAAAAAGGTGTAAGGTTTTATTTGAAATCCCCCCTCTCCCTCTGGGAGAGGGCTAGGGTGAGGGCCGATTTTACGCTAATTTCAGTATCAAATATAAGCAGTTCTTAAATCTTCAGCAAGTAGCGGCGGCGGATGATTATACAAGACAATAAAAAAACCAAACACGCGTACGATATTGACAACATAGGCAATTATGTAAGTCGCTTGCTATCGAATGGCAATGTGGTATAATCTTATTAGTAAGATTATCGCCTTGGAGATAAAGTTATGCCTGCACTTTCTACTACCAAAATGTCGTCTCGCGGCCAGGTGGTCATTCCCGAAACGATCCGCAGCGAGATGGGACTTAAAGCGGGGGTCCAGTTCGTTGTAATTTCGCAAGGCGACGCGGTGATGCTGAAGGTACTTTCACCACCGTCGGCCGAGGAATTTGCGGCCCTCCATAAGCGACTTCGGCGGAAAGCTCGGGCGGCAGGGCGGACGCAAAAGGATGTTGTAAAGGCGGTCGCGGATGTACGGAGTCGCTCGTGAAGGTGGTGATCGACACCAATGTGCTTGTGTCTGGAGCGTTCTTTTCCGGGCCGCCGTATGAGATACTGGTGGCATGTGCCACTGGGAATCTCCAGCTTGTTCTCTCTCTCGACATTTTGGCGGAGTACCATCGAGTAGGTTTGAGGTTCTTACGCACGCAGTCGGACGTTGATTTTGAAAACCTGCTTGGGATGCTGCTTAGGAATGCCGTCATCCTAGATAATCCAAGCCTGAAACATCCCGTGTGCCGAGACCCTGACGACGACAAGTTCATTGCCTGTGCCTTGGGCGGGCATGCGGAGGTAATCATCAGCGGCGACAAAGATCTTTTGGAAATCGCGGATCAGATCGATATTCCCATCGTAACACCAAGAGTCTTTCTGAATCGGTATATGGCGTAACGAGGAAAACGGCATAAAATCGGCCAAGAAACCTAAAACGGCGGCCGTTTCCGGCCGCCGCTGGGGACCTATGGCCCTCGACCTTGCGGCAAAAGGTGCGTTTTACGCACCCTACCTTAATCGGTCAGGTCCAAAAAAACGTCGTCAGATAGCCGTCGATCGGCCGCTACGCCAAGCTCATCCAAACGGCGGCGTTGCCCCACGGCATGCCATGGACCGACGCCGGCTAATTCCGGCATGATAGCCACGAGTTGGTCGATCAGCGTCTGGCCCATGCGGCGGATGGATTCCTGTTTGGCATTCTCCTGAATTGCCATGACCGATTTCATCAATCGCACCAGTTGGGCGCGCAGCAGCACGGGGGCCGAGAGGGAATCGTCGGCCTCGAAGAGCAACTCGCTTAGCGGGACTTCCAACACCTTTTGCCACTCGTACAACTGGCTCAGGGAAATGTCGGAAGTTTCTTCCTCTTGTGCCCGGACAGCGGAGAGGTCAATGTTTAATCGTCGCGCCACGGTACGGCGCGAGATCCCTTGTTGTTGCCGCACGGCGGCCAAGCGATGCAAAGGATGCCCGACGGCTGGAACAGGCACATCATGTGCGATTCCGGCCCCAGTGGTGGTTATATGAACTACACTCATAGAGACACCCCTTCTACAAAGTTCGCACAGGAACAGCGGCAGAATGAAAATGAATAGAGCAAGCATCACCTAGTTTTCAGCGATCGGCTGTGATTCAACCGTCCCTGTGAGGCGACAGCGATTGCCCACGCATGTCGCACCGAAAACTGGCCCGCCGGAGTAAACCGGCCTAAAGCCGCGAAGACGAAAATATTATATAATGCTTCACGACCTTCAATCTAATCATACATGCTTGAAAGTGATCTGACAAGTACACCTTGAAAAAAAAGCATTTATTACAGGATATTCTGTTAATAATTGCCGGGAACCGGGAATAACCCAATATGCTGGTTCGTTATGATGCCGAATAACTGGGTAAAGTCAAAGACGTGGAATGCTTGTGTGAGCAATCTCTTCCCACTACTCGCCCAAGACAATATTTTTTAGCCGTTCCAGGAAATTAGGTCTAGCCGGCCGGCTGGATGTCAGGGATTGCCGTTCATCCGGGTGCATCGAAAAATCACAGTCCACCGCGGATCGGTCGGATTGCACCGGCATTACCCTTGAGGGAGCTTTGGCCGCATCCAGTCTGAAAAAGAACTGCCCTGAAGGCGAGGAAGATTTCAAGGTATTAGCGATTTCATCCAAAGGCGTTCCCAGCTCTTCTTCATGTATTAATGCTATCTGGCCGGTACTTTTTTGCAGGGCCGAGCGAATTGCCGCCGCCTTGCCTAACGAGCGACTCTGGCAAATAGCATGGACTTGCGGATAACGCCGAGTCAATTCCGCTGCTACCTCGCTGGTGGCATCGACAGAACCATCATCTATAATCAACAATTCAATCTGCTCCGATATCTCGGATACCACATCGAGAATCTTATGGACAGTTGGGGCAAGCGTAGATTGGGCATTTTTAACAGGCAACAACACGGATACAGAGCGGGCCACGAACTTTTCCTTTCTAGCGAAAAGGTGCATGAAATGCGCTGCTAGTGATTCTCGGTACACATGTGGTGTTTCTGAAATGAACTTTTATTCTGCCGAATTTGTCTGTCTTGACGTTGTAAAGGCTTTTGACGAATGCTCAGAGGCCAATGCCTTTGATTCCTGGCCACATGCAACTCTTGTTTATCAGTTCATCCCGCGAATGACCATTTAGAGGGGGGTGGCGGCCAAATCCGGATTTGTTTAAACTTATGCATCATTTATTTATCAATACCACGCGTAAAATGAAGCATATAATCCGGTAAAATATCTGGATTCTGTAATCGATTATGTCTCAATCACCCGACAACGGCCCTGATTTCTCCCATGGCGACGGACTCTTGCCGGCCATTGCCCAAGATGCCCAAACCGGCGAAGTTTTGATGCTGGCCTACATGAATGCCGAAAGTTACGCCCAAACCCTGGCAACGGGCAATGCGATTTATTACAGCCGCAGCAGGAAAAAATTGTGGCGCAAAGGCGAACAGAGCGGAAATGTACAAAAGGTCAAGGCCATATACCTCGACTGCGACAGCGACACGATCCTGCTTTCAGTCGAGCAACTGGGCGGCGCCGCATGTCATGAAGGATACAAAAGCTGCTTTTTCCGACAGGTTACTTCCGAAGGGCTAAAAGTGGTCGCCCAACGAGTGTTCGACCCGGAAAAGGTATACAAAAGTGGTCAGGGTTCAGGGTTTAGGGTTCAGGATTCCAAGGACGGGGCGAATGCTCAATCTTAATCAACTTGTGGCCGCGATGTAAGAATTTATGATTGTTCAATTTGCAATTTGAAATTTGCAATTGCCAATTTGCAATAAAAAATATGATCAATAATCCCGAACACCCTGAATCCTTTACCATGTCAAACATACTCAAACTTGGCATCCCGGCAGGCAGTCTTCAGGAAGCAACGGCGGAGTTGTTTCGCCGTGCGGGCTACAAGATCACCTTTGGAGCCCGGAGCTATTATCCTACGATCGACGACGACGAGATTGAATGCCTCTTAATCCGGGCGCAAGAGATGGCCCGATATGTTGAAAACGGGGTCCTGGACGCCGGATTGACCGGCTACGATTGGATCATGGAGTGCGGGGCGGACGTACATGAAGTGGCCGAGTTGGTTTTCTCCAAAATCAGCCGCCGGCCGGTTCGCTGGGTCTTGTGCGTGCCCGAGGACTCGCCGATCAAATCGGTCAAAGACCTCGAGGGCAAGCGGATCGCCACCGAAGCGGTGCGCATGACCCAGGATTATCTTGCCGAGCACGGCGTAACGGCCGAAGTGGAATTCAGTTGGGGCGCGACAGAAGTCAAACCGCCCAAGCTGGCCGACGCGATCGTCGAAGTCACCGAGACGGGAAGTTCGCTGAGGGCGAATAATCTCCGCATTCTCGACGAAGTGCTGACAAGCACGACGCGGTTTATCGCCAACCACCGATCTTATGCCGATGCGTGGAAAAGACAGAAGATCGACGATATTGCCTTGATGCTTGCCGGGGCGATGGCCGCCGAAGGGAAAGTCGGCTTGATGATGAACGTGCCGGCAGACAGGCTAAAAAATGTTCTTTCGCTCCTGCCGGCCTTGCAAAAACCCACCGTTTCCAGCCTGGCCGACGAACAATGGGTGGATGTCAATACGATCCTTGACGAATCGATCGTGCGAAAAATAATTCCCCGGCTGAAAGCGGCCGGCGCCCGGGGGATCGTGGAATATCCGCTTAATAAGGTAATCGAATGATGAATTTTCATTATCTTAAACCGCTTGCGGTTTCGCACTGGGCACTAAAGTGCCCAGCCCTAACCTGAATCCTGAACCCAGAATCCTGAGCCCTGAACCCTTTTCATCATGTCTGCCGAAGCCCGACTTAATGCAAAACTCGCCGAACTCAAGCTGCAATTACCTCCAGCCCCTAAGCCAATAGGCGCTTATAAACCCCTGAGTATTGTGGGCAATTTGGTCTACACCTCGGGACATCCGCCGGTCGATCCCAGCGGGAAACTGGTTCAAGGACGAGTCGGGGCTGACATGGATGTTGCCGCCGGATATGCCGCTGCCCGCCTTACCGGGTTGGGCATTCTAGCCTCGCTCAGAAAGGAGTTCGGCAGCCTAGACCGAATTCGCCGCGTGGTAAAAGTGTTGGGCGCCGTCAACTACACTTCCGAATTTACCCAGCAACCTGCCGTGATCAACGGTTGCAGCGAGTTATTTGCCGAAATCTTCGGTCCCGAATTAGGGATTGCCGCCCGCAGCGCTATCGGGGTTAACACGCTACCGCTGGGTGTGTGCGTGGAAATAGAAGCGATTTTCGAGCTGCACTGATCTTCCTATGCCCGTCGCTGCAGAATCATCTCAGAAGTACGCGCTTCTTTGAAAACTGCGTCCTCTGGCGCGAAAAGACCTTGTATTGCACTGCCCGATAATTCTATTCCAATTTTGGTCGGCAATTTAATGCTGCTTGCGTCTTGGTATGGACTGAAATGCAAGTAGACAGAAGGTCATGACAGCTAAAACAATGATGGTGAAGTGAGTAATGTCCATTTGGCTCGCCCCTATAAAAGAGATTCGGATAACGTGGGCGGAATACAGATGCCGCTTGTCGCAATGCAATTGTGCACCGCGGTCAGCATTGGTCCGCTCACCGGATCAGTTACGTAATATTGTTACGCCGCATTAAGGCGATACATTATTTGCCAGTTGGCCATGAGTACTACAACAACGCCTAATACCCACGCCGGCACTTTTTTTGGTGAGGGAGGATAAAACAAGTTCCGGCATCTTTGACAGAAATTTGGCCCTTCCATATTCCTGGGTTGCATCACCAGTTGTGAACAATAAGGGCATCGACAACGCATATCACACCTACCCGCTTAGATTAGTAAATTGAGAAATTCCATCACATTAAAACTATAGCATATAAAAGATAAGAATAAGGCACTACCAAGTCCAAATGCATGTGTGTATATATAAACAGATGTATATATACGCTGTCTTATATCGATTATCCGGTCTCGCGCAACCCCGATCCATTAACGGCAATGGGTTGTTTCTGTCTTTTTTTGGACATTCCTGCCTGGAATTTCTTTTGATTTTGAAATGGAACGCACCGGTTTGTCCAAAATAAAGCATTAACGGCGGATGCCGGCTCAATCTGCTTAATCAAATAGCGGCGTACTCGGTATGAGGGGTTTTATACCCTATGATGAATCGGCGAACCGCTGGACATCTCGCCCGGGGCAAATTTCAAGCAAGGGCTAAGTATGCCCAAAAATCGTGCCACTTTTAACGATATTTCAGAATATGCTTGACAAAATCAGCAATATATGAGAAAATCAGTTCTGCGAGTTGGAATGCATTTCATTCTCATGAGGCTTTATGTAACGTCGGTCTTTATCACCTCAATTGCATTCCATTAATAGGCAGCGTTTGATATTTAGCTCGCATATCGACCCGTCGCTTTTTCAGCTTTTTTTAAGCCGTACAATGTCGTTTGAGGACGCCATTGTTTGAATCTGCGCATTGGTATTTAGATAAACAACGCCGGTTTAAGTTCTTCCGCCGTACCACTTACTTCGATCTTTTACATCAGTTTTTATTGAAAGGGTAATGACATGACACAAAAAATGCATGGATCAAACATGACGTTTCGCCTTGGCTTATTAACCGTCGCATTTTGTCTTTTGATAGTCTCCACCTCGCAAGCAGCGACGCTTTATTGGAACGCTCCCAATGGAGGCCCAGGCACGTGGGATACTGCAACACAGTTATGGTCGACCCTTGCTTTAGGGCCGCTCAATACAACCTGGAGCCTAGGCAGTACTGATGATGCCGTTTTCCAAAACACTCCAGGTTCCGGCCTGATCTCGATCGCAACCGGCGGCGTGAGCGTCCACAACATGACATTCGGCGTATCCGGCTATACGATACAAGATTTACCGTCGCAAACCGACGCGCTTTCACTGAGCGGCTCAGGAAACACGATTACAGTTACTAATGCCACCGACACCGCGACCATTAGCTCGGTGCTTTCCGGGGCCGGTTTTACAAAACTCGGCCTGGGCACCCTTGTTCTTTCCGGCAACAATACCAACTTGACGGGAACTGTAACAATTGGAACTCTTAACGCGATAGATGGCGGGGTGCTTAAAGTAACCAACTCGAACGCCCTGGGTACCGCGGCCGTTACGATTACGGGAGGTTTCAGCGGTAGTGTGGCCGGCCCGAGCACGGTCAACCCGGCCCAACTCCAACTTTCCGGCGGCATAACTCTAACGAATGTCATTAGCATTCAACAAAAGCGAGATGGAACTGGCAGTGGTCCAGGCGGGCATCTGAACCCTCCGCCAAATGGATTTCCGGCAAGTATTCTCAACGTTGACGGCAACAACTTTATCGGTGTTGATAACACTACTGCCTCCATTCACATGCAAGCCAACGGTAATGAGACTATTATCGAATCGGACGGCGGCAAACTCACGATTCGTGGCAACGTTGTCAATGATGGTGTTAGTGGCAGTAATCCGCCTGCTGAACGAAATCTCATTCTTACGGGCACGGCGACCGGTGAAATTTCCGGTAAAATAACAGCCGGCACCTCAACTCAAGGTATTGCCGTTTTCAAAGAAGGAACCGGCACGTGGATTCTTTCGGGAATCAATGACGGCAGCGCGGTCCAATACGCAGGCTCCGCTTTTTGGGTGCACAATGGTGTATTGAGGTTGACCAATAGCAGTGCACTTGGCGCCAGCGGCTCGGCCGGCGGCGTCACCGTCGCCTCTTCTCTCTACGATGAACCAACTGGCGTCACTACTCCGGCAACGGGGCGAATCGAGTTGGCCGGCTCTATCACCATTCCTAAAGCTATCGCATTACAAGGGCGTCCCGATGCCACCAATGCACAATTAGCGAATTATAGCGACAGTAATACTATCAGCGGAAACATTCTGCTCACCCAGGTTGACGCCAACAGCACTAACGGCAACGGCTCCACTTATCTCATACAGTCCAACAGCGGCTTGCTCACTCTGGGAAGCATTCAAAATAATTCCACGGTCGCAGGCACCCGGCAGGTAAATCTCCAGGGCAACGGCACGGTAAGCGGCGCTATCGGCGGCGGATCGGCCAGCAGTCCCAACGATATCAGCATCACTAAAGGCGGCACTGGTACTTGGACCCTATCGGGCGTTAACACTTACACCGGCAATACTACTGTCAACGGCGGCACTTTGGCACTGAGTTCTTCGGCTTCGGTCAGCAGCAGCCCCGCTTTAACGGTAAATAGCGCCGGCATACTAGATCTTTCCGGTTTTTCCAGCGGATATACCTTGCCGGGCAGCCAAAAATTAATGGGCACAGGCACGGTTAAAGGCGATGTCATCAATGGCGCAAGCAGCGCTATTGTGCCGGGCACCGACGGCACTGTCGGCACCTTGACCCTGCAAAATAATCTGACCTTGGGCAATGTATCCGGAGGCAATATCAAGTTTGACTTAGGCACCGATACACTGCCGGCAGACAATGATTTACTTGCCGTTACGGGGAATTTAGCCATCAATGGCTCAGCCGGCTACACCAACTTAGTCATTAATATGACGGGCGGCCAGTTAGGCACCGGCACGTATAAACTGATTTCTTATGGCGGATCATTCTCCGGCAGCGTCAACAACATCAATCTTGGCGCCATGAGCAGCAGCGGAACCACCCGCCAATCCTTCACGCTGAACAACAACGCCACGCTTAAAGAAATAGACTTGAATGTAGTCGGTTCTCCGGCCAGTCTTGTTTGGAAAGGCAACCTCAGCAACACCTGGGATCGGAATCCCGCCGGTACGTTAAACTGGCTGAACGGAGGTTCTGCCGATAAGTTCTACGATCTGGATAGCGTAACATTTAACGCCACCGGCGCTGCACAGCCAATTGTGAACATCGCGGGCAATTGGACGCCGGGACCGGTTCTGGTCAGTGCGGCAACGGATTATACATTCACCGGCACCGGCAGCTTAATTGGAGCCATGACGCTTACTAAAAGCGGGACCGGCAAGTTGACCATTGCGAACACCGGGACAAATACCTATTCCGGAACCACCACGATCAATGTCGGCACGCTGCAAATCGGCAACGGCGGGGCAAACGGCAGCATCGGCGCCGGCAGCGTGGTCGATAATGCCACGCTGGTCTTCAATCAATCGAGCAATTACGCCACT
>JBEKZY010000165.1:0-10749 GCA_049509395.1 Thermoguttaceae bacterium | reverse complement strand
TGCTCAAACTTGTATCTACGAGCAATACCGCCTTGGAGTTGCGAAGTATTTCGCGATCCAAGCGCCAATGAGGCTGCAAGAACATAATCAGCAGTCCCAGGAATGCGGCGGTCCTTAGGGCGGTCAGTATCCAGCCCAGAAACATCGGCAGTTCAATCGCGTCGCGCCGATACATATATCGCACGAATAGCATGATCGCCAGGCACTCGCCGACGGGCAGTATCCAATCGGAATTCGATTGTATGAGTCACCATTCGAAAGTTGTGCGGGAAACGCCCTGGGCCATTAGCGGCAGGCAGTCGTGAATCATTGCGCACCTCCCGCCCGTCGCGGCATTTCCAGGCCGACACGGCCCGGCTCTGTATGGGCCGCGCGCGACGCGCTGGGATGATAGCTGGCCGACCAGGCAAGAATCTGCTCGAGCAAAAGCAACAACACCAGTGCGTACAAAATGACATCGCTCAGATCGTACCCGGCCAACTCGTCGGTCGCCGACTGGAACATCGAGGCCTGCTCATATTCATACTTCAATCCCTTTAACCGCTCGGCTAATTGACTCTTGTCCAAGGCTGCCAGGTTGCCCTCGGCCGGATCCACGTTAAAAGCAAAGCGGCGAATCTCGGCGGAATTATCGCTGAGTGTAAGCCGGGCCTCATAAATGCCGCTTGCGTCGGTTTCGTTAAGCGCTACGAAAAGCTTGCCCTCGGCGTTGGGCGCCGCATCTGCCGTGGCCGTGGGCGATGCGCCTTCCCGCGGAGTGACGAATCGGACTTGCGCCTGGTATTTTGCCGGATCAAGCGTCAACTCCAAGGGTTCCCCGACAATCCGCGTATCGTCGGCCCAGTCGCGTTGGCACAGGTATGCCTGCAAATCTTGCATGACTACTACAAAACTCGGATTTCGCGCCCAGTTATTCCACGTCGGGGCGGCAGTGGTCAAAAACGCCATCACCCGCCCTTTGCCGTATCTCTGTTCGACCACCAGCGGCGCTCCATTGCGGAGCCGGGCCACTACGCGGACGGTCGAATCGGCCTCGGGCCGCCAATCCTCGGGCACGGCAAAATAACGATGCACCATCACCGTCTGCAAAAAGGTGTTCCTCCGCTCGGCAAATATGCGGAAAATAAAATGCTTGTCTACCTGCACGTCCGGGGCGGTTTCCAGCCTATCGATGGGCAGTTCGGCCGGTCCTTTCAGGGGCAGTGGAAAAAGCCCTTTGCCGCCGCTATACAATTCATCATTGAAAAATTTTGCCTGGCACTGCTCGCCCAGGAAGAATGCCACTCCGCCGCCCGCCGCCACATATTGCTCCACGGCCTTGACCGCCGACCTATCCAACCGGTCGACATTCGCCAGCATGAGGGCCGCAAAACCATCCAGTGGTTTTTGACTGAGAAATCGGGGTGTTTCCAATTGCGGGCGCAATCCGGTCCGCACCGATCCGCCCGGGGCCGCGGCCCAATTCAGAAATTGGGCATCCCGGGCTTGCACGTCGCCGTCGACCATAAGCAGGGGCACGTCGTTGGGTAGATCGATTGTGTAAAATCGATAATTGTCCGCGGCCACGGCGTCGCTTTCCAGCCGTGCGGTGATCTCGTGCCATCCCTCCGATTGAAAACTCACTTGGAACCGCTCTTTCACGGTTTTACCCGGCGGAATTTCCGAAAAGATGACCGGCGGACGCACATGGCCGTCTTCGCCCAGGGCCACCGACACTTCCTTGGCAGGCGCATTGCTGAAATTAGCGATCGCCACGTCCATGAACCACGGCACTCCGGCAGCTCGGATCCCTTCTTCAGGCTTGAGAGAGGCGATGGCCAAATTCGGACGCGCTTGATCGATGCAACTGACAAGGCGTATTTTTTCGGTCTGTGCGGTTTGCCACTGCTGAAGCATTTTTTTCGCGTCCGCCGGATTGTTCCAATCTTTCGAGCGGAAGTCGGAAACGATGTACAAAATCCGCCGCTCGTCCTCTGGCTCGCCCAACAACTGATTGACCGCCCGCAAGGCCTCGGCCGGTCCGGCATCGGTTTGCGAAACCTCCGTCTTTTTGAGCGTCTCAGCCAATTTGCCGGCGAAATCGTTGCCCAGTCGGTAATTGATCAAGTCGTTTTGCGCGGAACTATGCCGCCGTGCATGCGAAAAAGGCAGCAACGTGAAGACCTGCGGTTGCACGTGCCGGGCGGCCTCCGCCCCGATGCGTTCGATCACCCGCTTGGCCTCGGCAAAAGCGGTGGTGTCATCCCAATGATCGGACATGGAAAAGCTGTCGTCCAGCAGAATTACATGATGCGTTTTCGTTCCGCCCATGAGACTGCCCCAATAATGGCGCATAAGCGGCTGTGCAACCAGTAATACAATGGCCGCGATTGCCGCCATCCGCATCAGCAACAAAAGAAATTGCTTAAGAAGGATCCACGTGCGATGCTTCTTTTGACTTGCAATCAAGAATTCCATCGCCGCCCATTCCACCCGGCGATGCCGCATCATGTTGATAAGATGGATCAACACCGGCAAGCCGATGATCGGCAGTCCCCATAGCAGCAACGGATGAACAAAAGTCGGCATGTTATTTGCTATCATCTCGTTCCCACGCTCCTGCGTGGGAACGTTTGTTTGTTATTTTCTCTGTTTTCCCAACCTGTTGCTCAAATAAGCCGCCAATGCGGCATCCAGGGGCTGGCTGGTGCGCAATTGCACGTAGTCGGCCTGATGCCGCGTACAACCCAGTCGCACTTCCTCCAGATAGACGTTAAGCGCCGCCAAATATCCTTCCCTTAGCGCGCGGGGATTGCAGCGAAGCTGATCGGCCGTTTCCATGCCCTCGAAGCGCGTCGGCCCGGTAAAGGGGAAGTCCAATTCGTCGTCGTCAAGCACGTGAAATATCAATATGTCGTGCCCGCGGCTGCGCAACAGCCTCAGACCCTGGAACAATCCTTCCCGCTGGACAAGCAGATCCGAAACCAGCACCATCAAACCGCGGCGGGGATAGTTTTCGGCCACGTTGCGGAGAATTTGGTAGAGGTTGGTCTTGTTCCGCGGCGAGCAGATCTCCATCGCCTGGATTATCGAATCGAGATGGTTCCGCTTGGTCCTTAAAGGCACGGTCATGCGCACTGCGTCGTCGAAGGCCACGCAACCCGCGGCGTCTTGCTGCCTGAGGAGCAAGTAAGCCAGGCTGGCGGCGATGCTGCAGCCGTATTCATACTTGTTCATCGGGCCCTTGCCGTAGCGCATGCTGCCCGATACGTCGACCAAGAGCGTGCAACGGAGATTTGTTTCCTCCTCGAACTGTTTGACGTAGTAGCGATCCTGTTTGGCCCAGACTTTCCAATCGACGTAGCGCAGGTCGTCGCCGTAAGTGTACTGGCGATGCTGGCGGAATTCGATCGACTGCCCGAAGTACGGGCTGCGGTGCATTCCGGAAAGGAATCCTTCAACCACGTACCGCGCCCTGAGATCGAGCCTGGCGATCCGCTTGATCGCTTCAGGATGCAAAAATATTTTGGAATCGCGGGTCATTGGTTAGCTCGTCTTCGCGGCTGGGAGTGATTGCCAGAATCCGGTCGATGATTTCGTCGGGCGTTACGCCTTCGCTTTCCGCCGTAAAACTCAACACCAGCCGATGCCGCAGCACCGGTTTGGCCAGCGATTGAATGTCTTCGCAGGTTACATACGTACGGTCGAGCAATAGTGCCCTTGCCTTGGCGCCTAGGATCAAAAACTGCACAGCCCTCGGTCCGGCGCCCCAGCCAAGCTGGTCGGCGACGAAATCGGGCACGCCGGGCTCGCGGACACGCGTCTGACGCACCAAGGCCAAGGCGTAGCGAATTATGTGATCCGACACCGGTACCTCGCGGACGATGCGCTGCAATTCCAGAATCTCACCCGCCGTCAAGACCGTCTCGATGTTGTCGACCTGCAAAGAGGTGGTTCGCCGCGCGACCTCGAACTCCTCCTCGAAACTCGGATATTTTACATACACCTTGAACATGAAACGATCTTGTTGCGCCTCGGGCAGTGGATAAGTGCCTTCCTGCTCGATGGGATTCTGCGTGGCCAGGACAAAGAACGGATCGGCCAGGGCGTGCCGCACCCGCCCGGCGGTGACCTGCCGTTCTTGCATCGCCTCCAGCAAGGCCGCCTGTGTTTTCGGCGGGGTACGGTTGATTTCGTCGGCCAGTATCACGTTGCTGAACAGCGGCCCTTCCAAAAAACGAAATTCCCGCGATCCGGTGGAACGGTTTTCCTCGATCACGTCGGTGCCGGTGATGTCGGCAGGCATCAGATCGGGTGTGAACTGGATGCGGCTGAAACTTAGATTCAGCGTCCGCGCCAGGGTGCTGATCATCAGCGTCTTGGCCAGCCCGGGCACGCCTTCCAGCAGGCAATGCCCCCGGCAAAAAAGCGAAATCAACAGCTCTTCGATCACGTCCGTCTGGCCCACGATGACTTGCGCCAACTGTTTCATGATCTTTTGCCGCGCTGATCCGAGGCGTTCGATGGCTTCATTATCCCGCGAGTTCAATTGTTGCTGTGACATGTTTGACTTTCTTGATAATTAAAAAATATCTCTTAGCGATCATAAAGCCGCGAGCGTTGGTCGCGATTCCATTGGTTGCGGCTTTGTGGTTTGATTAGCGTTGATAAATAGGCAGGGCGCCTTTGGGGAGTTGCAGGATGGTGAGATTGACGGCGGTGGTAAAAACCGGACCGATGTAACCTTGGTTCCAGGAGCCGTCGGGTCCGGCCTCTTGAACGATCCGTTCGAATATTTTATCGCGATAGGATTCCCATGTCTTGCCGCCCTCGCGGTAAAGCACTTGGGAGTAGTAGTAGTGTGCATAATGCCAGTGTCCGAATCCCTGGTTTGAAATGTTATCTAGTTGATGGCGGCAATACTCCATTAGTTTAGGGACGTATTGGCTGTCGTACTCTCCGGCATTGAACAGGCAGGCTATGGCCGCGGCGGTAATGGCCGGCCGTCCTCCGCCGCCCTTGGAATTATATTGTACGCCACCGTCGGCGCCGGTGCAGTTTTTGATGTATTTTACGGCTTTATCGATTATTTCCTTGGGTACGGGAATGCCGGCGTTTCGGCAGCCGCGAAGCCCTTGAATTTGCGTGATGGTGGTCGATCCTTCATCGAATCCCCCGCCGTCTTTCGCGCTCACGTAACCCCAACCGCCAGGCTCGGTTTGGGCCTCGCCCGTGAAAACCACCGCCCGGGTCAAAACGTCTACCAATTGAGCTCTCCGATCGGCATCTTCTTCTTCGACCAGCACTTGCGAAAGAAAGAGCATGGAAAAACCGTGCCCGTATGTATAACGGTCGTCGCGCGTGGGGTCGCCTATCAGCCCGTTTTTGCGGCTGCGGCTGACGAGATAATCCACCGTGCGCCTTATATTCGCCGCATATTTGCCTTGCGTAGTCGTGGAACCCTCGCACAATAAGGCAATCCCCGACATGGCGGTCATCGACGTAGGGTAACGCTCGTTATTGGCCGACCAACTGCCCAATCGCGTCTGGTGTGCGGCCAGCCACTCTAAACCGCGATTGACTACGTGATCCACGTCGGCGTTTTTAACGGCCGCCGTCGCCCCGGCCGGCCACAACGCGGTAAATAATAACGCGATCAACAAACATAAATTTGCATTTTTAATATTCATAAAGACGGAACAATGTCCGACCGGGATAATTACCAAAGTTTCATGGACAATCTTGCAGGGGCGCCATGCCCACGCTTGTCGTGGGCATGTAGGTGATGCGATAAAACCTCAGCATGTCCGCGCAAGCGTGGACATGGCACCCAATATTCCGACTTTTCGTAAAGAAAATATTTACGGCTCCTCATCGTCAAGCGAATCCTCCCCGGGTAGGCCGAACATCTGCCCCATCGTCTTTTCCAGCGACTTTAACAAGGCTCGGGCGGCATTCCCCTGGGGTTGTTTGGCCTTTGCTGCCTGGCTCTGTTGTTCGGGCGGCTGGAACGGCTTGTCGGTAAATGTTAATGTGACGGTTTGGGTTTGCATCATTAGATTGACTGTCTTATTCTCCGCATTTCCCACGACGTTGAGTATGCCGCTTGGCCTGGAAAGCTCGTTGCTATAAACCGCCTGGCCGGATCGTTTGTCGATGCCCAGTACAGTTAATAAAGTGCGCCCGGGTGAATTCGGCTTTTGCTCGAATCTCTGGCATGCAAACAACAGTATGGGCAGGCCCCGCGGTTGGCTTGTCAAAAGCTGCTGATCCTTGATCTCGACCGGCTCCGGCCAGGCGAGTTTGCCGCTCTGGTCGATGGCATATAAGCGACCTTTTAAAACCTGTTTCGAGCCGAAGGGCTGCAACTGACGCAACTGGTGAGCGTTTGGATCCTGATACGAATCGTGAGCCAATACCAGGTATTGATTTTCCGACGCGATCAGCGTTAGATCGGCAAGATACGGCTGGGCTTTCAGATTTAATTCGGCGATTGGGCGGCCGTCGGCCAAATTCAGTAGAACAAATTCCCCTTTGGGTTCTAAAACGCCGATGAGTTCGTTCCCCAGGATGGAATATTGGGCATGAAATGAGAACTCCCGGCTCGGCCACACCGATTTTTGCGTCCATGGATCAAATACTTCCAATATGCGGCGATTTTGTTCCAATCGCCAAAAAACCAAGTTCCGGCCCAAGGCGATCGGGCAAAAATCGCTCAACGGAGAATAACTTTTTGTCACCTGTCCGCCGGGATTACCGACGCTTATTTCCGTGCGCGGTATCTTTCTCGTGCCCGCCTGTTCGCCGTCTAATGACCGCAGCACAAGGGCCTCGGGCTTATCGGGCGGAAGCACGAATATATATTCTTCATCGCCGAAAACGACGCTGCCCTGCGGAATGTCTTGACGCACCCAAAGCGTCTCTCCGGTAAACGGATCCAGGGCGATTAAGCTCCGCGATCGCTGCAAGCATACATATCGATCGGTAGCCGCCTCCAGATCGTGGTTTTGATTGTACATTTGCATCATGCGCATTTGCATCACGCCCGCAAACGCTCCCTGCGGAAAAATCGGTTGCATGTCGGCCGGGTCGCCTGATATGTCAGCCATGCTTTGAGACCACAAGATTTTGGGCGGATTCTTTTCTCCGGCCCGCAGCGTATCGATGGCAAACAAGCTGCCCCCAGCCGATAACAGCAACAGATGTCCCAACGCCCGCGCATGTGCGATCCCCGGATTATACGCATTATATTGCTGGCGCCGCAGGCGATCTTCATATAAAGGGATCTTCCACAGATCATTGCCCAATCCATCCGAGGCTGATAGCTCGCGCCTGTTCTGGTCAAAGGTCAGGTTTACATTTTCAAAATACGGACCGGGCATTCCTTTGAATTCCACTGGAAGACGCCCGTAGTTGGTTGGTGTGCCGTTTCTTGCATCCTTCGCGGTATTTTCCACGTTTCCGACGGGCCAGAGGTCTTTGCGATTCAGCAGTTTGAGTATGCCGTTGTCCGCGGGCAGATCGTTGATGAGTTGTTCGGCGGTTTTCCCCCCGCGGCAGACTACCTTGCCGAATCGCCGGCGGAGCCAGTCGTACGTCGATGCCGCCGATTCATCTCGCCCCATTTCACGCAGCATTTCGGCAACTACAGCCAGGGCGGGAGGGTTGGCCGTCGAATCCGGCGAAGGAAAGCTCTCCCAAAGCGCCATCTCGGCTTCCAGCATGCGGCTAGCCAGTATAAGCTTGCGAACCAATTCCGCCCGGGCCTCTGCCGCAATCGGCTGGTTGCCGAAATAAGCCAGAAATCGCCGCAGCGATTCGATCGATCCCGAGGATTTGGCCGACTGGTATCGATCGCGAATCGCGGCGTCGATCTTTCCGGCCGTTTCACCCTTGGCTTCCATGACAAGCGCCGCCAATTGGGCCTGAATCCATCGATCGCGGCGCACCGATAACGACTTGCCCGCCGTTTCCAACGGCAGCGATTCGGTTTCAAGATCAATTAACTTCTGGCATGCCTCGAAGGCGGCCGCCAAATCGCCGGACTGGCGCAAACCCGCGGCCATCAGGCGAAGATAATTCGCTTGCTGCGAAGGATCATCCAAGAGTTGTTCGATTTCGGCCGTTTGACTGCGATATGCCGCAAACTCTTGCTGCAATCCTTCCAGCAAAGCGTCGCGCAATAGTTCGCGGCTATGAGGATCGGCATCGGTGGCATATGCGCGGCGGAAATAATCGATCGCCTCCGGGCGCTTGCCGGCATCGAGCAGGATTTCGCCCTGCAAACACAGCGCATCGGCATCGGCGGGATTCGCCGCCAATCGCCTCTGGATTTCAACGGTCGCCGTGTCCAGTTGATAAAAAACGTCCACTCCCTCGTAACCTTGCGAAATCACCCGGCCTTTGTAGCAGATCAGGTTGCCGGGCACGAAGCCCTTGCGGGACTTGGAAAGGTGAATTATTTTGCCTTCTGCCAAGTCGATCGTGGCCACTTCGGCCGAATCCAGGGGCAGAAAATAGCGATCGCCGCTCATAAAACCGCGGCCGCTGGGCATCACGCGTTCAGGCAGGGAAATTACCCGGCCCTCCCAGCCCGGATTCCCGTCGGCCAGGCGAATAGCCTGCACCTGATGCCGCCCCGCCAATACCACTTTGCCTTGATGCACGCATGCCGTATACATGTCGTCTTGCCGTTTGTATTTCCATCGAAGTTCGCCGTCGATGAGGTTCAGGCAATGCAGCGAGTCGGAGTCGATAGGCGTGACCAGAACTCGACCGTCGGCAATGCAGACGCTGGCGTCGACTGCACGATTCGCGGAGAGCCCGGCGTCTCCATAAACGGATATCGGCATCCGCTCCATTTGATCGCTCTGCATATCGCGTGCGTAGCGATAGCCCCATAACAGCGAGCGGGTAGCCAACTCCACGGCCACCAGGGCCCCCGTGGAAGTGGGACACACCAAAATCCCGTCCGCGTATGAGGGCGAAATGCCCGACATTCGCCGTATGGGCGGAATTTGTTGGGAGTTCTGTTCCATCACGGCCAATAATTGCTGCGACCAGGAAAGATTCCCATTGGTTGCGTCCAAAACCAAGAGGCGGATTTCGCCCTTCATTTCCGCCAGTACGTACAATTGCCCCATCAAGGGCAGCGGCGGACCAAGGAAAAAAGTATCCGCCAGGCGAACGCCATAATCCTCGGCCTCCCCTCCCGACTGCCACTTGAGTTTGCCCGTGCGGATGTCATAAGCCGCAAGTCGATTTGAGGCCTTGTTAATCGTAAAGTTATTGAAATTGATCCCCCTGCGAACCGAATCCATATCCTGCTCCGACCCCAACTCTTCAATGGCAAACACCAGCCGTCCGTCGCTGCTTAACGTGCCGAAGGTGGTGTCGTTCAATGCGCGATGACTCAGTAAGACGGCCATTACAGATGCTTGCACATTCGGATCGTTATCGCCGGCGGCCGCGGAATTTTCCGGCAAATCGTCCACTGGAACTTCCCACAACCGCTTGCCGCTGGCAAAATCCAGCGCCTGTAAATTCTTATAAGCTCGAATTAGCACCACGTCGTCGACCGCTAGGGGGTGCGAACAGGGAAGCACGGCAAGACCTCGTTCCAAGATGCCCCGGCGGGTCTGACGCATAACCTCTTCCATCAAGGGATCGTCGGTCGCCGGCGACTGCCAACACAGGTTCAACAAGGGAGCACTGCCGCTGGCAATCGCATTGCGCTGCGGATTGCCCCGGAACATCAGCCAACGATCGGATTCGGCCAACTCCGAAACCTGCCCGGTTCCCACCAGTTTTATCAGCCAGTCGAGGGCTTCATCGCCATTGTTCAGTAAAGTAACTTTGCCGTCGGCCGCTTTCATGGCGAGTTGGGGATGATTTCGGCGTAAGGTCAAAAGCGCCTCACGCGCCTTGTCCGGGGCGCCGGATTGCAGCCAACCGGTAGCCATTGCCAAGGAAAGGGCCGGCTCGAATTGGTCGCTAGCTTCGGCCGAGTCCGCCAGCCGTTGCAAGGTTAAGGCCCCTGCCAGCGGTCTGCCATGGTCGAGATGATCTAAGCCGAGCAAAAAAGTAGCCTCGTAACCTGCGCGGGTATGGAAGAATCGCCGCGAAACTTCGGCCAAACCTTGCGCGTCGCCCGCGGCCGCCGCCTCTTCTAAAAGTCGTTTGGCCTTCGCGCCGAACTCCAACTCGTATAACTCCCGCCCCTTGCGAGGCATTTGGCCAATCAAATGTTGCGCCTCGGCCTTCAAACTGCGATGCAGGGGTTTATTTATTTGCGGTTGGAAAAAATAGTCTTCCGGACCCTCAAGTATGGCGCCTAAATTCTGCACCGCCTCGCCGTATCGTTCCTTGGCTATCAACTCTTTAGCCTGGGAAAGTTTTTGCAGGGTCCGCCGGTCCGGTGGAAGAAAAATGTTGTCGCTCGGGTCATCGCTATTTGCGGAATTATATCCCATAATTACAGCCATGCCGGGAAACGGCTGTCCTCGGACTCTCCGCTGAGGTTGTGGAAAAAGAGGTCCGGGCTGTCCGAAAGCTTCTGCTGCAAGAGTAAAAAAAAGGACTGTCCAAAGCAAAAAATACCAACAATCGAAGACATTCCTTGGCTTCGATCTCATGAAATGGTCCTTTTTTTTAGCCATATGTCGCGCATCCAACCGGCATGCAAGGGAAGACCCTTCTTTAGTATGCCGCCGCCAGGAAAAAGTTCATCGCATTTCCTACTGATTTATTCTATACATGCTAATCTACCCC